>CAZVGH010000001.1:0-38146 GCA_964626515.1 uncultured Alistipes sp.
GCGCAGGAAAAAAACGACGAAACAGCATACGGGGTAAAGAGCTTGCACCGTCAGCAACCAGACACCAATTAACCAATTGCACTATGTATTTCTTATGGTATTTACTCATCGGTCTGGTGGCCGGATGGATTGCGAACCTCATCATGAAAGGAAGCGGTTCGGGGCTCATTATCAACCTGATCGTCGGACTGATCGGAGGTCTGCTCGGCGGATGGATCGTTTCGTGGTTCGGATGGATTCCCATGGGTACGGTCGGCACGCTCTTTACGTCGATTCTCGGCGCGATCATTCTGCTTTGGATCGTCGCGCTCGTCAGCAACCGACGCGTCAATAATTAACCAATCAAACACTTTTACACCATGAACGACTTGAACAAGAACTACGGACAGGACAACGACAAGTCCCAGCCGGTCGATCACAACGCACACAAGACCGACATGAACAAGCAGCAGCCCTACGGCAGCAACTCCTGCAACTGCGACAAGCAGTCGAAAGAGGGCGGCAACATGGATCGCATGAAGGACAAGATCAACGAGACCGGCACGAAGATCAAGCACAGCGTCCAGGAGACGGCCACGAAGGTGGGCAACCGCGTACAGGAGACCGCCCAAAAAGTCGGCCACAAAGCCGAGGAGTGGGGCCAGCAGGTCGCCGACAACATCAAGGAGAAGACGCAGCGCTAAACGCTCCGCCGCAACCGCGCAAAACCGCCTGTTCGTTGCTGAATAGGCGGTTTTCGCATGCGGCGGCACACCTCGTCGGCAGTGCCGCGAGCTCCGTACCCTCGCGCAGCCTCCCGATCTGGCCGCCGGGCGCCACAAGAACCACCGGCGAGCAGTCGAAAGTAATCTTCACGAAACCGAAGATACTCCGCCTCGGCAATTCCCTAACAAAGCGGCATTGCGCCCGGCTTGTCGCATCCTTGACCACAGCCGAAGATACTCCGCCTCAGTAACTCCCAAACAAAGCGGCATTGCGCCCGGCTTGTCGTATCCTTGGCCAAGGCCGAAGATACTCCACCTCGGTAACTCCCGAACAAAGCGGCACTGCGCCCGGCTTGTCGCATCCTTGGCCAAGGCCGAAGATACTCCGCCTCGGCAATGCTCAAATAAATTTGGCATTGCGCTCGGCTTGTCGTATCTTTGCACGTATGATGGAAGAACTGAACCCAACACCCCGGCAGGAGCCCTTCGACGTGATTGTCGTCGGCGCCGGAGCGGCCGGCCTCATGGCGGCCGGAACGGCTGCACGCACAGGAAAGCGCGTGCTGCTGCTCGAAAAGATGGAGAAATCGGGACGCAAGGTGCGTATCTCGGGCAAGGGGCGCTGCAACGTGACGAACGCCCGTCCGCCCGAAGAGTTTCTGGAGCACGTGCGCACGAACCGCGCCTTCCTGACGCAGGCTTTCGCCGAGTTCAACAACCGTGCGACGATCCGCTTTTTCGAACGTCAGGGTGTCAAACTCGATATCGAGCGCGGCGAGCGCGTCTTCCCGCACAGCGGCAAGGCGTGGGACATCGCCAATGCGCTGCTGGCCTATTGCGTCGACAACGGCGTCACGATCCGCTACGAAACCCGTGTTACGGAGATCCTGACCGTCGGCGGCCGCATCTTCGGCGTCCGTTACCGCAACAAGCGCGGATTCGAGCGCAAGGAGGAGTGCGCACGCGTCATCCTCACCACGGGCGGCGTCTCCTATCCCGGCACGGGTTCGACGGGCGACGGCTACGCCTTCGCGGCTGACCTGGGCCATACGATCGAGCCGCTGCGCCCGTCGCTCACGCCGCTGCGGTCGATCCATGCGCAGCTCCCGTATATGCACGGGCTGCTGCTGCGCAACGTGCGCGCGACGCTCTGCATCGACGGCGAACCCGTCCACGAGGAGTTCGGCGAGATCGGCTTCTCGGAACGCGGCATCGAAGGGGCCGTAGCCCTGCGCCTGAGCCGCGAGGCGGTCGATGCCCTGATCGACGGACGGACCGTCAAACTGGTGCTCGACCTCAAACCGGCCCTCGACGCCGAAACGCTGCGCGACCGCATCGCCCGCGAGATCGCCGAGCTGGGCCCCACGGAGCTCTTTGCCGAGCTGCTGCGCCGCCTCGTGCCGAAGCAGCTCGTGCTGCCGCTGGCCAACGAACTCGACATCCATTCGAAACTCTACCTGTCGAAGCTCACCGACACGCAAATCGAACGGCTCATCAAGACGCTGAAGGGGCTGACCTTCCCCATCTCGGATTACGCCCCCTTCGAATACGCCGTCACGACGGCGGGCGGCGTGCGCTGCGACGAGGTCAATCCCTATACGATGGAGTCGCTGAAGGTGAAAGGTCTCTATCTGGCAGGCGAAGTGCTCGACCTGGATGCCGACACGGGCGGCTACAACCTGCAGATCGCCTTCTCGACGGGCCGTCTGGCCGGACTTTTGAAGCAGTGACCATGTGGACGTGCTCGATCCGACGCGGCCTCTTCGGCCTTGCAACCCTGCCGGCGCGCATCGCCCGCACCCGCTATTTCCGCGGGCACGGCGTACACTCGCCTTTCGTCTACGCCATCGTGCGACAGGCATTCATGCCGCATCGGCTGCTCGGTGACGACACGGCGCTCTACGATGCCCTGCGGGAGCTCGGAGCATCCCGGCGGCGGGCGGTCCAGCTGCAGAACCTCTGTACGCACTGCGGGTATCGGCATTTCGCCTTCGATGATGCAGACGTCGCGCCGTGCGAGCTGCGCCTCCTGACGCCGCATCTCGCACCCGATGCGACCCGCGAACTGGTGCGTCGGGCGGTAGCCGACGGTACGACCGTTGCGCTGTTGGCGCCTTACGAAAACCGCAAACGGGCGGAGCTGTGCGCCGAACTGGTCGAGCGTCACGCCGGCACCTCGGTCGACAACCGCGGGTACCTGCTGCTGTTCACCGACGACCGGTTACCGAAACAACACTATCGCATATGAAAGTCTACACGAAACAGGGCGACGGCGGACTGACGACGCTCATCGGCGGAGAACGGGTCTTCAAGACCGACGAGCGGGTCGAGGCCTACGGTACGGTCGACGAGCTATCGGCCTTTACGGCGATGCTTGCCGACCGGCTGCGCGAGGATCCCGCATCGGCCGGCACGGTCGGCGAACTGGAGCGGCTGCTCTCGCAGATGATGACCGTCGAGGCGCTGCTGGCCGTAGGGGAGGGCGGAGAAGATAAAGTGGCGCCGCTCGCCCCTGAAAGCGTCGCGTGGATCGAGGAGCGGATCGACGCCATGCAGCAGCAGTTGGAGCCGATCACTAAGTTTACCATCCCGGGCGGTCACCCGGCCGTTTCGGCCTGCCACATCTGCCGCACGGTCTGCCGCCGCGCCGAACGGGCTGCGCTGCGCGCCGACCGATTGCACAACGTACCGCCGACAGTGTTGGCGTGGCTGAACCGTCTTTCGGACTATTTCTACGTCCTGGGGCGCACGCTGACGGCCCGCTACGACGTAGTCGAGACGCAATGGATTCCGTAGCGGACGACGAAGGCGGACATACGATTCCCGCGTTTTTTTGCGTTGATGCTTTGCAATTGACGATTTTTTTATACATTTGCAAATCGTGCCGCCGACGGCTTACGGACCGTCGAGCGCACAAAGAGCTGAAAACGTGAACTTAAAAACTTTCAAACATGTATTGGACTCTTGAATTGGCTTCCAAACTGGAAGATGCACCCTGGCCTGCCACGAAAGAGGAGTTGATCGATTACGCCGTACGTTCGGGCGCACCGCTGGAGGTGCTCGAGAATCTGCAGGAGATCGAGGACGACGGCGATATATACGAGTCGATCGAAGATATCTGGCCCGACTACCCCTCAAAAGACGACTTCTTCTTTAATGAGGAGGAATATTAAACTCCCATATTAGTTCAAACTTTAATTGCCAACGATACGAACCGAATGGTTTGCATCGTTGGCAATTATTTTATAAAAAGCCGTTTTGACCGGCCCGGCTAACGATTATTTCTTAACTTTGCATTAAGAAAAGAACGGTGAGGATATTCCTTTGCCGTCGTATCGAAACTCGGGAACTGTATGCAAACAAAAAATCTGTCTCTCATCTATTTCAGCGCGACAAAAACCACCGAGCGCACCGTTCGGGCGATCGCAGAAGGTATGGAGCTGCCCGTACTATATTCCCACAATCTGGCCGATGATCTAAAAATAGAGTTTCCCGCCTTTGGCCCAAATGATGTATTGTTGGTTGCATCACCTGTTTATGGAGGCCGGCTCCCGACGGATGTTGCGGAAAAACTGAAAACGCTCCAAAGCAACAGAGCCGAGGCTGTTCCTGTGGTTGTCTTCGGCAACAGGGATTACGACGATGCGCTTCTGGAACTGTCCGACCTGCTGACAGCATCCGGATTTCATCTTGCAGCAGCTGCCGCCTGCATCGGGCAGCACTCCGTTTTCCCCAAAGTAGGGTTCTCCCGACCCGACAAGACAGATATGCTCCGGCTGCGTGACTTCGGAGAAAAATGTGCAGCTATCATCCGCAACGAAAGCAATACGCCCCTGCAGATAAAAGGACATCGGCCGTATAAAAAATACAGCAGCATTCCGCTCCATCCAAAAGGGGATGACACAGCATGTACAAAATGCGGGACGTGCGCGAATCTTTGCCCCAAAGGCGCCATCGACATCGGCACCCCCTGGGAAACCGATCCGGGCAGGTGTATTTCTTGCGGAAGATGTATCGCTGTTTGCCCTAACGGCGTCAGACGATATAAAGGATTCAAATATAAGGCGATCGGGAAAATATTCTACATGGCCTTTTCCGAAAGGAAGGACCCCGAATTCTTTTTTTAACCGTACACGACAGACCCTTCATCTTAACCATGAAACGCATCTTTCTCCTTCTCGTAACCGTCGTCCTGTTCGCGGGTGCGACACAGCGGGGCCGAACCGTCCTGTTGATCGGCGATTCCATCACCGACGGCGGCTGGGGCCGCTCGGGCGGTCTGATGAAGCCGACGTCCGAACGCAATCTCCGCGACCTGAATCATCTCTACGGCAGCGGATACATGTATCTCTGCGCGGCACATTTCCAGGCCGAATATCCGCAAAAAGGCTACCTGTTCCACAACCGCGGAATCAGCGGCAACACGCTTGCCGATCTCGAACGCCGCTGGGAGGAGGATGCACTCGCGCTGCATCCCGACGTGCTGTCGCTGCTCGTCGGAACGAACGACGTCCAGCAATGGCTGGACAGCGACCGGCAGCAGCCGTTCGACTTCGAGGCCTGGGAGACGCTCTACCGCCGGCTGCTGGACGAAGCCCGCAAGCGCAATCCCGACCTGCGGATCCTGCTCGGCGCCCCCTTCGTCGCTCCGTCGGGCCGCGTGGGGCAGCATCCCGACTATCCGTTGCGCGACAGTCTGGTAGGGGTGCTGGCGCGGATCGTCGAACGGATCGCCGCCGACTACAACGCGGCCTATCTGCCGTATGATACGATGTTCGACACGCTGCAACAGGCGACGCCCGACTCGCTGAGCGGCTACTGGATCTGGGACGGCATTCATCCGACGGCTGCCGGACATCGCAAGATGGCCGATCTGTGGATCGAAGCGTTCGATCGGCTGAACGGGGCGGAATAGGCCGCCCAATCCACAAAAAAAACGCCGCCTGCCCTTTATACAAGGACAGGCGGTATTTTCATGCGGTCGCCCCGATTCAGCCGCGGAGCCGCTCGACCACCTCGCGCAACGAATCGGCCGAGCCGACGTTGCCGGGAAAGATCACATAGAGCATATCGGGGAAGCGGTCGTCGGCCTGCGTGCGGATCGTCGGGATGCCTGCCGCCGCCTGTCCCTCGACCCGCGCCATGCGGACCCCGAGGCTGTGGGTCAGGATATCGTGCGAGGTGATACCGCCCTTCGAAACCAGAAAGTCGGGACGGAAAGGGAGTGCGCGCACCAGCTCGACCAGAAAATGCGAGATCTTGCCGCCGAGCGCCTGCCGGCGTGCCGCATCGTCGCAACGCACCTCCCGGCGCGAGGTGTAGAAGACGGGGATGCGTCCTGCGGCATAGAGCGCCGCCGCACGGGCGAGCAGTTCCGCCTGCAAGTCGGGGCAGTCGTCGAGAATGCGCTGCACGTCGATCTCGATCCCCTCCACGCCGTCGGCCTCGAGCAGGCGGTTCAGCTGTTCGGTACTCTTCTTGACGTGCGATCCTACGACGACCACGCCGCGGGCTGCCGCGCCCGTCGCACCGACGAACGAGCGCTCGTCGATACCGCTCAACGCCTTCGGCAGCGAAGACGAGCTGCGGATCACGCCGCAGCGGTCGCCCTCCGCGCCGTCGAACAGCGACAGCAGCGCCAGCGAGAGACGCCGCAGGTCGGCATAGTCGAACGAATCGACCGTCACGCAGCGGCTGTCGGCGAGCGACCGCAACCGTTCGGCCAGGGCGGCAGGCTCCGTCGCACGCAGTTCGGACAGTTCGATCGCCGTCACCTCCTCGGGACGGATCGTGCCACGGCCCTTCTCGACAACATACTCCGTCAGCCGCGAGTGACGATAGGCGAAGACGTTGTCGTTGGCGAACTCCGTTTCATGCACGGGGATCAGCCGTTCGCCCTGCTGCATGTAGTGGACACCCTCGATCGTCATGCGGCCCGCTTCGAAAAACGAGGGGACGAAGAGCAACGGCATGACCGAAGTCGTACCGTGCTCGCGCAATACCTCGACCATCGTGTCGGGTTCGGCGGGGAAATGGCCGCGCAGCGTCGAGTCGCTGCGGCTGACGAAGAGCAGGTTGTAATGGCGTGTGCGGTTGGCCGCCAGCACGGCTTCGACCGCGTCGCGCACGACCCTCCGCGCCTCGCTCTCGGTGAGGGCGCGGCTGTTGACGAGCAGGTAAAAGAAGGGTGCGTCGTCATCGAGGGCCGCACCGACCGTCTCGGGCGTAATATCGGTCAGCAGCAGACACCCGTGGACCGTCTGGATGCCCGTTGGGTCGTCGTCGATAACCACCAGCCGCACGCGGTTGGCCCGCAGCTGTCGGGCAACGGCCTCGCGCAACGCAGCCCCCTCCGAACGGGGATAGCGGGCGAGGGCTTCGGCGTAGTCGCGGCTCATCTTACGCACGCAGTTTGTCGATTCCGAAGATGGCGCGCGCCTCGGCGGGCGTGGCGGGCTCGCAACCCAGCGCACGCACCAGCTCGACGAGCTTGCGCACGAGGAAGGCGTTGTTCGGCGCCGTCTTGCCGGGCTCGTAGTAGAAGCTGTCCTCGAAGCCGACGCGCACGACGCTCGCACCCATCGAGATGGCGCAGCCGAGCATGTGCAGATCCTTCATCGAATCGTTGTTGAGACCCCAATCGGCGCCCTTCTCCATGAGCGACACCATGTAGCCCAAGTTGCGCGGCGTATCGGAGAGGTTGCTGGCCGTACCCGTGCCGAGGCAGAAATTGTAGTGCATCGGACGGTCGAGCACCCCTTCGTCAGCCAGCTTCGTACAGGTCTCGACCATGCTCAGGTCGAACAGCTCCATCTCGGGCACGACCTTCGCTTCGTGCATGCGGGCGGCCCAGTAACGGATCTCGGGCAGCGTATTGACGTAAACGCTCTCGCCGAAATTCACCGAGCCCATGTTGAGCGAGGCGACCTCGACGCGCGGCTCGTTCAGGCAGACACTGCGTTCCTCGAGCGAAAGGGTGGACAGACCGCCCGTCGAGCCCTGGATGACGATATCGCTCTGCGCCGCGATCAGATCGAGCGTGCGGCTGAAGTGGGTGAGGTCGAAGGTCTGTTCACCCGTCAGGTCGCGCACATGCAGGTGCACCATCGAGGCGCCCTCGGCGGCACAGGCGGCCACGTCGGCGGCGATCTCTTCGGGGGTCAGCGGATTTTTCGATCCTTCGGGTACGGGTTTGCCGACGTGGCAAACCGGCGCTACGGTAACGACGATTTTGCGTTTCATGGTTTATCTGTTTTTATGGTTGTACGGATACGGTGCCGCCTGCGGCGGCTACATCTTAACAAAGGTACGCAAAGCCGCGGGAAAAAGCAAGTCCGGAGCGGCTTTTTGGCAGCGCGCGCGGTTATTCGAGTACGATCGTGAAGGCGATGCGGTCGGCGGCGTTGTGCGTCAGCCGCAGCGAACCGCCGTGCAGGCGGACGATTTGGCGCGAAACGGCCAGTCCGATGCCCGAGCCGTCGCGTTTCGTGGTGAAGAAGGGGGTAAAGATGTTGGCGGCGACCTCCGACGGAATCGGACTGCCCGCATTGGACACCTCGATCGAGATACGTTCGTCGGCGTCTATTCCGGCCCGCACCGAGATGCGCCGCCGCCCGTCAGGCAGTTCAGCGACCGCTTCGCGCGCATTCTTCAGCAGATTGACCAGCACCTGCGACATGAGCGTTCGATCGGCATACAGCATCAGGTCACCGGGCTCGATCCGCGTCTCGAAGGCGATCTGCGACAGATCGGTGAGCGCCACCGCCTCGGCGACCAGCTCCGTCAGATAGAACGGCGAGCGCTGCGGCGCGGGGATGCGCGTCACCTGACGGAACGAGTCGACAAACTGCAGCAGCCGCTCGCTCGTCGTGTGGATCGTCTGCAGGCCGCTGTGCAGCGTCTCGGCATCCTGCTCCGAAGTGAGCAGCATGTGGCTGATCGAGGTGACGGGGGCGAGCGAGTTCATGATCTCGTGCGTCAGGATGCGCGTCAGCTTGTTCCACGACTCGATCTCCTTGTCGTCCATCGCCCGGTTGATGTCGCCGATCGTGATGACACGCAACTCCCGCCGGTCAAACTGCATGTCTGCGCAGCTGATCGACAGCGCCAGTTTGCCCGTTTCGGTCGGAAACTCCACCGAGCGGTGTTCGCCGCAGCCGATGTGCAACAGCGTGTCGGCCAGCTCCGACGAGAAAGGGCGCAGCTGGTCGATGTGCGACAGCCGCATGAGCCCGAAAAGCCGCACGGCCTTCGTGTTGGTCTGCATGACGGCGCCGTTTTGCAACACGGTGATGATGCCGATGTCGGCGCACTCCATGATGAGCTCGAAATACTTCTCCTTCTCACGGATCTGCAGCTTGGCGGCATCCATCACCTCCTTGATGCGGTTGAGCGAGTAGTTGATCAGGGCATGTTCGGTCACCGACGGGGCATCGGCGAAACGGAAAGTGTAGTCGTCGTTCTGTACGGCGTTGAAGATGAAGTTCAGACGCTTCATGATCTCACCGTAAATCGAGCAGAGGGCGCGCACCGAAAAGAGCAGCGCGGGCACCGCGATGACCAGCAGCGAATAGCGGTCCGTCAGAAAGGCGGCCGTCGAAGCCGCCGTGGAGAGAATGACGACGAGGACCGCCGAAAAGATCTTCGGATAGGGTATCTTGCGCCGTTTCATAGGCCGTAGCGCTTGATCTTGTTGTAGAGCGTCTGGCGCGTCAGCCCCAGTCGGCGGGCGACCATCGAGAGGTTGCCGCCGCAGGCCTCGATCGCCTCGGCGATCATGCGGCGCTCCATCTCCTCGATCGTGGCTCCCTCGGCGGCCGGGCGGGGTTCGTCGCGCAGCTGCAGCCCGTCGGCATCGATCGTGCGGCCGTCGCACAGGATGAGCGCCTTCTCGACGGCGTGCTGTAGCTCGCGGATGTTGCCCGACCAGCGATGTCCGGCCAGCCGGCGGGCCGCCGTCTCCGTAAAACGGACGCCCTCGCGACCGTAGCGGCGGCCGTAGTGCTCCAGAAAGCGTTCGGCCAGCGGCAGGATATCTTCGGGGCGCTCGCGCAGCGGCGGCAGCTCGATATGGATCGTGTTGATACGGAAGAGCAGGTCCTGACGGAATTCGCCGCTGGCGGTCATGGCCGACAGATCGCGGTTCGTGGCAGCGATCAGACGGATGTCGACCGGCGTCGAGACGTTGCTGCCCAGCCGCAGGATGCTGCGGTTCTGCAGCGCCGAGAGCATCTTGGCCTGCATGTGCAGCGGCAGGTTGCCGATCTCGTCGAGAAAGAGCGTCGAGCCGTCGGCCGACTCGAACTTGCCGATACGGTCGGCATGCGCATCGGTGAAGGCCCCCTTCAGATGACCGAACAGCTCGCTTTCGAACAGCGTGTCAGGAATGGCACCCATGTCGAGCGAGACCATCTCGCGATCACGGCGCGGTGAGAGGCGGTGAATCTCGCGGGCCAACATCTCCTTGCCCGTACCGTTCTCGCCCGTAATGAGGATGTTGGCATCCGTCACTGCCACGCGGTCCACCATCTCGCGAATCTGCGTCATGGCGCGGCTCGTTCCCCAGAACATCGGTTCGGAGGCCTCCTTGCGGCTCCCGGGCTGCGGCTTCGCCGCCTTGCCTGCACGCCCCGTGGCCAGCCGATAGGCGTTCTGCAGCGTCTCGATCAGCTTCTCGTTCTGCCACGGCTTGACGACGAAATCCACCGCACCGATCTTCATGGCCCGCACCGCCAGATCAATATCGGCATAAGCCGTAAACAGCACCACCTTCACAGCCGGGAACGACTTCGAGAGCTCCTGCAGCCAGAACAGCCCCTCGTTGCCCGTGTTGATGCCCGCATGGAAATTCATGTCGAGCAGCACGACGTCGACCCGCTCCGTCCGCAGGGTCGAGACCAGCAGGTTGGGGGAGGCGAGGGTCAGCACCTTCGCGAAATAGTTGTCCGCCAAGAGCTTCACGGCGGAGAGGATGTTGCGGTTGTCGTCGACGATCAGCAGGGTTCCGGCTTTGGGCATGGTGCGTTCGTTGAATGAATCGGCCGCGGACGGCCGATGCCGCCGCGAACCGTTTTCGACAAAAGTACGCGAAAAAACGCCTCGTGTCAAGAAAATTCACACGGAGTGTCCAAAAATTAGACACATTTTCGCATGATCGTTTCCCGCATAATTCTGTAAAACAACCTATTGCATGTTTTGGCACGCCGTTGGCACCACATCGGGGCAAAACGCTAACACGGATCAAACCGCCATGAAACACCTCTTTTTAAGCTTTGCAGTGTCCATTTTTTTGACACCTGCAGCCACGGCCCAGACACAGCGCATGTCGCTCGACGACTGCATGCAGTACGCCGTCGAACACTCGACGACGGTCGGCCAGCGTGACAACGCGCTCAACTCGGCCCGTGCCGACTACGCACAGGCGATCGCCTCCGCCTTCCCATCGGTCAGCGCATCGGTCAACGCCGCGAACAACTACGGCCGTTCGGTCGACCCCGAGACCAACACCTATAATAATGTAAGCACCTTCAACAACTCCTACGGCCTCGGCGCCTCGATGCCTCTCTTTGCCGGCCTCTCGACCATCAACACGATCCGTGCGACGAAAGTGGCGCGGGCGATGGGGGCGGCAGACCTGCAGGTGGCGCGCGACGAAGCGGCCCTGCAGGCCATGACGGCTTACATGGACGTCGTCTACTACACCCACGCGATCCGGTATGCCGAGCAGCAGCTTGAAGCGAGCCGCGTCACGCTCGCGCAGTCGCGCAAGTTCTTCGAACTGGGACGCAAGAGTGCCGCCGACGTCGCCGAGATCGAATCGCAGGAGGCCAACAGCGACTACCTGCTCACGACGCAGCAGAACAACCTCGAACTGGCATGGATCCGCCTGCGCGAGGCGATGAACTATCCGCAAGAGGCCCCGCTCGAGATCGACACCGAGCTGCAGATCGAGGCCGTGCGGCCCGACGCCTCGCTCGAAGCGGTGCTCGACTACGCGCTGGAGAACAACCCGCGCATCGTCTCGGCGACCTCCAACATGCGCTACAGCCGCTTCAATTTCGCCGCCACGCGCGGCCGCTACCTACCGACGGTCTCCCTCTCGGGCGGCATCAATTCGAACTACTTCGTCAACGTCGACAACCGTTCGGCTTACGCATCGTTCGGCGCCCAGCTGCGCAACAACCGAGGCAGCTACGTCCAGCTCTCGATGTCGATTCCGATCTTCTCGGGCCTCAATCGCCGCACGGCGACGCGGCGCGCCCGCAACAATTGGAAGAACGCCGATCTCGAGCTCTCCGCCGTGCGGCGCACGGTCGAGAGCGAGGTGGCGCAGACCTACCACCAGATGCTCGGCTACGGCAAGCAGTATATCCAGGGACAGAAGAAGGTACGCGCGGCGCAGCTCGCCTACGACGGCATCGCCCGCAAGTTCGAGAAGGGGCTCGTCTCGGCCATCGACCTGCAGACGGCCTCCTCGACGCTGCTGCAGGCCCAGTCCGACCGCCTGCAGGCACGCCTGCAATACATCATCAAGTCGCGCATGGTGGAGTACTACAACGGTACGCCGCTCGTGACCCCCGCCGGCGAATAATCCCCGCCGCCCCGACCCAAACCGCAAACAAATAAGAAAAAACGATAAACCATGGACATCAAACGTGAAAAGAAGAGCGGCTGGAGAGCCCTCGTACAAAAGAAGAACCTTCCCTACGCCTTCGGGGCGATCTTTCTGGTCTTCGTCGCCTGGCTGGCGCTGCGCGACAACGCCTCGGTGCTGCGCGTCGATGCGGCTGTCGTCTCGATCTCGGAGGTGCACGAGGGCGAATTCAACGACTACGTCCGCCTGACGGGCAGCGTGCAGCCCATCACCACCGTGCAGCTCTCGCCCCTCGAGTCGGGCGTCGTCGAGCGGATCGTCTCCGAGGAGGGCACGCAGGTGCGCCGCGGCGACGTCATCATCGAAATGTCGAACAACTCGCTCTCGATGCAGATCCTCCAATCGGAGGCCGATCTGGCCGAGAAGCAGAACATCCTGCGCAACACCCTCATCTCGATGGAGCAGGAGCGGCTGTCGCTGCGGCAGGAGATGCTGCAGCTGGATCTCGACGTGCAACGCAAGAAGCGCACCTACGAGCAGAACGAGGAGCTGTGGCGCAACAACCTGCTGGCCCGCGAGGATTATCTGCAGGCCAAAGAGGACTACGAGTTGGCAGTCAACCGCCGCACTCTGATCCTCGAACGCCAGCGGCAGGATTCGCTCTACCGCACAAGCCAGGTAGGGCAGATGGAGGAGAGCCTCCATTCGATGCAGCTCAACATGCAGCTCATCCGCCAGCGCGTCGACAACCTGAAGGTCAAGGCGCCGATCGACGGCGAGGTGGGCATGCTCGAGGCGGTGCTCGGCCAGTCGATGGCCCAGGGCGCCAACATCGGTCAGATCAACGACCTGTCGGCCTACAAGGTGACGGCCCAGATCGACGAACACTACATCGACCGCGTCACGACGGGCCTCACGGCCTCGTTCGAGCGGCAGGACACGCGCTTCGACATGCTGCTGCGCAAGGTCTATCCCGAGGTGCGCAACGGTCAGTTCAAGGCCGATTTCGTCTTCGGCGCCACCGTTCCCGAGAACATCCGCAGCGGCCAGACCTACTACCTGAATCTCCAGCTCGGCCAGCCGACCGAGGCGGTCATCATCCCGCGCGGCTCGTTCTACCAGGCGACGGGCGGCCGCTGGATCTACGTCGTCGACGCCTCGGGCGAAAAGGCCTACCGCCGCGAGATCCGCATCGGCCGTCAGAACCCGCAGTTCTACGAGGTGCTCGACGGCCTGCGCGCCGGCGAACGCGTCATCACGTCGTCCTACGACAATTTCGGCGACCACGACGTGCTGGTCCTCAAGCGCTGATCCATCTTCCACGCCGCGACCGACGGACCGTTGCCCGCACGTCCGTTAGACAAACAAATGATTGAGTTGGTTATAAATCGCTTGCCCTTCGGGAACCGTCGCAACGGTCCGCTTTCGGCGCGGCACAGACTACGAACGAACACACTCTATAAACCATGTACATCAAGAATTTCCTGACCCTGCTGCGGCGTTACACCGCCTCGTCCGTGCTGAACATCGCGGGCATGGCCGTCGCCCTTGCGTCGGCCTACCTGCTGCTGGTGCAGGTGTACTACGATTTCAACTACAACCGCCCGCTGAAGCACGCGACGGAGATCTACCGCATGGAGCTCCCGAGCTGGTACAACGAAGGCAAATGGAGCCTGCACTGGCCCCGCCGCCTCCCGCACGAACTCAGCGACGCCATCCCCGAGATCGCCGCCGCAGGATCGCTTTGGACGCTCGGAAATTACAGCATCTCGGACTTTTCGATCGCCCGCAACTACAGCATCGACAATCTCAACATCTCCGTCGCGCCCTGCGAGGAGGCCGCCTACGCCGTCTTCGATTTCGACATCACGGCCGGCTCGCTCGAAAACATCGGCGACACTTCGCTCGTGCTGTCGGAATCGACCGTCGCGAAATACGACCTCTCGGTGGGCGACGTGCTGCACTACGGCAAGGGGGCACGCCACGAAAAGATCTACACCGTGGCCGCCGTCTACCGCGATTTCGCTTCGCCGAGTACGATCGCGCTCGGCGACGGCTTCGTCGGCATGCTCCCCGCCGAGCAGGAGTCCGAGAACAACTGGAACAACCCCTTCTACATCCGCCTGCAGCCCGGCACCTCGCCCGAGGCCGTCACCGAAAAGCTCCGTGAGAATCTGCGGAGCTACCTCGAAAAGAACTATTCGGGCGAGGAGCTCGAGCGGGCCTTCAAGCAATTCGCGCCGCGTCTGACGCCGCTGACGGAGCTCTATTTCAACGCCGACACCGATACCACCGAAGGACAGACCGGCAACCGCACGACGAGCCGCGTGCTGCTCCTGATCGCGGCGCTGATCCTCCTGATCGCCTTCATCAATTTCGTCAACTTCTTCTTCGCGCTGATTCCCGTCCGCATCCGTGCGATCAACACCTGCAAGATCTTCGGC
Source organism: uncultured Alistipes sp. (assembly GCA_964626515.1). Classification (GTDB taxonomy): domain Bacteria; phylum Bacteroidota; class Bacteroidia; order Bacteroidales; family Rikenellaceae; genus Alistipes. Next base: position 14,742 of record CAZVGH010000001.1, read on the forward strand.
GCCTCGCAGACGAAACTGCGGCTGGGCCTGCTGACCGAGACCGTCGGGCTCGTCCTCGTCTCGGCCGTCGTCGCCTGGGGGCTCACGGTGATCGTCGCCGACACGCCGCTCGCCGAATACATCTCCACCTCCGTCTCGGTCTTCGACAACAGCGTCGTCTCGCTCTCGCTGCTGGCCGTAGCTGTCGCGGCGGGCATCGCCGTCAGCTGCTATCCGGCCTGGTACATCACCTCCTTCCCGCCCGCCTTCGTCATCAAGGGGTCGTTCCAGAGCTCCGCCTCGGGCCGCATGCTGCGCTCGGCGCTGGTCGCCATGCAGTACGTCATTTCGCTCGTGCTGATCGTCTGCGCGCTCTTCATCCACCGCCAGCACGCATTCATGATGAACTACGAAATGGGCTTCGACCGCTCGCAGCTGCTGGCGGTGAACGTCCCGATAAACGTCTTCACGGACCAGCGCAACGGCGAGGTGCAGGAAATGACCTACACGCGGCGCGACGCCTTCACCGACAAACTGCGGCAGAATCCCATGATCGCCGACGTGGCCTATGCGCAGGGCGACATCGTCGCGCCGGGCCGCATGGGCTGGGGCCGCGGCTTCAAGGACAAGACCATCAACTTCCACTGCTATCCCGTCTCGTGGAACTTCCTGCGGATGATGGGAATCGAGATGGCCGAAGGGCGCGATTTCATCGAGTCGGACGAACAGTTCCGCTACGGCACCTTCATCTTCAACGAAACGGCCCGCAAGCAGTTCGAACTGACGCTCGAAGACACGATTACGGGTCACCTGCAGGACGGCACCGGCAACAAGGCAGTCATCGCAGGTTTCTGCAAAGATTTCAATTTCAAACCGGTGCAGTACGGCATCACGCCGCTCGCGCTCTACGTCTTCGGTCCCGTCGGCTGGGGCTATCCCTCGCACACCTACATCCGCACCGTTCCCGGCGCCCCGGCAGCGACCGTCCGCGAATACATCCGCGAGACGATTCTCGAATTCGCCCCGGGAGCCGACCCTACGCAGATCGAGCCCGTCTTCTTCGATGCCGAGCTCGAAAAGAACTACCGGAAGGAGAAGAAACTGTCGACCCTCGTGCTGGTCTTCTCGCTGCTCTCGATCCTCATCTCGGTGATGGGAGTTTTCGGCCTCGTGCTCTTCGAGACGCAGTATCGCCGCCGCGAGATCGGCATCCGCCGCGTGAACGGCGCCACGGTAGGGGAGATCCTCGCCATGTTCAACCGCAAGTTCCTCCGCATCGTCCTCCTCTGCTCCGTCATCGCCCTGCCCGTCGGCTATGCCGTCGTGGACCGCTGGCTCTCGGGCTTCGCTTACCGCACGCCGCTCGTTTGGTGGGTATTCGCCGTCGCCGTGGCGATCGTCGCCGTCATCACCGTCCTGACGGTCACCGCCCGTTCGTGGCGCGCCGCCAATGAAAACCCCGTAGAATCCATCCAACACTGATCCGTTTATGCTGCACAACCTCAATTTCCGTTCCTGGTTCACCTTTCTGGGACGCAACAAACTCTATACGGCGATCAACTTCTTCGGCCTGTCGATCGCCCTGGCGATGATCGTACTCATCTCGACCTACACGATCCGCCAGCTCTCGACCGACGGTTTCCACGAAAAGGGCGACCACATCTACCTCGTCACGAACGGTCAGGGAGGCTATTCGGCCTATTACCTGCAGAAATACCTGCGCGACCGCTACCCCGAGATCGAATCGACGACGGCCGTCAACCACGAGCAGCAGGATATCATCGTCGGCAACAACCGCGACAAATTCCACGTCGACATCCTCTACGCCGACTCGGCCTTTTTCGACATCTTCACCTTCCCGCTCATCGAGGGCGACAAGGAGAGTTTCCGGGCCGACCGCCGCAACGTCATCATCACCGACACCTTCGCCCGCAAGCTGTTAGGCAGCGAAAGCAGCCTTTCGGTGCTTGGCCAGCGGATCCTGCTTTCGGAAAACCCGAACGAGAGCGGCGTCAACGAGTGCGTCGTTGCCGGTGTCATGCACGCGATCGACAACTCGGTACTTCCCGCCTGCGACCTGATCGTCCGCGCCGAGCGGCTGTGCGACATAAACGGTGCCAACGACGAGCAAATGAGCAACGCCGGCGCCGTCAACACCTTCCTGCTCGCCCATGAACATGCCGACCTGCAGGGCCGCACCGCGGATATGCTCGCCTTCTTCAAAGAGATCTACTGGCCCTACATGCACGGGCACTGGGAACAGGTCGGCCTGGTGCCGCTCAAGGAGGTCTTTTTCGCCAACCTGTCGGACGACACGCTGCGCTACGGGAACCGCGAGTTCGTGCTGATTCTCTTTTCGGTCGCCTTCGTGCTGCTGCTCTTCGCCGTCATCAACTACATCAACCTCACGATGGCGCAGACCGGCATGCGCGCCAAAGAGATGGCGACCCGCCGCCTGCTGGGAGCCTCGAAAGGAGAGGTCTTCGCGAAACTCATGCTCGAATCGATCGTCTTCACGGCACTCTCGGCCGTACTCGCCCTGGCGATCGCCGATCTGGCGACCCCGCTTGCCTGCCGCCTGCTCGATTACGACTTCACGATCTGGGGCGTCATGTCGCCGTTCTTCGTGGCGTGCGGCATCGCCGCAATCGTCCTCATCGGCGCCTGCTCGGGACTGCTGCCCGCCCTGGCCATCATGGCCTACAAGCCGATCGACGTCATGAAGGGGTCGTTCCGCAGCCGCACGAAGATGCTCTACAGCCGCATCTTCATCGCCTTCCAGCACACGATCACGGTCGCCATGCTCGTCGCCGCACTGACGATCTCGCTCCAGATCCGCCACCTGATCCGCATGCCGCTGGGATACAACACGGAAGATATTCTGGTCGTCTCGAACGACATGTTCCGCTCCAAACGCGACGTCTCGCGCTTCGTCGACGAGCTGCGGAAGCTGCCCTGCATCGAGGCGGTCGGCGTCGGCAACGGCACGCCGCTTTGGGGCACCAACAACAACACGATGCGCTCCATCTCGTTCCAGCAGATCAAGGGCGACAACGCCTATTTCGAGATCTTCGGGCTGCGCCTCAAGTCGGACAACAAACCCGCCGAGCGAACGTGGTACTTCAACGAGTACACCTTCAAGGAGCTCGGCGTCGACGAGAGTTCGCCGCAGATCCGCCCCGACGAGTACAACACCTTCGACGTCGGCGGCGTCTACTACGATTTCCGCCTCTTCCATTCGATGCGCGCGCAGTCGGCGGCCATGATCTACAACTACGGCGAATGGAACTACAAGGAGTGGCCGTGGCACACGATCATCCAAACGCGCGGCAACCACGCACGGGCCGTGGCAGAGATCGTCGAGATGTTGAAGACGACGCACCCCGAGGTGCTCTGGACCGATCAGAACGTCTACGTCACCGACCGCATCGAGTCGCTGTACAGCGAGCAGACGCGCCTGATGAAGATCGTGATGATCTTCACCCTGCTGGCCATCCTGATCTCGGCACTGGGCCTGCTGGCCATCAGCACCTACTACATACTCCAGCGCCGGCAGGAGATCGCCGTGCGCAAGGTCTTCGGATCGCAGCACGACCAGATCGTCCGCCGACTGGTAGGTTCGTTCCTGCGGCTGGTGGCGGCGGGCTCGGTGATCGCCGTGCCGTTCGCATGGTGGGGGATGAACCGCTGGCTCGACGACTATTCCTACCGCATCGGGCTCTCGTGGTGGATCTTCGCCGCGGCGATCGCCGCCGTGCTGCTCTTCGCCACGCTGACAGTGCTGTGGCAGAGCATCCGCGCCGCCCTCGAAAACCCGATCAAGTCGATCAAGGATTGACGGAATATCCGCCGGGCGGAAGGAGGTGCGACGAACTGACGCGGCCCTCCGACAACACGAACAACCGAAAAAAAATTACACATAAAATTATTATTCACACTTAAATCCTTACAACTATGGCAATGCTGAAAGTCGAAAACCTGAAAAAGAGCTTCTTCACCGAAGAGATCGAGACCATCGCGCTGAACGGCGTCTCGTTCGAGGTCAACGAAGGCGAATTCGTCGCCGTGATGGGCCCATCGGGCTGCGGCAAATCGACGCTGCTGAACATCCTGGGCCTGCTCGACAATCCGACGGGCGGCAGCTACCACCTGCTCGACAAGGAGGTGGGCAGCCTGCGCGAGCGCGACCGCACGCAGTTCCGCAAAGGCAACATCGGCTTTGTCTTCCAGTCGTTCAACCTCATCGACGAGCTGAACGTCTCGGAGAACGTCGAGCTGCCGCTCATCTACATGGGGGTCAAGGCGTCGGAGCGCAAGGAGCGTGTCAAGAAGATGCTCGACCACATGAACATCTCGCACCGCGCCGACCACTTCCCGCAGCAGCTCTCGGGCGGTCAGCAGCAGCGTGTGGCGATCGCCCGCGCCCTTGTCTCGAACCCCAAGCTGATCCTCGCCGACGAGCCGACCGGTAACCTCGACTCGAAGAACGGCCAGGAGGTGATGAACCTGCTTCAGCAGCTCAACCGCGAGGGCACCACGATCATCATGGTGACCCACTCGCAGCACGACGCGTCGTATGCATCGCGCACGATCTGCCTCTTCGACGGTCAGATCGTCACGGACGTCGCCTCGAAGCTCTGATCCCGGGCAATCCGCAGCCGGCGGAGGCGGTCGGCGGACGTCAGCGTCCGCCGGCACAGCCATCTGCAACGGGCGGCTGCGAAACACCGCAAACCCCGTATCGAAACCGCCGACCGAATTACCATAAGCGCGATTTCGGGCATGGGACGGACTGAACCCCGCCCATGCCGCCAGTAATCAAAAAAACGAACACCGATGAAATCTCTCTCCTTTACCCTGCGCTACCTCGCGAAACGCCGCGGCAACTCGCTCTCGCGCCTCGTCTCACTCTCGCTGGGGCTCGTCGTCGCCCTGCTGATCTTCTCCTACGTGGGGTTCGTCCTTTCGTACAACCGCTTCTTCCCCGACAGCGACCGCATCTGGCAGGTGTGGATCCGCTCGCCGAAATACGGCCTTTCGGACAAGATGGTGCGCCCGCTGGCGCCCAACCTCGCGGCCGACCTGCCGCAGATCGAGGCGGCGACTCATTTTCAGGATTTCCGCATGCAGGTGACCTGGCGGGAGACGACCTACGACTGCTACGGACTCTCCGCCGGCACGAACTTCTTCGACGTGCTCGATTTCGGCGTCGTGAGCGGCGATCCGCACCGCATCCTCTCCGCCGAAGGGTATGCCGCGGGCGAGATCATGATCTCCGAGAAGCTGGCCGAAACCATCTTCGGCGACACGGACCCGCTGGGGCGCACGCTCCAGATCGAGCAGGGCGGTACCTGGACCGTGGCGGGCATCTTCCGCACGCCGCCCGTCAACAACTCGATCGGCGGCTTCAAGTTCCTCATCTGGCTGCCTTATGACCGCGAGCGCGAAATGTGGTTCGGCAACGATTCGTTCCCGACCTTCATCAAGCTGCGCAAGGGGAGCGATATCGCCGAGGTCGAGGCGCAGATGGCCGACTTCGACCGCCGCCACGGCCTCACGGAGGAGCGCCGGGAGTGGCAGGAAAGCTGCCTGTTCGTGCCGCTGACCAAGGCGGCCTTCACGGACAACGAGCTGCAGTGGATCTCCTATCTCTATTCGGCAATCGGCATCATCGCGCTGCTCGTGGCCTGCCTGAACTACGTCCTGCTGACCATCTCGTCGCTCGCCGGACGCAGCCGCACGATCGCCATGATGCGCTGTACGGGCGCCCGCCGCAGCGACGTCTTCCGCATGCTGCTCGGCGAGACCCTCGTGATGGTCCTCGCCGCGACGGTCGTGGCAGCCTTCCTGATCGCCTCGCTGCACGCCGAGATCGGCAACGCCGTGGGCTACAACATGCGCGACCTCTTCGCTCTCAATCGCATCTGGATCCCCGCCGCAGTCTGCGTCGCCGCCTTCCTCACGGCGGGCATCCTGCCCGCGACGCTCTTCTCGGCGATCGACCTGCACTACGCCTTCCGCCGCGGAAGCGACAACCGCACCTGGTGGAAACGCATGCTGCTCTTCGTGCAGGTGTGCTGCACGACGGGCATCGTCCTCTTCCTCGCCGTCACCGTCCGTCAGGCTAACTACGTCAACCGCGCCGACCTCGGCTACAACTACGACCGGCTGATTACGGCCACGCTCGGGGGACGTCCGACGAGCCTGCAGACGATCATCGGCGAACTGCGCAAGCTGCCCGCCGTCGAAGAGGCCTCCTATGCCGAGGGCTACCCGCTGTGGGGCTATTCGGGATCGCCCTGCGTGGACGACGAGGGGCACGTGCTCTTCTCGTGCCGCATCGAATACTGCGACGACCGCTACATCCCGACGATGGGGATGCGGATCGTCGAAGGCCGCAACATACTGCCCACCGATCCCGTGAACCGCGTGCTGGTCAACGAGACCTACGTCCGCATGCGCGGCTGGGAGCCCGGCGAGGCTGTCGGACGGACGATCCGCGACTCGCAGGATGCCTTCGAAATCGTCGGCGTCGTGGCCGATTTCAAGATGTCCGGCGGCGGTGTGTCGCCGATCGTGCTGCATCCTACCCGGGAGTACATGAACAACCCCGACGCGCGCATCACCCTGCAGCTGGCGCTGCGTCTGCAGGACCTCTCGCCCGAGACGGCTGCCGCGGCCAAGGCTGTCATCGACCGCTACTACGACTCCGACTTTCAGTGGCGCTTCGTCCCTTACCGCGAGCGCCTCGACCACGCCTTCAGCCGCCTGCGCGAGATCCGCAACAACATGCTGGCCGTAGCGTTCGTCACACTCGTCATCTCGCTCTCGGGCCTCGTCGGCTTCCTCGGCAACGAAATGCAGCGCCGCCGCAAGGAGATCGCCGTCCGCAAGGTCTGCGGCGCCACACGCCGCGACGTGCTGCGGCTGATCGGCCTGAACATCTCCCTGATCGCGCTGCCCGCCGTCGCCGTCGGCACGGCCGCCGCGGTGTGGGGTGCGAGCCTCTTCCTGCGGGGCGTCGGCGCGATGCGCACCGACATGCCGTGGTGGCTCTACGCGGCCGGCATCGCGACGGTGCTGGCGGTGATCTATGCGATCCAGATCATCCGCACCTGGCGCACCGCCTCGGCCAACCCGATCGACATGATCAAAACGGAATAACCAACTCACCTTCATACCATGAAAATCGCCTTCAAGAACTTCCTCACGACCCTGCGGCGCTACAAGGCGGCCTCGGTGCTGAACATCGCGGGACTGACGATGGCCTTCACGGCCTTCTACATCATCGCCTCGCAGGTATGGTACTCGATGACCTACAACCGGGCGATCGAGCATGCCGACCGCATCTACATGCTCTCCCCGCTATGGAACAGTCAGGATGCCGACAATACCAGCTGGTCGACGAACTGCCCGCTTCCCGTCTCGCTGGAGAGCTTCGAGCTCTCGCCGGACACCGAGATCGGCGGCGAATTAAGACTTGCTCCAGCCGCCGAACGCGTATGGGTCCGTCGGAACGAATACAACTTCGAGAAATTCAACTTCAACATCCACAAGGCGCACCCCGATATCGTCGACCTTTTCTCGTTCCGCACCGTGGCGGGCGACCTGAAGGGATTCGAGGCCCCGCAGACGCTCATCATCTCCCGCTCGTTCGCTGAAAAGCTGCAGGTCGGTATCGGCGATCCGCTCTTCCTCGAAGGCGGCAAATGGTTCGACAACGGCAAACCCGAACAGAGCTATACGGTAGTCGGCATCTTCGAGGATTTTCCGCGCAACACGCTCCTGCACCGGATGAATATGTTCATTTGCACGGACCGAAAAGACATGGCGAACAACAACTGGAACGACACCGTATTCGTTCGTCTGAAGGCCGGAGCCGACCCGCAGGATTTCGTCGATCTCTGGGAGAGCCGTTACGCCTCGTGGTATCTCGGGAGATTTAAGAACGACGAAAAGGGTAGTGAGCAACAGCCGCTGCGGCTTACGGCGCTCGACAAGATGTACTACAGCGACGCCCTCTTCGGTTCGAGGATCGAGCAGAGCACCGTCGGCACGACCGTCACGCTGATCGCCATCGCCGCGACGATCCTCCTGATCGCCTTCATCAATTTCGTCAACTTCTTCCTGGCGCTCGTCCCCGTCCGCATCCGCGCCGTCAACATCTGCAAGGTCTTCGGCGCCGCACGCAGCACGCTGCGCAGCAGCTTCCTCTTCGAGGCAGTCGGGCTGGTGGCCGTCGCCATGCTGCTGGCGCTCTACCTGATGATCGCCCTGCAGGAGACGCCGATCGCCTCGTTCGTCACCTCGTCGCTCCGGCTCGCCGACAACCTGCCCGTCATCGCCCTGATGGGAGCAGTCCTCCTCGTCATGGCCGTGGCGGCAGCCCTCTGGCCCGCTTTCTACATCACCCGCTTCAACGCCTCGATGGCCGTCAAGGCTGGCTTCGCGGGTTCGCATGCGGGCAGACGGCTGCGTTCGCTGCTCATCGGTGTCCAGTTCACGGCCTCGATGCTCCTCTTTGTCATGGCGACGCTCTTCTTCCTGCAATACCGCCACATGATCCGCGCCGACGTCGGCTTCGACCGTGAAAACATCCTTACGTTCGAAGCCTACGACCTGCGCTCCCACTGCGACGCGGTCCTCGAACAGCTCGAACAATATCCCGATGCCGTAGGCGTCACCGCTTCATGCCACAGCATTATCGGTTCGGGCATGATGACCATGGGCTACGAGTACAAGGACAAATATTTCACGATGCAGCTTTGGGATATCCGTTACAACCTGCCCGAAGTGCTCGGGTTCCAACTGGCGGACGGCGCATTCTTCACGCCGCAGTCGTCCAATCGCAACGAGGTGCTCGTCTCGGACAACCTGCACGACGATATCGACGTCCGTGTCGGCGAAGAATTCGCCGGCTACAACGTCTGCGGCGTGCTGCAGCATGTCCGTCTGACACCTGTCAGCGATCCGACGGTCTACTCCGCGCTGATATGCACCCGCTCGAACAAATTCTACACCTTCTACCTCCGTCTCTGCCGCGGTGCGGATATCGGAGCGGCCTGCGACTACATCCGCAAACTCGTCGCCCGCATCGCACCCGAGCTCGAGGAGCCGTCGATCGACCTGCTCGACACGAAGATCGCCCAGCTCTACGAGACAACCAAGCGACAGACCGTCATCATTTCGCTCTTCGCGCTGCTGGCCGTCGTCATATCGCTCATGGGCGTCTTCGGCATCGTGCTCTTCGAAACGCAGTACCGCCGCAGCGAGATCGCCATCCGCAAGGTCTTCGGAGCCTCGACGGGTTCGATCATCGGCATGTTCAACCGCCGTTACGCGCAGATCGTCGCCGTCTGCTTCGTCATAGCGACACCCGTCGCATGGCTGCTCGCCGAACGCTGGCTCTCGCAGTTCGCCTACCGCATCGACATGCCGTACTGGCTCTTCGTCGCAGCGGGCATCGCCGTGCTGCTGCTGACGGCCTCGATCGTCACGCTGCGCAGCTGGCACGTGGCCAACGAGAATCCGTCGCACGTCGTAAAAGCGAACTAATACTTAAAGAAAAGCACTCTTATGAACTACTTGTCAGACAATTGCACACTTTCAAAACATGGGGGGGGGTAATCGCCGACATCGCGATCTACAACTCTTCCTAAACCGACTTTTCCAACGAAACGTCACCTTCATGCGCCTCTACCTCAAAAACTTTTTAACGCTGCTGCGGCGATACACCGCCTCGTCCGTGCTGAACATACTCGGCATGGGCGTGGCGTTCGCCGCAGTGTATCTGATCGCCGTACAGGTCGGCCACGATCTGTCGTTCAACCGCCGCATCCCGGCGGCCGACCGCATCTACCGCCTCGAACATCCGAGCTGGTACGACGAAGGGCGCCGCGCGATGAACTGGGACCGCCAGCTGCCGCACGCGCTCTGCCGCGAGATCCCCGAGATCGAATGTTTCGGCGTGCTCTCGCTCGCAGGCGATCCGGGCGATTTCTCGATCAAGCGCCGCCATGCGATCGACAACTTCACCCTGAACCTCACGCGATGCGAACGGACGGCGCTCGAACTGCTCGACGTGCGTTCGACGGCCGGCTCGCTCGACGAACTGGTCGGCACCGACCGCCTGCTGCTCGCGGCCTCGACGGCCCGACGCCTCGGACTGGAGGTCGGTGACCGGCTTCACGTCGGCAAAGGGGCCGAACAGGAGGAGCAGCTGACCGTAGTGGCGATCTACCGCGACTTCGTCTCGCCGTGCGCCTTCGACGCCATCGACGGCATCACGCTGCTGCCGTCCGCCGGGCAGGAGGCGTCGAACCACTGGCACAGCAATTTCTACCTGCGGCTGACCGAAGGAAGCGCCCCCGAGACCGTCGGGGACAAGCTGCGGGAGCTGCTCCGCAGCCGGCTGGCAGAAAGCTGCTCGCCCGAGGAGCTCGAGCGGCAGATGAGGCTGCTCGCGCCGACGCTCAACCCGCTCGCGACGCTCTATTTCGACCCCGACGTCGAGGGAATCGACAGTCCGACAGGCAACCGCACGACCACCTGCACGCTGCTCGCAATCGCCGTGCTGATCCTCGCCGTCGCCTTCATCAACTTCATCAATTTCTTCCTGGCGCTGATCCCCGCCCGCATCCGCGCGATCAACACCTGCAAGATCTTCGGCGCCTCGCGGGCGACGCTCTGCACGAGCCTCGTCTTCGAGACGGTGGGGTTGGTCGTCGCGGCCGTCTACGTCGCATTCGCGCTGGTGGTGCTCTTCGCCGACTCGCCGCTGGCCGCTTCGCTGTCGACCACCGTATCGCTCGCCGCCAACCTGCGGACCGCGCTTTGCTCGATCGCGGCAGCGGTCGCATTGGCCGTCGTCGCAGGCATCTGCGCGGCCCGCTACCTCACCCGTTTTCCGCCCGCCTTCGTCCTCAAAGGGTCGTTCCGCGCCACAGGGGCGGGGCGCCGCCTGCGCTATGCGCTGGTAGGCGTGCAGTACGTCATCGCCCTCGTGCTCATCATCGCCACGCTCTTCATCGAACGGCAACACCGTTTCATGATGCAATACGAAATGGGCTTCGACCGCGAACAGCTGTACGGCATCACCCTCCCCGAAAAGTCCGTGGCGAATTCCGAACGCCGCGAGGCACTGGTCGAACTGCTGCGTCAGCGTCCCGAGGTGGCGGCCGTAAGTGCCGCCGAGGGCGATCTGGTCGCACCGCAGCGGAACGGCTGGGGCTACACCGATCCCGAAACGGGACGGCTCAACCTCTTCAACACGCACCGCGTCTCGTGGGACCATCTCGCCGTGCTGGGCATCGAGATCGTCGACGGACGCGACTTCACGCCGGCCGACGAGGTGGGCGAGGGGATGACCTTCATCATCAACGAGACCGCCGCACGCCGCTTCGGCCTGACGGCGGGAAATGCGCTGACGCGCAGCAGCGGGGCGCTCCTGCCGATCGTCGGCATCTGTCGGGATTTCCACTTCAAGCCCATGCAGTACGACCTCGAACCCTTCGCTTTCACGGTAAGCAGCGCTCCGAAGCCCGTGCTCAACCACCTCTACATCCGCATGCGGGCCGGGGTGACGGGGGCTGCAGCCCGAAGCTGCATCCGAAAGGTCGTGCAGCGCTTCGATCCTGCGATCGAGCTCGAACGGATCGCGCCGCACTTCATCGATGAGGAGCTGGAAGAGAACTATCGGCAGGAGGAGCAGCTGTCGGTCCTCGTGCTGCTCTTTTCGCTGCTGGCGATTCTCATCGCCGTCATGGGCGTCTTCGGGCTCGTCCTTTTCGAGACGCAGTACCGCCGCCGCGAGATCGGCATCCGCCGTGTGAACGGCGCCACGGCAGGGGAGATCCTGCTCCTCTTCAACCGCCGCTTCCTGCTTGTCATCGCCGCCTGCTCGGTCGTCGGCATCCCCGTCGGGTATGCCGTCGTCGACCGCTGGCTCTCGCAGTTCGCCTACCGTACCCCGATGACGGGCCGGATCTTCGCGGCAGCCGTCGTCCTGCTGCTCGTCGTGACGGTCACAACCGTCACGGCCCGAAGCTGGCACGCCGCCAACGAGAACCCGTCGCACGTCATGAAGGCGAACTGACAACGCCGCTGACAAAAACGGCATCGGCGTCCCTCCCTGTTGCAGGATCGGACGCCGATGTTCTTTTTTTTCGGAATCGGGTTTCAGACGAAGGTCGGGCCCCAGTCGTAACTGCCCGGCTTGAAGATCAGGTGCACATCGGCAGCGGGGTAGCGGAGCCGCACCACGCCGGGGGCGATCTGGTCCGTCACCGTGAAGTCGCGCCAGCCGAGCATGTCGAGCACCGCATAGGCCGTCGCGCCGCCCTCGATCACCAGTTCGGCGAAGCGCTCGGTCGTCACCAGCTCCGCCACGGTCCGGGCCATGGCCGCGCGCAGATGCCGCGCCCGCGCGCCGTCGACCTGCACCTGCTGCGGAATGCGCAGCACGAGGGCGTCGGCTCCGCCGGCCTGCAGCTGCCGTGCCGTTTCGATCCACGACGACGGATCGGCCCCGTCGAAGACTGCATCGGGCATCGGCGCGGCCGCCACGCGGCGACGTCGGAAAAAGGGCTCCGCCGACAGATCGTGCCGCACCGTACTGCCGCAGACGACGAGCGTGCGCCGTTCGCCGAGCCCGCCGAACGACGGGCGGGCCGCCTCCCGGAACCCTTCGGCAGCCAGCAGCGCCCGAAAAGCATCCGCAGCCCCGGCCCACAGCAGCGCATCGCCGCCGAAGCGGGCCACGTAGTCGGCCACCGCCTCGCACGTCGGGCTTTCGCCGATCGTAATCCCCGTCTCCAGCCGCTCGACCGACGTTGCCGCATAGCGGACCTCACCGCCCGCGAGCTGCACGACATCGGCCGTCACGGCAGGGAATTCGGGATCGGTGCGGAACACCGTGCGGTCGATCGACACGCCGTCGATCAGATAACGCCCGCCGACGATACAACGCCCCTTCGACGGATTGGCCGGGAGCAGCAGCGCCCGCGTATAACCCGCCTGCATCAGCGTCCGCAGTTCGGCCGTCACGTGACCGCGCAACACCGAATCGGTCTTCTTGAAGAGCCGCACGCCGTCGAGCACCCCCGTGCGAATCGCCTCGCGCAACCGCTCAACGATCCGTTCGGTCACGGCTACCGCCTCTTCGCGCGGCATCGAGCGGGTATCGGTCGCCACCACGCACACATCCCCGTCGTCTGTCAGACGGTCGATCGAGGTCGTGAAGCGCACGCTGCAACCGAACCCGAGGGCGATGCCCGCCATCTCGGCGGCCCCCGTAATATCGTCGGCTATGACCAACAGTTTCATGCGATCCGCTTATTGTCGATACTCCTTATTTCCGATTCTTGGCCATCAGGGCGGCATACTCGATCGACATGAGCATCGCATCGGGATTCGCAATGCCCTTGCCGGCGACGTCGAACGCCGTGCCGTGGTCGACCGACACGCGGATGATCGGCAGGCCGAGCGTGATGTTGACACCCTTGACCGCCACCATGCGCTGTGTCTCGCGATCCCACTCGAAGCCGCCCACTTTGAAGGCAATGTGGCCCTGATCGTGATACATCGCCACGCAGCCGTCGAACTGGCCCGAACGGGCGCGCGAGAAGAGCGAATCGGGCGGCACGGGCCCCTCGACATTCCAGCCGCGGGCACGCATCTCCTCGATCGCGGGGATGATCTCGCGAATCTCCTCGTCACCGAACAGACCGCCCTCGCCGGCGTGGGGGTTGAGACCCGCGATGCCGATGTGCGGATCGGCGATGCCGAAGCTCTTGCAGGCATCGAGGATGAGCTCCGTCACGGCAATCACGCGCTCCTTCTTCGCCCGGTCGCACGCCTCGCGCAGCGACACGTGGGTCGAGACGTGGATCACGCGCATGCGGTCGTCGGCCAGCAGCATGGCGTATTTCTTCGTACCCGTATAGTGGGCGTAGATCTCCGTATGACCGGCGAAATTGTGGCCCGCGACGTGCAGTGCCTCCTTGTTCAGCGGAGCCGTCACCGTACCGTCCACCTCGCCCTTCATGGCCAGGTCGATCGCCACGCGCACCGCCTCGAAAGCGGCGTGGCCGCACTGGGCGGACACCGTGCCGTAGGCGAACTGCGAGGCGTCGATTAGCTTCAGATCCAGCACGTCGATCGTGCCGCGCTCGAAACGGGCGTCGGCCACCCGCTCCACGGGGCGCACCTTCAGATCTGTCTTGGCCGAGCGGACGCCCAGCTCCATCATGGCGGCATCGCCGACCACCAGCGGACGGCACAGCGCGTAGGGCTCCTCCTGCGCCAGCGACATGGCGATGATCTCGGGGCCGACACCCGCGGGGTCGCCCATCGTAATGGCTAAAATAGGTAGTGTATTCATCGTTAGTAGAGTTCGTTATAGATTGCAATCGCATCCTCGCGGGTCACTTCGCGCGGATTGTTCACCAGCAGGCGCGTCACCTTCATCGCGGCGTCGGCCAGTTCGCCGACCTTCTCGCGGCCGATGCCGATCTCAGTCAGCGTGGCGGGAATGCCGCACCGCTTCGACAGCTCGGCGATCCGCTCCACACCGCGCTGCGCGGCCTCCTCGGTCGTCAGCCCCGTGCAGTCAACACCTACGGCCCGCGCAATGGCGGCGTGTTTTTCGAGATCGGACGAGAGGTTGAAGCGCATCACCGTCGGCAACAGAATGGCGTTCGCCAGACCGTGCGAGATGTGATACTCGCCGCCGAGCGGGTAGGAGAGGGCGTGCACCGCCGCCGTATTGACCGGCGCCAGGCACAGCCCGCCGTAGTAGCTGCCGAGCGAGAGGGCCGCGCGCGCCTCACGGTCGCTGCCGTCTTTCACGGCGCGCTCCAGATTGGCGGCGATCAGCTCGATGCCCGTCAGCGCATAGCGGTCGACGACCGGATGGGCGAACTTGTTCGTGAAAGCCTCGATGCAGTGCGTCAGGGCATCCATACCCGTCTCGGCCGTAATCTTGGCCGGCACGGTGAGCGTCAGCAGCGGATCGATGTAGGCGGCATCGGCCAGCAGGTAGGGGCTGACGATTCCCTTCTTGAGTTTCTCGGCCCGGTCGAGCAGAATGGCGTTGGGCGAGACCTCGCTGCCCGTACCCGAGGTCGTCGGCAGGCAGGCGCACCACAGGCCGCGCTGTTTGATGAAGCCCGTGCCGAAACAGTCGGCCACCTGCTGGTCGCTCGGGGCGAAGACGGCCACCACCTTGGCCGTGTCGAGGACGCTGCCGCCGCCGATGCCGGCGACGCTGTCCGCACCGAAGGCGCGGGCCTCGTCGATGATCTCCAGCACCTCGTCGAGGGCGGGTTCGGCCGTGATGCGGTCGTAGATGCGCACCTCGGCGCCGGCCTGCTCGATGCGCGCGACGACGTCGGCGATGAGCGGACGGATCGGGGGTGCAGTCAGCAGAAAGAGTTTGCGGAATCCGTGCATCAGGAATTCGTCGGCGAAACAGCCGACGGCACCCTCGCCGAATACGACGCGCGAGGGTTGCTGCAAGGTTACGATGTTCATGATGTAATTATGCGTTTTGCTCCGTTTTACGTTTTTTCAGATATCCGTAGAGGGTCAGGTTTTCGTCCACCGCCCGACGGGGGAAGAGGTACGAGGCCGCCCAGCCGACCGCGAAGACGATCAGGTGGCTGTAGACGCCGAGCATCATCTTGTGGTGGTGGAAATTCCACTCGCCCAGATCGAGCAGCAGCCGCTTTTCACCGCCGATCGAGAACTTCGACGACGTAAGCACGGCATAGGCCGTGAAGAGGATGCAGGCGACAAGGCCGACCCACAGCCCCTCCTTGTTGGCGCGGCGCGAGAGCAGACCGAGCAGGAAGAGACCCACGATGCCCGACGAGAAGATCGCGTAGAGACCGAAGAGCACGCCGAGGATCCCCTCGCCGTCCCAGTAGGCGTAGATCGCGGCGATCACGATGGCCGCCAGACCCGCCAGCGCGACGATCCACCGTCCGAGCACGAGGCGCTGACGGTCCGTGCTTTCGGGGTGGCGGCGCACATAGAAGTCCTGCACACCGATCGCGGCGAAGCAGTTCAGGTCGGAGTCGAGCGACGAGATGGCACCCGCCACCAGCGCCGAGATGATCAGACCCTTCACGCCGATCGGCAGCTGCGTGGCGATGAAATAGGGGAATACGTCGTCCGCCTTCATCCCCTCGGGCAGCCCGCCGCCGATCTTGTAGTAGGCGAACAGGCAGGTGCCGATGAACATGAAGAGCGTCCAGATAGGCACGCTGGCCAGCACGCCGATGTAGGCAGCCTTCTTGGCGGCGTGGTCGTCCTTGGCCGTCAGATAGCGCTGGACGATCGTCTGGTCGGTACCGTATTTCTGAATCGCATAGAAGATGCCGTTCACGACCATCACCCAGAAGGTGAGCTGCACGAAATCGAAGGCGTAAGGACCGACGTCGATCTTGTGGTACTCGCGTGCCACCTCCCACACGGCAGCGGGACCGCCTTCGGGGGCGAAAAGCAGGATCAGGGCGCAGATCAGACCGCCGGCGATGAGGATGAAGCCCTGGATCACGTCCATCCACACGACCGCCTCGATGCCGCCCAGCAGCGTGAGGATCGTCACGGCGATGCCGATGCCGATGATGATGGCATAGATGTTCCAGCTCATGAACTGGGCGATAGCGAGGCTCACGAGGAAGAAGACGGTGCCCATCTTCGAGAAGTGCGTCAGCAGGAAGGCCAGCGACCCGTAGAGGCGGGCGCCCCAGCCGAAACGGCGCTCGAAATATTCATAGGTGCTCAGCTTGATGACGCGGCGGAAGAGGGGAACGATGAACCAGATCATGCCCAGCAGCACGACCGGGACCATGAGCCCCTGCACGAGCAGGATCCAGTTGCCGCCGTATGCGGCGCCCGGATAGGCAAGGAAGGTGACGCTGCTGATGAGCGTGGCGAAGATCGACATGCCGATCGCCCACGAAGGGAGCGATCCGCCGGCCGCGAAATAGCTGTCGGTCGAGTTCTGTTTGTGGGCGAAGCGCAGGCCGAAGAGCATCACGAATGCGACGCTCGCCAGTACCAGCGCGATATCGACCCAGTGGAGGGTTGGTGTCATAGGTCAGTAGTTTCGGATCGGTTTACAGGTCGAAGGCGGCGATCTTCTCGTCGATGATGCGGTACTCCTCCTCGGAGAGCATCGTGAGCGGCGGCAGCATCTCGCGGCCGCAGAGGTCGAGGCGCTCCATGATGCGCTTCAGGGCGGCGAGCTGCTGTCCGAGCGGACGGCCCTGCTGGTAAACGACGGCCATCGAATCGGTCAGCTGCTGCAGGCTGTTCGCCTCCTCCATGTCGCCCTTGACGGCCGCCTCGTAGAGGGCGCGGAAGTGCTTCGGCACGAAGTTGCCCGTGCTGGGCACGATGCCGTCGGCACCCAGTTCGAGTGCATGGGCCGACTGCGCGGCCCAGCCGCAGAAGTAGGCGAAATCGGCGCGGCCGCGGGCGATCTCGATGCACTGCGCCATGCGTTCGGCGTCGCGCTCCGAATCCTTCAGACCGACGATGTTCGGATGATCGGCGAGCTTGCGCACCGCCTCGACGGGAATCGAGAGGTGGGTCGTCGCCAAGATGTTGTAGAGCATCACGGGCAGCGGCGAAGCGTCGGCCAGATTCGTGTAGTAGTCGATCATCTGCTGCTCGGTCAGCGCATAGTAGCCCGGCAGCACCGCCACGGCGGCATCGGCACCCGCCCGCGCGAAGCCCTCGATCTGCGAGATCTGCTCCTTCGGGCAGAGACCCGTCACACCCGCATAGATGCGGATGCGGCCTGCGGCGGCCTCGACGGCCTTGTAGATCATATCGATTCCCTCGCCCATCGCGACGGAGTTGCCTTCGCCCGTCGTGCCCATGACCAGCGCATCGACCTGCGCATCGGCGAACGAACGGATAATCTGCTCGACGGCGGTCAGATCGACGGCACCGTCACGCACGGGCGTCACCATCGGGACGACGACGCCTGCATATTTTTTCGGTTGTTTCATGGTTATCGTGTGTTTTTGGGTTTTACTTGAAATAAGGGTCGCTACTGCCCCCCCCCTTGTCGGGAGAGGCCGCGGCCGTCGCGCTGCGACGAACAAGCCGTCCGGGGACTACAGTTTATCCGCCACCTCGTCGAGCACCTTGCGGTCCAGCTTGACCCGCACCATGCCCATCGGGTGGAAGCGGCGGTCGTTGTTGATCGCCGCATAGACGATCGTATAGACGTCGTCGCCCTCGGGGATCAGACCCAGCGGCGTGCGCATCGTGTGCCACCACTTGGCAACCTTCGTGTCGATCGGCAGGTAATGCGCCTCGCTCCAGTGGATACCGTCTTTCGAAAGGGTATAGGCCAGCATGTTCGGCAGATGCAGCCACTCGGGACCGCCGTCGAAGACGGCGATATAGAGCCCGTTCGGAAGCTGCGAAACGATCGGGTTCTCGACGAAGCGCGGATGAATCGAGGTAATGGGGTTGAGCTCCTTCATGCGCGTCCAGGGGCCCTCCAGATCGTCGGCCTCGGCCAGACCCACATACCAGTGCGTCGGCTTGCCGCCGAAGGGGTAGTCGGCCTTCGTCCGATAGGGATAGGCCCCGCTGATGAAGCCGTACCACTTGTCGCCCACGCGGTAGGGAAAGAACGAGGCGACCCCCTGGCGTCCCTCCCAAAGCTGCGAATCGAGACCGGGTTCGATCACGATGCCGCAGTCGCGGTAGGGGCCGCCGATTCCCTCGATGCCCTCGACCTCCGACTCGCAGCGCCAGATGCGGCCGAACGAGTGGTTCGGCGCCACCACGCTGTCGCACGTATAGGCGAGATAATGGCCCTGCCAGCGATTTTTCTCCTTGTTGAAGATCGGCATGTAGGACCAGATAGCGGCACGGCGATCGTTCATCGGGTGGTCGTAGTGCGACACGGCGTAGACGCCGCTCGCCTGATAGATCGTCGACTGACGCTCCCAGTGGACGGCATCCTTGCTCGTCCAGTGGCCGATGCGCGTCTTGATACGGTCGTACTTGGCGGGATGACCGATCTCGCCCGCACGCTCGGTCGGAAACATGTGGTAGGTGTCGCCGAGCTTAATCATCTGACCGCCCTCGAAACCGCCCTGAATCGTCTCCGTACCGGGCATGCCCTCGTCGACCACGGGAGTATCGGGACCGCCGAGAATCGTGAAGAGGGCCGGCTTCTCGGAAAAGCCCTCGATCGGGAAAGCAGGGTAGTTGAGACCGCCCGCCAATCCCGCATCGGCTCCCGTGAAGCGCTGCGAAGCCGCCACGGCGCCCAGCACCACGACGGGTTCGGCACCCGCAGGCACCGCGATCGCGTGTTCGCCCTTCGCGTAGTCGACACCGTAGATATCGAGAGCGGGGAGCTCGGTTACCGAAACGGCCTGTTTGAGCAGCGGCTCGCGCGACAGCACGCCGCGCCCCAATCCGAGGGCCTCGACCGCCTCGCGCGAGGGAGCCGCGACGAGCAGCCGCGCCGGCGTACCGAAGCGCAGCCGCAGCGTATGCTCCGCCAGCCGGCCGTCGGCCTGCAACGGCAGGCGGATGCCCTCGAGCGCAGCCGCCTCGGAAACAATGCGCAGGATGCTGCGGTCCGAACCGCCGAAGGGGTTGCCGTAAGCCGTGGCAGGGAAGGTCCGCTCGACGGCCGCCGGCGTACACGGAGCCGCTTTCCACGGTTTGCCGGCCGATGCGGCGACCGGCAGGGCCAGACAGAGGGCGCCGGCCAGTCGAAGAATAAGTTGTGATCGCATAAGGTTGTTGTTCTTTAGATAATGATTCGTCCGTTCGGGCTTCCGGTGCGCTTTCCGTCCTCGGGCGAAGCAGCCGCACGGGCCGCCCCTCTCGGCACACGCCACGGAAGGTGGAACAAATATAGACAAAAAAGATCGGAATACCGCGGCCCGCCACCTCCTTTTTGCGCTTTTTCGGCCGCGGCGGGCGGTCCTGCGGAAAAAAGCGGCGGGAAACTTGGGAAATCCGCCGCCGTTTCGTATCTTTGACTTTGCTGAAAATACATTCGAACACAAAAACCTCATACGCATGAAAAAACAACTGATCCTACTGATGCTGCTCTGCGCAGGCGCCACGGCCTCCGCCCAACAGGTCATCGAGGCGACGCCCGAGACCTTCACCGAGGCGGTTAAAACGCTGCGCAAGGCGGTCCGCAACCAGAAAAGCGACGTCGTCGTCCGTCTGCACGGCGGCACCTACCGGTTCGACGCCCCGCTCGTGATCGACGAAACGCTCGGCGGCAAGAACGGCCATACGGTCCGCTTCGAGGCGGCCGAGGGCGAACAGCCCGTCATCAGCGGCGGCGTCCGCATCGAGGGGTGGCAGCGCGTCCATGGGAACCTGTGGAAAGCGCCGTTCCAAAGCGACCGCAAGCAGCGCACACTGCTCGTCAACGGCCACCGCGCCCGCATGGCCGGCACGAAAGCCCCGATTCAGGCGCTCGGCAGCTATGGCGAGATCGAGGTCACGGGCAACGAGCCGTGGGCCTTCGGCGCCGGCAAGAGCGTCGAAGGCATCCGCTTCGCGCAAAGCGCCGAGGTGATGCCATTCCGCAACCCTGAGGATGTCGAACTCGTGCAGAATAACGTCTGGACCGAGAAGATCCTCTGCGCATCGGCTGTCGAAAAGTGGGGCGACGAGATCGCCATCGAGCTGCAGCAGCCCTATTCGACGATCCTCAATTCGCTGGCCTGGGCCGGCAAGACCAAGTTCACGGGCGCCTTCCTGCTCCGCAACGCCTACGAACTGCTCGACGAGCCGGGCGAGTTCTATTTCGACCGTGCCGCGCAGACCATCTATTATATGGGTGACGGCGAAGACCTCTCCACCGCCGAGGTGATCGCCCCCGTCACCGAGGGGCTGCTGCGCATCCACGGCTCCTCCTGCTCGTCGAACGTCGAGAACGTCTCCTTCGAGGGGATCACTTTCTCGCACGATACCTGGAATCTGGTCGAGATGGAGGGGTCGCACGGCTTCGGCGGCATCCAGTCGCTGGGCCTCGCGATGAAATATATCCCCGACGGCAACTGGCACCCGACCAAATACAACAGCTGCGACGTCCCGGCAGGTACGATCGAGGTGAAGAACGCCCGTAACATCCGCTTCATCCGCAACCGCTTCGAGCACCTCGGATCGGCCGTGGCGGTCAACCTCGTAAACGACGTCCGCGACGCCGAGGTGACGGGCTGCTATTTCAACGATCTGTTGGGCAACGCCGTGAGCGTCGGCCACCCGCAGCACTACGAGATCGGAGACGGCGCCCCGGGCTGCGTCTATGCCCCCGGCATCGAGGGCATCTGCCGCGATATCGCTGTCACGAACAACTACATCCGCAACGTGAGCCTCGATTTCCGTCAGGCAGAATCGCTGCTGGGCTTCTTCGTGAAGAACGTCCGCTACGACCACAACGACATCTACGGCGTACCCTACGGCGCCATCGCCCTCGGCTGGTGGTGGGGCAACGCCAACATTCCCGAGTCGAAGGTCGCCGGCGGCAACTCGATCAGTTACAACCGCGCGGGCCACACGCACCAGATGCTCTCCGACGGCGGCATCATCTACATGCTGGGCCGCCAGCCGGGATCGGTCGCCCGCCGCAACTACCTTTTCGACGGTCCGCGCTGCATCTATCCCGACGACGGTTCGTCGGGCTGGCTCATCGAGGAGAATTTCATCGTCAGCATGTGGCAGCTGTGGCTGCACATCGACTCGGACCGAGACTACGACATCCGCATCGTCAACAATTTCGTCAAGGACAACCGTCTGGTGAACAGCGGAAACGGCACGACGATCGAGGGCACGAAGGTATTCCGCAACGTACCCTTCGGTCCCGAGGCGCTGGCCGTGCAGGAGGAGTCGGGTATCGAAAAGAAATACCGGGACATCATCCCCGCCGCCGAACCCGAGCCGATCATGGTCATCCCGACCGTCACGGGCAAGCGCAAGAACGTCTTCTAAACGATCCCGGAAAACAGACCGAACGGGCTCCCTTTTCGAAGGGAGCCCGTTCGCGTTTCAAAAGGGGTGAGGTGAATACTATTGCTTCACGCCGACCTCCCGGATCAGGTTGTTCACCCGCCGGCGGAGCTTCGACAGGATCGGCACCCAGATAAGCGCCATCGCGATCACGGAACCGATGCCGACACCCAGCACGAACGACCGGAAATAGGCGACGTGCGGGAAAACGGCACCGAAGAAAAGGCCGAGCAGGATCACAAACAGGAAGATCCGCTGCAGCCGGCAGGCTATGCGGACCGAGAAGTCGTAGGCCTTGTTCACCACGCGCAGCCGCGCATAGGCATCCTCCGTCGCCTCGAAGGGTCCGTCGGTCGCGGCACGCTGCAGGTACAGAAAGTCCTTGTACTCGCAGACGATGCGGTTGCCGCAATCGGTCAGGAAGTTGAAATACTCCTCGCGCACGCAGTCGTCGCCGTTGCGCTCCATCAGATCGATCTTGTAGCGGAACTCGCCGGGAGTCCCCTTGCGGAAGACGAAGCGGAAACCGTTCGTGCGGACGAAGTTCCAGCCCGCGGCTGCCATCTCGTTCAGCCACCGCTCCTCGCGGTCGTAGTCGGCGATTCGGTAGAAGCGCCAACAGGTTCGATACTCTTTCATAGTCTTGTCGTTTGATTATCGGTTGTTCAAAATTCGTTCGCCGTTGCGTACCAGCTCGCACAGCCGTTCGAGTTCGGCCTCGAGCACCGTACGCCCTTCCGCCGTCAGGCAGTAGGCCTTCTTGCGGCTCTCCTCCGCAGTAGCGACGGGTTCGATCCACCCCTTGTCGAGCAGGGACGAGAGGGCCCCGTAAAGCGTTCCCGCCGAAATGACCAGCCGGCCGCCGCTCAATGCGGCCGTGCGCTGCATAATGCCGTAACCGTGCAGCGGCTCGACGAGCGCCAGCAGAATGTAGTAGACCGCTTCGGTCAGTGCATTGTTCGCTTGATTCATAGTTTCCGTTTTTTGTATTTCGTTCGTCGTTATATCGGTTGACGATACAAAGGTAGACGATATATTTCGAATTTCCAAATTCCGGACGAAAAAATCGTCCGCACCGATTCGCAGCACGGATCCCGGACAAACAAAAAGACGCCGCGAAGTGCGGCGTCCTTTCCGTCGGCAGCCTGTCGGCACCGACACCCTTTTTATTTACGCTTGCTCCGTTTTCACTCCTTTTCGATTGATCTCCTGCAGCGAAACAAGCTTGTGGACGATGGCGTAGATCGTCAGGCCGGCAGGGGTGTGGATCTGCAACTTCGCGGTGATGTTGCGGCGGTGCGTCGTCACAGTATGGATCGAAAGGCAGAGGCGGTCGGCAATCGCCTTGTTGGTCATGCCCTTCGCCACGCAGGCGATGATCTCGCACTCGCGGCGGCTCAACGTATCGG
>CAZVGH010000001.1:38246-48588 GCA_964626515.1 uncultured Alistipes sp.
TCGATCGCCTCGATCAGTTTGCGGCGGATCGCCGGAAGGGCGAAATCGAGGAAATAGGCATGCGCGGACTTCAGGTAGCCGATCAGCGGGGCGAGCGATAGGGTGCCGCCTGCAACGTTCTTGCCGCCGATATAGTTTGCCACGGCCAGAAACGTCGGCGCGTCGACCTGCTGCTCATCGCAGATTTCGCGCACCGTGCGGTCGCCGAACCCGAGCGAGATGCCGAAGCGGCTCATGACCATCAGCAGGGCGCCGTTGTCGCGAATCAGGTCCCGCATGCGGTCCGCAGCACGATATTCCGAGATTCCGTTCATCCGTTCACACGTTCTTTCACCATGCAAAGGTACGCCCGAAAAGCCCTGCCGTCCAATACCCAGTAGTAGGGATTCGCCTCGAGCCGCCTCCGCCCGAAATCCCTATTTGTGATGAGATGCAGCCCAAGACGGGCTCCGATCCGAGGCCGGAGCCCGTCTTGAGGCTATTCCCAGTAGCGCCAGAAATGATGCACGGGGCCGTGTCCGTGCCCGACGGCGTAGGCGGCGCCCTGCCGCAGCGCCGTGTCGAGGTACTCCTTGGCACGCAGCACCGCCTCCGTGAGGTCGAACCCGTGCGCCAGGAAGGCGGCGACGGCCGACGAGAGGGTACAGCCCGTCCCGTGCGTGTTGCACGTCTGCAACCGCCGCGAGCGCAGTTCGACGATCGCATCCCGCCCGGCATCGTAGAGGACGTCGACCAGCTCTTCGTCGGAGAGATGCCCTGCCTTGAGCAGCACCGACACCCGTCCGCCGCACGAAAGTTTGCGCGCCGCCTCGGGCAGCTGCGCCTGCGACGCGATGCGCCGTCCGAGCAGCATCTCCGCCTCGGGAATGTTGGGCGTAATGACCCGCGCACAGGGGATCAGTTCGTCCCGCAGCGTCTCGACCGCCTCCCGCTGCAGCAGCGGATCCCCCGAGGTGGCCACCATCACGGGATCGAGCACGATGTTGCGCACGTCGTAACGGGCCAGCGTATCCCGCACGGCCCGAATCAGCTCCGACGAGTGCAGCATGCCGATCTTCACGGCATCGGCTCCGATATCGTCCAGCACCGAACGGATCTGCCCCGTCACGAAATCCACGGGGACAGGGTGCACCCCCGTCACGCCGACCGTATTTTCGTCGACCACCGCGACAATGGCCGACATGCCGTAGCAGCCGCACGCGGCGAAGGTCTTCAGGTCGGCCTGGATGCCGGCTCCACCGCTCGGGTCGCTGCCGGCAATAGTCAAAGTTCTTTTGTATCGCTTCATAATCGGTTCGTTTTTACAAGGTCTGACACACCGGCTGCCAGGCGCTCTCCCAAAAGAGCCCTTCGAGGCGGGTGCTTCGCACAAAAGCGTCGGTCATGCGCTGCCGCACCTCCTCCGGGGCTTCGGCCGCCAGTTCGTCGCAGATCCCGACCGCCCGACGGGCCGAGGCCGCGAAGGCCCCGTCGCCATACGTCTCGATCCAGCGGCGGTAGGGGTTCCCGTCGAGGCGGGCACTGCGCAGGATCGCCTCACCCACGCGCTGATAGACCCAAAAGCAGGGGAGCTGCGCGGCGACGGCGACCTCCGTCTCGTGCAGCAGCGACGCATCGAGCACCGAGATGTAGAGCCGACACGCCGGCGACATCTCGTCCTCCGCAGGGGGCGCCTCGCCTTGCAGAAAGCTGCAGTGCAGCGCCTCCTCCGCGGCCATGCCCTCGGAGGCGAAGCCCTCGAAATCGAGCTGCTGCCGCCGCTGCGGCAGACGGGAGGCAAGTTGCTTCAACCGCGGCGCGTAGCGCTTGAGGTAGAGCGCATCCTGCCGCACATAATAGCGGAAACGCTCCGCGGAGAGCGATCCGTCGGCCAGCCCCCGCACGAAGGGGAGCCCGAGTATCTTATCATAGACGGGTGCGGCTGCCGCCCACGCCTGTTCGCTCCATGCAGCTGCCATCGCCGCGTCAGCATTTATAGCCGCAGACGGCCACGTAATCGCCGCGGTCGTACCCTTCGACGGGCTCCTCGACAGCCGCATCCGAATAGAGCGGGTGGCGGGTCAGCGTCTGCGCCGCCTCCAGGCAGACGAATCCCGTCTCGGTCAGCAGCGCAATCTTCTCAGCCGTCGTCCGCCAGGCCGCCACCTCGACGAACTCGATCGGATAGGGATTGGGCGGATAGCAGCCGGCCAGCAGGGGATGATCCCACGTGCCGACCGCCTTGGCCAAGTTGTAGAGCAGGCCGTAGGAACTCTCCTTCGGCACGTCGATGACGACGATCCGCCCGCCCGGCCGCAGGGCCGCCCACGCCTTCTCAAAGACGAGTTTCAGGTCGGTGATGTAACTCGGCGTGCCGTTGAGCAAGATCGTATCGTAACAGGCGGTACCGAAGTCGTGCGCCTCGGCCGTCGTGACCGTTACCTGCATGCCGCGCTTGCGGGCGATCTCGGCCATGCCGGCCGAGGGCTCCAGCCCTTCGTCGACGGCGATGCCGAACTCGTCGCGGAGTATCTTTTCGAAGAGGCCGCTGCCGCAGCCGACCGAGAAGACCCGCCCCGCATTCCGCAGGCAGTGCGCCACGAGTTTCACCTCCGAATAGAGTACGCCGCGGTTCTCCAGAAACCAGGCGTCGTATTTCGCCGCATAGCGGTCAAATCCTTTCTTTTCCATGTTGTTTTGCTGTTTGTTGTCGTTAAAGTTCGATCGTGCGGCTCTCCATTGTCAGCAGATCGATCGTAAAAAGGCGGTTGCGCAGCGGCTGCCCGCAGCCCGCGAGAATCTTGAGCGCCTCGGAGGCCTCCAGGCAACCGATCGTGCCGGGCGTCGCACCCAGCACGCCTGCGGGCTCCGCCGGCGTCGGCGGCTCGTCGGGAAAGAGGTCGCGGTAACGCATCCCGCCGCACAGGTCGAAGACCGCCACCTGTCCCGTGAAGGCGCCGATCGAGCCGTAGACGTAGGGCTTTCCCAGCCGGGCGCAGGCGTCGTCGATCGCATAGCGGGTGGCGAAGTTGTCGCAGCCGTCCGCCACCAGATCGTAACGGCCGATGATCGCCTCGGCATTCGCCGCCGTCAGCCGCTCGGGCCACACCTCGATACAGGTATCCGAGGAGAGCGCCTGCAGACGCCGTCGCGCGCACTCGACCTTCGGAGTGCCGACCTCCGCTTCGGTGTAGAGAATCTGCCGCTGCAGGTTGGTTTCGCTGACCGCATCGTCGTCGATCAGCCCGATCCGTCCCACCCCCGCGGCTGTCAGATAGAGCGCCACGGCCGAACCGAGGCCGCCGACCCCGACCACGAGCACCGATGCTTCGGCGAGCCGCCGCTGCCCGGCCGCCCCGATCTCGGGCAGCATCTCCTGCCGGGCATAACGTGTCGTCTTCATCGGCCGTCGAATACAGGGTCCCAGTCTTTCCAGACCGCTTCGTAACCGTGGCTGCGAATGGCGGCCGCCACCTCCTGCGGCGAGCGGTCGTCGTTCACGCTGAACTGCTCGAGCGCCTGCGGATAGGTGCGGTAACCGCCCGGCTCGGTCTTCGAACCCGCACTCATCGAGGTGACGCCGAGCATCGCCATGCGGTCGCGGAAATCGGGCGCCTCGCGTGTCGAGTAGGAGATGTCGACGTCGTGGTCGAAGATGC
The DNA here is from genome assembly GCA_964626515.1 of uncultured Alistipes sp. Taxonomy (GTDB): domain Bacteria; phylum Bacteroidota; class Bacteroidia; order Bacteroidales; family Rikenellaceae; genus Alistipes. The sequence goes on from CAZVGH010000001.1 coordinate 41,885, forward strand.
GGAAGGCGAAGACGAGCTGGGCGAGCTCGCGGTCGCTCATCGTGACGTTGGGCTGAAAACCGCCCTCCGAGGGGCGCATACGCGGGAAGTTGACGCTGTAACGCGTCTGCCAGTAGCGCCGGCGCAGGTACTGCAGGTGGATCGCCATCATCGTCACGTCCGTGCGCCAGTCTTCCAGACCGATCAGCACGCCCATGCCGATCTTGTGTAACCCCGCCTGCCCCATGCGGTCGAAACCGTTGACGCGCCACTCGAAATCGGCCTTGCGGCCGCGCGGATGATAGATGTTGTAGCGCGCCCGGTGGTAGGTCTCCTGAAAGCAGACCACGCCGTTCAGCCCCGAGCGCGTCAGCCGCGCATACTCGTCGCTTGCGAGCGGCATCACCTCGATCGTCAGGTTAGCGAAGTAGGGACGCGCCACCTGCAGCGCCCGTTCGATATAGTCCACGCCTGCGGCCCGCGGATTCTCGCCCGTAACGAGCAGCAGGTTCCCGAAGGGCGCCAGCTCGCGAATGGCTTCGCACTCGGCCGCGATCTCCTCCTCCTTCAGGATGACCCGCGGGATGCGGTTCGGAGCGCGGAAACCGCAGTAGACGCAATGGTTCGTGCAGGAGTTGGTGAGATACAGCGGCACGTACATCGAGATCGTGCAGCCGAACCGCTCCTGCGTATAGCGGCGGCTCAGCTGCGCCATCCGCTCCAGATAGGGTGCGGCGGCGGGGGAGACGAGCGCCATGAAGTCGTCCGCCGTCAGGCGCTCTTTGGCCAGCGCCCGTTCGACGTCGTCCGCCCGCTTGTTGCGGATGCGGGCCGTAACCTCCTCCCAGTCGTATTTGGCAAGTTCTTCCGAAAACATCTTCGTTCACCGTTTAATCGAGAAACGACGTCAGGGGACTGCTGGCCTCGGCGCGCACTCCGTCCGCCGCCATGGCACCCAGCCCCGCTTCATAGGCTTCGCGGCCCGCCTTGACCGCCTCGCGGAAGGCGGCCGCCATGCGGACGGGATCGCCCGCCACGGCGATCGCCGTATTGACCAACACGGCGTCGGCGCCCATCTCCATCGCCTCAGCAGCGTGCGACGGCGCACCGATACCCGCATCGACGACCACCGGGACGTTGCTCTGTTCGATGATGATCCGCAGGAAATCGCGCGTCAGCAATCCTTTGTTGGTGCCGATCGGCGCTCCGAGCGGCATGACGGCCGCCGTGCCGGCCTCCTCGAGCCGCTTGCAGAGCACGGGGTCGGCCTGCACGTAGGGCAGCACGACGAAACCCAGCTTCGCCAGCCGCTCGGTCGCCTTGAGCGTCTCGACGGGGTCGGGGAGCAGATAGCGCGGATCGGGATGGATTTCGAGCTTGATGAAGTTTGTTTCGAATGCTTCGCGCGCCAGCTGCGCGGCCAGCACCGCCTCCTCGGCCGTGCGGACCCCCGAGGTGTTGGGAAGCAGCTGCACCCCCTCGCGGAGGATGTGGCGGAGCATGTCGTCTTCGCCGTCGTGCAAGTCGATGCGCTTCATGGCCACGGTGACCAGTTCCGACGCCGAGGCTGCGACGGCTTCGGCCATCAGCGCATTGGAGCTGAATTTGCCGGTGCCGAGAAAGAGGCGGGACGAGAAGGTTCGTCCGCCGATGACAAGTTGATTCATAATCGGTTGTTTTGGATTGTTTCAAGTATTCGTTCGGTCTCCGCCGCCGCATCGTCCGCCCGCAGCAGCACCCCCGAGAGGGCCACGCCCGACACGCCGCACTGCAGGAGTTCGGGAATATCGGCGCATTCGATGCCGCCGATCGCCACGATCGGCCGATCGAAGCCCCGCGCACGACACTGCGCGAGGATGCGGCGATACCCCTCCGCCCCCAAAATCGGCGAAAGGTTTTTCTTCGTCTGCGTAAAGCGGTATGGGCCGAGGCCGATGTAGTCGACGCCGAGTGCGACCAGCCGTTCGATATCCTCGATCGTGTTGGCCGTGCCGCCGACGATCGCCCGCGGCCCGAGCAGGCGGCGGGCCGCATCGGGTGCCATGTCGTGTTTGCCGAGGTGCACGCCGTCGGCCCCGATGCTTTCGACCAGTTCGACCCGATCGTCGAGGATGAGCGTCGCGCCATATCGGTCGCACAAGGTCCGCAGCGCACAGCCCGTGCGGACGATCTCTTCGGCCGAAGCCTCCTTCATGCGCAGCTGGATCCAGCGGCAGCCGCCTTTCAGCGCGGCGGCAGCGCCCGACAGACAGTCGTATCGGTCGGTTCGGTGAGTGATGAATTGTAACACAGGATTCTTTCGATTCGTTTCATTACGGATACAAGGGCAGGTTCCTCCCAGACCCAGCCCAGAAAAGCGGCGCCGCCGAACCCCAGCGCGGCCAGCTCGGGCAGCCGCTCGGGCATTACACCGCCCAGTGCCGTGACGCGGGCCGTCAGCAACCCCGCATCGGCAGCCGCAGCCAGTTCGTCGGCCGTGAAGGCAGCCTTGTAGCCCCGTTTGGAGAGGCTGTCGTAGATCGGACTTAAAAAGAGAGTATCCTCCGTCGTGCAACGCACCAGCTCATCCGTCGTGTGGCACGAGCGGCTGATCCGTCCGTGCCAGCAGGCAGGGGGCTGCGGCGCACGGCGGTTCAGATGTATGCCGCCCAGCCCGTATTCGACGGCCAGCCGATGGTGGTCGTGCAGCGCGATCCGCGCATAGAGCGACGGCGGAAGCCGGTCCAGCAGCTCGCGCAGCTGCCGCTCCGTAGCGGCGGGTTTCCGCAGATGGATGCCCACGGCCGGAGAGGCCTCGGCCATGCGCCGCAGCGCCTCCGCCTCGCACGGAAGAAAGGTTTCGGGGGTCAGAATCGTAATACGCATCGTCAGCCGCCGCAGACCGCCCGAATGATCATCACCTGCGCACCCTCGAAGAGCAGGGTAGTGTGCCACTGCGCTTTGGGGACGACTTTATTCTCCACGGCGACCGCGATTCCCCGATCGGGCAGCTGCCGTGCGGCCACGAGGTCCGCGACGGTTGCCCGCGTGCCGAGTTCGACCTCGGCATGGTTCACATGAATTTTCATCACGAAAAAACAATTATGGTGTATGTGTGCAAAGAGGAATGCACCCGATCGGGTCGCATCGAATCGAACAAGTCCCTACGCCGGCATTATCCGTACAGGTTCCAAGGGTATGATCTCAGCCGTTCGTCGATTCCGTTCGCGGAAGACGGATCGCTCCGCTTCGCAATCCGGGAATCGGGTCCAAACAGGCACCCCTCTTTAATCGATACAAAGATAGACAAAAAAAGCGGAGTTGCAAACTCCGCACGGCATAAAAGCCTCAAAAAAGAGGTACGAGACAGCGCTAATAGCGCAATTCGCGCAGCGCGACGGCCGGCACGCCGCCGACGATCGTACCGGCAGGCACAGGCTTCGATACCACGGCTCCGGCTGCCACGATGGCGTTTTCGCCGATCTCTACGCCCGGCAGCAGAATCGCCCCCGCGCCGATCCAAGCGTTGCGGCGCACGACGACCGGCGCCGTCTGCAGCAGGTGACGCAGGCAGGATCCTCGGGGTGCCCCTCCGTAACGATCTTCACGCCCGGGCCGATGAAGACACCGTCCTCGAGCGTGATGCCGCCCTGATCGAGGAACGTGCAGCCGAAATTGATGAAGACCTCGCGGCCGACCCGCGTCCGTTTGCCGAAGGCCGTATAGAAGGGCGGAAACATCCGCACCGATTCATCCACAGGCGCACCCCAGATCGCACCGAGCAGCGTCCGAATCTCGTCGGGCGTGCGGTAGCCTGCGTTGAGTTCGCCCACGAGGCGGCGCGTCCGCTCCACCTCCGCATTGAGTTCCCCGGTCGCCTGCATCGGCGCCGAAAGGGGCGTTTTCATTCGTTTTTCCATCCTGCTTGTCGTTTTGTCCGCGAAGATAGCGTTTCTTTTCGACAATTCTCCTACCCGCATTACGGGAACCGAAGCCTCCGATTACGGATCGGCAGCCGCAGGCTCCGCACCGTGCCGCACAGGGCTTTCGGCAAAAGTTCTCGCCCGAAGGTTTCCGAAGAAGCGAAAAAATGATTTTCTTTGCATCAAAGAACCGATCCATGAACGACATGACCACCATACACGCCGACAGCATCGAACGCTACAACCGCTGCTTCGGCTTCGAGACGCACCACCCCGAGGTCGGCGTCGTCCGCTTCGACCGCATGACGGGCTATGCGCCGTACCGGATGCTCTTCGGCATCTATGCGCTGTTTCTCAAAAAGACCGCAGGCTGCGTCATCGACTACGGCAAGACGGTCTACGACTTCGACGACGACACGGTGGTCGCCTTCGGTCCGGGACAGACGGTCGGCGTCCACCGCCCCGAACAGGGTGCCGCTCCCGAGTCGATCGGCGTGCTGTTCCATCCCGACCTGCTGCACGGCACGGCCCTCGCCGCGAAGATGAACCAGTACACCTTCTTCTCCTACGCCTCCACCGAGGCGCTGCACCTCTCGGCCGAAGAGCGCATGCTCGTTCAGGACTACATGGAGAAGATCGAGCGCGAGCTGCAACACCCCGTCGACAAGTTCTCCAAAGCGCTCATCGTCTCGAACCTCGAAACGCTGCTCAACTACTGCATGCGCTTCTACGAACGGCAGTTCGCCACCCGCAGCGAGCTCAACCACGACACGCTGAACCGCTTTGAAAAGCTGCTCGACGACTACCTCGACTCCGGCGCCGCCGCCGAGCAGGGGACCCCGACCGTCAAGTATTTCGCCGACCGGGTTTGTCTTTCGCCCAACTATTTCGGCGATCTGGTGAAACAGGTCACCGGCCGCACGGCCCAGGAACACATCCGACAAAAGATGATCGACGTGGCGAAAGTCCGTATCCTCGATCCCGCCTGCAACGTCAAGCAGATCGCCGAAGCGCTCGGCTTCCGGCATCCGCAGCACTTCGCCCGCTTCTTCAAACGCATGGAGGGGTGCACCCCGAAAGCGTTCCGCGACCGCGCCGCAATCCGCTGATACGACAGGCGGCCGTCTCCAAATGGGAGACGGCCGCTCTGTTTCAGATGTGTCGCGGAATTACATCATGCCGCCCATACCGCCTGCGGGCATGGCAGGCATAGCGGGCTGCTCGGACTTCTTCTCGGCAAGCACGCACTCCGTCGTGAGGAACATCGAGGCGATCGACGCGGCGTTCTCGAGCGCTACGCGCGACACCTTCGTCGGGTCGATGATACCTGCTGCGAGCATATCCTCGTAACGATCGTCGCGGGCGTTGTAGCCGAACGTGCCCTCGCCCTCGCGAACCTTGTTCACTACGACCGAGCCCTCGCCGCCGGCGTTGGCCACGATCTGGCGCAGCGGCTCCTCGATGGCGCGCTTGATGATCTGAATACCCGTCGTCTGGTCGTCGTTGGCGCCCTTCATCCCCTCGAGGGCCTTCGTGGCGCGGATGTAGGCGACACCGCCGCCCGGAACGATACCCTCCTCGACGGCGGCACGCGTAGCGGCCAGCGCATCGTCGACACGGTCCTTCTTCTCCTTCATCTCGACCTCCGTAGCGGCACCGACGTAGAGGACGGCTACACCGCCGGCCAGCTTGGCCAGACGCTCCTGCAGCTTCTCACGGTCGTAGTCCGAGGTCGATTTCTCGATCGAGGCGCGGATCTGCGCCACGCGGGCCGCAATGGCCTGCTTGTCGCCGGCACCGTCGACGATCGTCGTATTCTCCTTGTTGAGCGTCACCTTGTCGGCCGTGCCGAGCATCTGGAGCGACGCATCCTCGATCTTCATGCCCTTGTCGGCCGAGATCACCGTCGCGCCCGTCAGCACGGCGATATCCTCCAGCATCTCCTTGCGGCGGTCACCGAAGCCCGGCGCCTTGCAGGCGGCGATCTTCAACGTGCCGCGCAGCTTGTTCACCACGAGAGCCGACAGCGCCTCGCCGTCAACATCCTCGGCGATAATGAGCAGCGAGCGGCCGCTCTGTGCCACGGGCTCCAGCACGCCCATCAGCTCCTTCATCGTCGAAACCTTCTTGTCCGTGATGAGGATGAACGGCTTCTCGAGCTGCGCCTCCATCTTCTCGGGATCGGTGATGAAATAGGCCGAGATGTAACCGCGGTCGAACTGCATGCCCTCGACCACCTCGACATGCGTCTCGGTACCCTTGGCCTCCTCGACCGTGATGACGCCCTCCTTGTTCACCTTGGCCATCGCCTCGGCGATCAGCTTGCCGATGTTCGAGTCGTTGTTAGCCGAGATGGTGGCGACCTGCTCGATCTTCGCATAGTCCGAACCGACCTCCTGCGACTGCTCGCGCAGCGACGAAACGACCGTCTCGACCGCCTTGTCGATACCGCGCTTGAGGTCCATCGGGTTGGCACCCGCCGTCACGTTCTTCAGACCGACGCCGATGATGGCCTGTGCCAGCACCGTGGCGGTCGTCGTACCGTCGCCCGCATCGTCGTTCGTTTTCGAAGCCACCTCGCGAACCATCTGCGCACCCATGTTGGCGAATGCGTCCTCGAGCTCGACTTCCTTGGCTACCGTCACACCGTCCTTGGTGATGTGGGGAGCACCGAACTTCTTGTCGATAATCACGTTGCGGCCCTTGGGACCCAGCGTTACCTTCACGGCGTTCGACAGGGCGTCGACACCCTCCTTGAGGAGCTCACGCGCCTCTACGTTATATTTGATCTCCTTTGCCATCGTTGTGGAATTTTAAGCGGTT
>CAZVGH010000002.1:0-39414 GCA_964626515.1 uncultured Alistipes sp.
GAGGAGAACTGCGGCTGCTGCGACAACTGCCGCAATCCCCGCCCGCGCGTCGAGGCGAAGACCTCGCTGCGCCTTGCGCTGCAGACGCTGCGCGATTTGGGCGACAAATTCAAGGTCGACTACCTCATCAGCGTGCTGACGGGCAAGGTGACGGCCCTCGTCAAGAGCTACGGCCACCAGGACTCGAAATGGTTCGGCGCGGGCGAGGATCACGATGCCCGCTACTGGGGTGCGGTGATGCGTGAGGCGCAGATCCTCGGCCTGATCGACAAGAACATCGAGAACTACGGCCTGATCTCGATCAACGCCAAGGGCGAGCAGTTCATCGCCCGCCCGCATTCGGTGCAGATTACGCTCGATCACGACTACGACGGCGAGCAGACGGCCGCCGAGGCGGCGGCTCCCGCGGGCCGCGGCGGCGGGGTGGCGGACGAGGAGCTCTTCGCGATGCTCAAGGACCTGCGCAAGAAGGTGGCCAAGCAGCATGAGCTGCCCCCCTTCGTGATTTTCCAGGATCCGTCGCTGGAGGATATGGCGATCCAATACCCGATCACGATCGAGGAGATGCAGAACATCACGGGTGTCGGCGCGGGCAAGGCGAAGCGCTTCGGCGCGCAGTTCATCGCCCTGATCAAGGCCTACGTCGAGGAGAAGGAGATCATCCGTCCGCAGGATATGGTCGTGAAGGGCGTGGGCGCCAAGTCGGGCAACAAGATCTTCATCATCCAGTCGATCGACCGCAAGATGGATTTCGAGGATATCGCCCGCGCCAAGAATCTCGATTTCGACGAGCTGCTCTCCGAGATCGAGGGCATCGTCAACTCGGGTACGCACCTCGATATCTCCTACTACATCGACAGCTTTATGGATGAGGATAAGGTGGAGGACATCTACCTCTATTTCAAGGAGGATGCCGAGAGCGATTCGCTCGATGCGGCGATCGAGGAGCTGGGTTCGGACTACTCCGAGGAGGAGATCCGCCTCGTGCGCATCAAGTTCATGTGCGAGATGGGCAATTGATACGCCCCTTCTGCCGAACGAAGAAGAACAGACGAATGAAGATACGATTCGATTGGATGCAGCTCGTGCGGCTGCTGGTGATGGTCGTGGCGGTCGCCGCCGTGATCTATGCGTTGGAATACATGCCCTCCTCGCCGTGGATGTGGGTGTCGGTCGGGGTGCTGCTCGTCGGCTTTATGCTGATGCTCTTCGCCTTCCGCGTGGCGCAGCGGCAGCGAAATGCACGCCGCGGGACGCCGCGTGAAACCATCAAACGGCGACGGTCATGACGGAGGTTCGGGCGAAAAAGGCGCTGGGCCAGCACTTTCTGGTCGATCTGAACATCGCGCGCAAGATTTGCGACGCCCTCTCGGGCGGCACCGCCGAACTGCCTGCCGAGGTACTCGAGGTGGGGTGCGGCATGGGCGTGCTGACGCAGTTTCTGCTGGCGCGCAAGGAGCTGCGGACATGGGGAGCCGAGATCGACACGGAGAGCGTCGACTACCTGCATGCGCACTATCCCGACTTTGCGCCGCGGCTGATCGAGGGCGATTTCCTGAAACTCGACCTGCGTGCACGCTTCGCGGAGGGATTGCGGCTGATCGGCAATTTCCCGTATAACATCTCCTCGCAAATCTTTTTCAAACTGCTCGAAAACAGGGATCTGATTCCCGAATGCGTCGGCATGATCCAGAAGGAGGTGGCGGTGCGCATCGCCGAGCCGCCCGGTTCGCGCGAGTACGGCATCCTTTCGGTGCTGTTGCAGGCGTGGTACGACATCGAATACCTCTTTACGGTCAACGAAACGGTCTTCGCGCCGCCTCCGAAGGTGAAGAGCGCCGTGATCCGCCTGCGCCGCAACGGCGTCGCACGGCTCGACTGCGACGAAGAGTTGTTCGTCAAGGTGGTGAAGGCCGCCTTCGGACAACGCCGCAAGATGGTCCGCAATGCCTTGAAGGCCGCTTTCGGCGACTTCGGTGGAGCCGAACATCCCTTCTTCTCGCAGCGCGCCGAGCAGCTTTCGGTCGCCGATTTCGTCGAACTGACCCGCTGGGTGGAGGAGCACCGGCGATAGGATGCCGAGAGGGCCTGTATCTGAAACACCCCGCCGAAGATTGCTGTAACGCGATTCGCGGCGGGGTTCTTTGTGCCGTTCGGTGCCGGTGTTCAGACGTTTCGGAAGAGGCCGTCGATTCCTTCGCTGCCGTGTTTCGTCAGCCGGTCGACGATGAGCCCGATCAAATCGTTCTGGGCCTCGATTTTACTTTGCAGCCGCATATTTTCCTGCGTCAGTTGCTCGATGCGCTGCAGCAGCCCTTCGTCTGCGTCCGCCTCCCCGAAATCCGGCCAGACGCTCTGTTCGCAGCCTTGTGCCAGGATCATCGGGCCGCGCCCCGTCAGCAGCCAGGAGAGATTCGCATCCGGAATCATAGTTATTATTTTTTCCATTGCATGGGAGTTTAGGGCAGAATTTTTTGCTTTTCCTTTGAAACTGCCGTATGTCATGCCGATTCTGGTGCAGAAATCTTCCAGAGTGTACCCCTTGAAATTGGCCAGAAAGAGGCAGCGCTCCTTGATGTTGGAAAGATTATTATCCATTTATATTGGATTTGGAAAATATATTTTCTATCTTTGTTCATGGTTTCGAGGCGGGGCCTCTGCGACAAATATACGAATTAAAATCGAATAAGGGCATGAATAAGTGCTTGTCGGAGGAGCTTCGGGTGGCAGCCGGATAAACAACCGCCCCGCCGTACCGGTGGCACGGCGGGGAACGGCCCGCTCCTGTTTGATCGCAGCGTGAACCGGTGCATAAGGGCACCGGCTGTTCGGAAGATTGCAACGAATACACCCGTCGTCGTGCCGCAGAGCGGCGGGCGACGATGGCGGTGACTGAACAAAAGAGCCCGCAAATAAAAAGGGGCGCGGTGTCAGCCTCTGCATGTAGGTCTTGGGAACCCGAATCCGGCAGCTGTCCTGCGCCCTTGTTTGTTCCGCCCTTTGTGAGCGGAACATAACAAGGACCGACAACTATTATACCCAGATTAAACAACCTCCGTGCGGAGGGTCCCAAGTTTACATGCAGATATAAAGAGTTGCTTACCCTTTATGATATAGCTCGTCGACCGGCGATCGACGACGATTGCAAAGATAAGATAAATTTTTGCATCCGCCGCGCCCCGCTGCAAAAAATATGGAGGCGCTCCGTTGCTTTTTCCGCTTGCGCGGCGTGCGGACTGCGGTATGCGGCAGTCCGCTGCGACGACTGCCGGCTTGCGTGTCGGTTGCCGCGGGAAGGCGAAGACCCGTTTGTCGGATTTGTCGCAGGAGCGGCGGCAGCGGAGCCGGCTTTTGGACTGCGGGCAGCAGCAGTCCCGCGGCTGAGGCCCGCCGCTTCAGGTAGTGTCGTCGTACATTTTCCGCAGACTGTGCTCTGCGGGCATACGGCCGAAAACGACGGCGCCATGCGTTCGGTCGGGCAGCGGGGAAGGAAGCGGGCAGGAGAGAACGGGGCAGGATGCGGGCAAGAGAACGAGGCATGACAGCTGCTCCCGGTTCCTCCGTAAAAACAAGACGGGACATGTCTGTTGACATGCCCCGTCGGATTCGTGTGTCGCAAGCGCTTACTCGCTCAGCGGCATAACGCTTACATAGGACTTGTTCTCGCCCTTCTTGCAGAACGAAACCGTTCCGTCTACGAGCGCAAACAGCGTATGGTCTTTGCCCATACCTACATTCTCACCGGCGTTGTGTACCGTACCGCGCTGACGAACGATGATGTTGCCCGCCTTGGCGAACTGGCCGCCGAACAGTTTGATGCCGAGTCGCTTGCTTTCCGACTCACGGCCGTTCTTCGAACTACCTACACCTTTCTTGTGTGCCATTGTGCTACTTCGTTTTTAAGGGTTACGCAACGATTTCCTCCACGAGAATCTGGGTCAGATACTGACGGTGACCGTTGCACTTCTGATAGCCCGTTCTGCGCTTCTTCTTGAAGACCAGGACCTTGTCGTCCTTCAGGTGCTTCAGGATCTTGCACTTTACTGCGGCGCCTTCTACTACAGGTGCGCCGACTTTAACCTGACCGTCGTTGTCTGCAAGCAGGACTTTGTCGAAGCTCACGGACGAATCAACTTCGCCCTGAAGACGGTGTACATAGAGCTTCCGACCCTTTTCAGCTTTGAATTGCTGACCTGCGATTTCTACGATAACGTACATTGAATTGCAATAGTTAGTGTTCGAAACACATTTTTGGTCTGCAAATGTACGCCCTTTTTATCGGATAAACAAATATTCCGCAACTTTTTTTCGCCGTGCCGCCCGCAACCTTTTCCGCCTGCCCTTTGTCCGCCTTTCCGTCCGCCTTTGGCGATCTGCGTGCGGCCCGCTCCGCCGTTCGGGGCCGCGTCGGGACCGGCGTGCGCGGGAGTGTGCCGCAAAGAGGCTCGCAGCGGGTTTTGGCACGGTTTTGGGCAGTTGCTCCGTTCCGTGTGAAAAGCGTCAGCCCTCATGAACTCCGTACCGCGCATATTGATCTTCTCGTCGGACGACCTGCTCGCCGAACTGGTCTGCACGTCGCTGACGGGGCTCGAGGCGGAGATCCGGATCGTCTCGGACCTCGAGAGCTTCGAACGCCTCACCGCCCGCCAGCTCTTCGATCTGGTGATCGCCCTCGAGGTCTGGCCCTTCTGCTGCGGCGCCGAGGTGCTGCGGCGGCTGCGCCCCGAGCGGCTGCGGCGTCCCGCGATTTACGTCGTCTCGTGGCAGCAGAGCGAACAGACGGTCCTCGGCCTGCTCGAGTGCGGCGTGGACCAGTACATGACCTTCCCGCTCAATCTGATGCGCCTGCGCGGCAAGGTGATCGGCGCCCTGAACCGATGATCCGTCTCCTTTATATATCCTATGCTGCGCTGCTCGGCGCTGCGGCCGTTCTGCTCGCCGTGCGGATTTGCGGCACGGCGCTCGGCCGCCGGCGCGGCCAGCGCGAGCGGCTGCTGTGCCGCTATGCGGTCCGTCAGATCGTCTCGGCCCAGCTGTCCGACGCTCCCTCGACGGTGTTGCTGCCGCTGCGGCGGATCGTCGGACGGCGGCGCCGCCTCTGCGAACTGCTCTCCGAGCTGGCGGCCGCCACCTACGGCCTCGACACCGCTCCCGTGCGGCAGATCGTGCGGAGTTACGGATTGGAGCGGTGGCTGTTGCGGCGCATCCGCTTCAGCCGCGGCTGCCGCCGCGCCCGCTATCTGAAATGGCTCTCCGATCTGCCTGTCGGCGAGGAGGCGGCCCGTGCCGCCGCCCGCTGCCTCGCCGATCCGTGCCGGGAGGTGCGTTTTTGCGCTCTGCTCGTGCAGATCGTCGCCGATCCGCAGCAGGTGCTGCGGACGATCGCCGGTTTCGATCCCCCGCTGACCGACGGCGAGACGGCAGAGGTGCTCCATTTGCTGCGGCGCGGCCTGCTGCCGATCGCCTATCAGCCGCTGCTCGAGTCCGACAACGGCAACCTGCGCCGCCTCGGGCTGGCCATCGTCGAGCGTTTCGGCATCGAGGAGGCGGAGTCGACCCTGCTGCGGATCGTCGGCGGGGCGGATGCCGCCTGCGCGCAGGCGGCCCTGCGGGCCCTCGTGTCGATGCACCGTTCGCTGCGCCACCGCGAGGTGACGGCCTGCGTGCGCCGCATGAACGTCGCCGAACGCCGCTCGCTGCTGCGGATGCTGGCCCGCGAGGGGTATGCGGTCCCCTCGGTGCGGCACCTCTGCGCCGCGGACGAGGAGGCCCGCTACGAGGCGCTTGTCGGATCCTATAAACGGCAGCTGGCATGGTCGTGACAGGGGTGTTGCTGGCGGTCGCGGCGGCGGTCGCCCTGGGATGGACGCTGCGCTCGGAACGCGCCTTCGCCCGCCGCCGCCTGCTGCTTTCGATGCACGGCGCGCGGGCCGATGCGGTCGGCGGCATCGGCCTCTCGGTGTTGCTCCCCGAGGGGGTGACGCCGCGGCTGGCGGAGGAGCTGCTGTCGACCGAATACGCGCTCTTCGAGGTGGTCGCCGTGGTCGACGGCCTCTCCGATCCCGCGCTGCTGGCGCAGCTCGCGGCCCGCTACCGCCTCTTTCGGGTGAGTGCACCGCCCGCCGACGGCACGCGGGCGCTCTACCGCTCGCGCAAGCGCCGCTTCCGCCGCTTCGTGCTGCTCGACCGTCCCGCGACGGACCGAAGACGTGCCTGCCGCGCCGCCGCTGAAGCGGCGACCTACGACTATCTGCTGCCCCTGCGGCCGAACGAGCGGCTCACCTGCGGCGCTGTCGAACGCGTGGTCTGCGAGCTGGCGGCCGCCTCCGGGACCGCCGTGCTGCGGTCGCTGTCGGGGGCGCGGGGGCGGGTATTCTGTCGGGCGGCCTTCGGGGCGGCCTGCCGCGGCAAACGGTCGGGGCGGCTGCTGCGGCCGTGCCGGACCCTCTGCGATCCGATCACCGTGCGGCGGCGTCCGCCGCGGGCGCTGCGTCGTGCGGGGTGGGCGGCCGCCGCGGTGACGGCAGCCGCCGGTGCCGCCGCTGCGCCTGCGTGGTGGGTCGCCGTCGCATGGGTGCTCACGCTGCTGGTCGTGCTGCTCGCCGCGGTGCGGATCGGACAGCTGCGCCGCACCTGCGGATAGCGGGGCGGATTTTGTAAAATAAACGCGGAAAAACGGTGGAATATTTATAAATTTTGTTATCTTTACAGCACGATACCCGAAAAAATGAACGCTTCCAACCATTTCGACGCGGAACTCGAAACGAGTATCCGATCCATCCTGCTGCCTGCCATGTTCAATGCGGCGGTGCGGGCGGGAGCCGCCATCATGCAGGTGCACGGCCGTCGCGAGGATTACGACATCGGGCTGCGGAACGACCGCACCCCCATCACGCTGGCCGACCGCATGGCTCACCGCACGATCCGCGAGGCGCTCGGTTCGACCCGCATCCCGATCCTGAGCGAGGAGGGGCGCGAGATGCGCTACGACGAGCGCCGCAACTGGGAACTCTACTGGCTGGTCGACCCGCTGGACGGCACGGCCGAGTTTATCGACGGTTACAACGAGTTCACGGTCAACATCGCCCTCATGTCGCACAACACCTGCGTCGGGGCGGTGATCTACGTTCCCTATTTCGAGAAGATGTACGTCGCGGGGCGGGGCTTCGGCGCCGCGCTGCGCGAGCATGTGCCCCCCGCGGCTGATGCGGCTTATACCTTCGAGGAGCTGCGGGCCGACTGGCGCCCCCTGCCGCTGACGGACGAAGTGCCGCACGAGGGGCTGCGCGTCGCCGTCTCGCGCCTGCACTGCACGCCCGAGACCGAGGCGCACATCGCGCGGCTGCGGGCTGCGCATCCCGATCTGGAGATCGTCGAGCAGGGCAGCTCGTACAAGTTCTGCATGCTGGCCGAGGGGACGGTCGACTACTACGTCCGCACGTCGCAGACCTACGAATGGGATACGGCGGCCGGCGAGCTGATCCTCGCCGAGGCGGGAGGCCGCACGCGGCTGCTCGGAGAGGACCGGGAGCTGTGCTACAACGAGGAGGATCTGCGGAATCCGTGGTTCGTCTGTCGTTCGAAGTTCTGCCCTGTCGAATAAGCGCGCCTTTTCGTAAATAAAAAGTTCACATACCCGAGAGAGGGCGCCCGACGGATCGAAGTCGGGCGTCTTCGCTTGGGGTGTACGGACGAGGGGGCGGGAAAGCGGATGCGGGACGCGGTTTGCCCGGCTGCCGCTGCCGAAGCGGCGTCGGGCGGCGCGCCTACTCCCGGTTCGACGGAATGTCGCAGGCGCCGCAGTTGCCCGAGCAGCCCGCGAGGGGCGAGGCGCTCTCCGAGCAGGAGGCCGTGCCGTCGGCCTCGCGCGTCTCCTGCACGGCGCACTTGATGCCGAGGCGCTGCATCTCCTTGTTGGTCGAGATTTCGGAGTCGATGTGGTGCCCCTTGATGAGGAGCGTCAGCGAAAGACCGACGACGAAGAAGCCGACGGCGGCGACGGAGATGAGAATGACAAGCAGCCAGTTCGGCATGGTTCGGCGGTTTTTTGAAGAATAAAATTTGGGCTTTCGACCGCAAATTTATATATTTGTCGATTAAAATGCAAACCTCGTTCCGCGCCGGTCGGAAAGGGCCGCGCGACGTGCAAAAAAGGCGCTGCGACGGCCGGCGGCTGCGCGGACGGGTTGCGTAAACTTCGATACAGACCATGAAAATCGTGATTGCGGGTGCCGGCGAGATGGGCAGTCACCTGGCGAAAATGTTGAGCGGCAACGGCCACGACATCACCGTCATCGACGGCGATCAGAAACTTCTTGCCGAGGTCTCGAGCCTGGCCGACGTCATCACCGTCGAGGGCGACTCGACCACCTTCGCCGTGCTGCGGCGCGCCGCCGTGCGCCGCTGCGACCTCTTCATCGCCGTGAACCACGAGGAGAACGACAACCTGGTGGCGGCGATTCTGGCCAAGAAGCTCGGCGCCAAGAAGTCGATCGCGCGCATCGACAACAACGAGTACCTCGAGCCCAACAACAAGGAGCACTTCATCGACATGGGTATCGACTACCTCTTCTATCCCGAGAAGATCGCCGCGCGCGAGGTCATCAACCTGCTGGGCCACACCGCGACGACCGAGTACGTCGATTTCTCGGGCGGCAAACTCTCGCTGGCGGTCTTCCGCCTCGAGCCGTCGTCGCCGCTCATCGGCCGTTCGCCGCTCGGTCTCGACGGCGCGGAGCAGCCCGCCTACCGCACGGTGGCCCTCACGCGCGACGGACAGACGATCATCCCGACGGCCGACGAATGCTTCTCGGAAGGCGACACGGCCTATATCATCGCGCGGCAGGATGCCGTGGCGGCGGTCATGGAGTTCTCGGGCCGCTCGAACATCGAGGTGAAGAACATGATGATCCTCGGCGGCTCGCGCATCGGCATCCGCATCGCGACCGAGCTGCAGGAGGAGATGAACATCAAGCTCATCGACTACAACGGCGAGAAGGCCTACCGGCTGGCCGAGCGGCTCGACAAGACGCTCATCATCAACGAGGACGGCCGCAATACGGAGGCGATGCTCGAGGAGGGCCTTTCGAACATGGACGCCTTCGTGGCCGTGACGGGCCGCAGCGAGACGAACATCCTTACGGCGATGCTCGCCAAGCGGATGGGGGTCAAGAAGGTGATCGCCGAGGTCGAGAACCTGAACTACATCCACCTGGCCGACTCGGTCGGCATCAATACGATCATCAACAAGAAGCTCGTCACGGCGTCGAACATCTTCCGCTTCACGATGTCGACCGACGTGCAGGCGATCAAGTGCCTCACGGGCAGCGATGCCGAGGTGCTGGAGTTCATCGTCAAGCCCAACTCGCCCGCCACGAAGGCGCGCATCCGCGACCTCGGCCTGCCGGCCGACGTGATCGTGGGCGGCATCGTACGCGGCGACAAGGTCTTCATCGCCGTGGGCAACACCGAGATCCGTCCCTACGACCGCGTAGTGGTCTTCTCGATGCCGGCTTCGGTGGGCAAGGTGGGACGTTTCTTCAATTAGCCGATCACGCCATGTCGCTCACGAGCCGTCTTTTTCGCCGATACCTCGACTACCGCCTGCGGCGGATCGACCGTTTCCGCCGCCACCCCGCGGAGGTGCAGGCCGAGCAGCTGCGCGAACGTCTCGAGGCGGGCCGCCGCACGAGCTTCGGCCGCGAGCTGGGGCTGGAGCGGGTCCGCACGGCGGAGCAGTTCCGCGCGGCGGTGCCGTGCTTCGACTACGAAGCCTTCAAGCCCTTCGTCGAGCGGATGCTGGCGGGCGAACGTTCGGTGACGGCCCCCGGCCGCGTTACGCTCTACGCCCGCTCGTCGGGTACGACGGCCGACCGCAGCAAGTACCTGCCTATCACGCGGACCTCGATCCTGCGGAACCATACGCTCGGCATGCGCGACGCCGTGGGGCTCTACCTCGACGCCTTCCCGCAGTCGAAGCTGCTCGAGGGGCGCACGCTCACGCTCGGCGGCACCTGCCGGTGCGAAGGGACGAATCTGGTGGGCGACCTCTCGGCGATCCTGCTGCACGAGACGGCCCGCTGGGGTGCCTCGATGCGGGCGCCGCGGACCGAAACGGCGCTCGAGGCCGATTTCGAACGGAAGATCGACCGCATCGCCGCCGAGTGCGCCCCGCAGCGCATCACCGCCTTCGCCGGGGTGCCGTCGTGGAACCTCGAGCTGATGCACTGCGTGCTGGAGCGGACGGGCCGCCGCCACCTGCGGGAGGTGTGGCCCGGGCTGGAGCTTTTCCTCCACGGCGGGGTCGAGTTCCGTCCCTACCGGCGGGCCTACGAGCAGCTCGTGCCCGCGGCGGACATGCACTACATGCAGACCTATAACGCCTCGGAGGGCTATTTCGCGACCGCCGACGACCTCTCGCGGGAGGATATGCTGCTCATGCTCGACTACGGCACCTACTACGAGTTCCGCGACGGCGACGAGGTGGTGCCGCTCGAGGGGGTGGTGCCGGGGCGCGTCTACGCGATGCTCGTCACCTCGAACAACGGCCTGTGGCGCTACGAGATCGGCGACACGGTGGAGTTCACCTCCGTCGATCCCTACCGCATCCGCTTCGCGGGACGCACGCGGCAGTTCATCAACGTCTTCGGCGAGGAGCTGATCGTCGACAACGCCGACCGCGCCCTTGAGGAGGCCTGCCGCAAGACGGGGGCCGTGGTGAACGAATATACGGTGGCGCCGTGCTACATGTCGCTCGACAGCCGCGGCGCCCACGAGTGGATCGTGGAGTTCGCCGCCGAGCCCGACTCGCGCGAGCACTTCGCCGAGGCGCTCGACGAGGCGCTGCGGCGCGTCAACTCGGACTACGACGCCAAACGCCGCTCGACGATCGAGCGGCAGCACCTGACGGTGGTCGGACGGGGCTGGTTCCTCGGCTGGCTGCGCCGCAAGGGCAAAAACAAGGTGCCGCGGCTGGTGAACGACCGCCGCGTGGCCGACGAAATACACCGCGAGCTGGAGGCTTCGGGCCGGACCGCTGCGGCGAACGGAGAAACCGACAACCAAACCGAACAGATACCATGTATATAGCAATCGCCGGAAATATCGGCAGCGGCAAGACGACGCTGACGCAGATGCTGACGGAGCGATACGGCGCCAAGGCCTATCTCGAGAATATCGACAACCCCTACATCGGCGATTTCTACGAAGATATGAACCGTTGGTCGTTCAATCTCCAGATCCGCTTCTTGGCCAGCCGCATCGACCAGACGATGGAGATGCTCGCCGACAAGAACCAGCACATGATCATCCAGGACCGCACGATCTACGAGGACGCCTACATCTTCGCGGGAAACCTCCACGAAATGGGGCTCATGTCGTCGCGCGACATCGACACCTACATGCGCATCTTCCGTCTGGTGACGCATCTCGTGCCGAAACCCGATCTGCTGATCTACCTCCGCGCCTCGGTGCCGACGCTCATCTCGCAGATCCGCAAGCGCGGCCGCGACTACGAGATGAACATCGACGAAGCCTACCTCGGCCGTCTGAACGACAAGTACAACCGCTGGATGGATTCGATCTACGAGGGGCCCGTGCTGACCGTCGACAAGGACCGCGAGGACTTCGTGGCCGATCCGGAGGTCTTCGAGCGCATCTGCGCCGAACTCGACAAGCGGGATATTCAGAAGCGCCTGTTCTGATATGGAGTTGCCTGCACGATTCGTCGAACGGCTGTGCGAGCAGCTGGGGGCGGCCGAGGCGGAGCGCCTTGCCGCGGCGCTCGACGGCCGTCCGCCCGTCTCGATCCGTCTGAACCCCGCCCGCGAAGGGGGCGAAGCGCTGCTGCAACGGCTGGAGTGCCGTGCGGCGGTGCCTTGGTGCGAGGGGGGATACTACCTGCGCGAACGCCCCTCGTTCACGCTCGACCCCGCCTTCCATGCCGGGTCCTACTACGTGCAGGAGGCCTCGTCGCAGTTCGTCGGACGGCTGCTGCCCGCCGAGACGGCGGGGCTGCGCATCCTCGACCTTTGTGCCGCCCCGGGCGGCAAGACGACCCTCTACGCCTCGAAGGCGGGTCCGGAGGGGCTGGTCGTGGCGAACGAGATCGACCGCAAGCGGGTGCAGATCCTCGCGGACAACGTCCGCAAATGGGGTACGGGCAACGTCGTGGTTACCTGCTGCGACCCGCAGCGCATGACGGGGGTCGACGGCCGCTTCGACGTGGTGGCGGTCGATGCGCCCTGCTCGGGCGAGGGGATGTTCCGCAAAGACGATACGGCCCGCGCTGAGTGGAGCGAACAGAACGTGCGGCGGTGCGCCGCCCGACAGGATGCGATCCTCGACGATGCGTGGCGGATGCTGTGCCCGGGCGGAACGCTGATATACAGCACCTGCACCTTCAACCGCGAGGAGGACGAGGGTTCGCTCGAACGCTTCCTCGAACGCGCAGGCGGCGAGGTCGTCGAAGCGCCCGCGGCGGAGCTTCCCGAACAGTGGGGGATCGTCGGCGGACGGGTCGGCGTCTTCCGAACCTTCCGCTTCTTCCCGCACCGGGCCGAGGGCGAGGGTTTCTTCGCCGCCGTGGCCCGCAAGGCGGAGACGGCGGCTGCGGGAGGCCGTCCGCCGAAGGCGAAGCGGTCGCCCCTTGCACCGGTCGACCGCACGACGCGGGCCGAGCTGGCCCGCTGGGTCGCCGATCCCGCGGCGATGAGTTTCGGCATGGCGGGCGACACTTGCTACGGCTGGTTCGCCGCGCAGGCCGCCGAGGTGCGGCTGCTGGCCGAGCAGCTCCCCGTGGTCTACTCGGGCGTGGCGATGGGGCAGCTCTTCAAGGGACGCCTCAAGCCCGATCCCGCGCTGGCCTGCTTCGCTGGACTGAACCGTGCGGCGCTGCCTGCGGCGGAGCTTACGGAGGAGGAGGCGACGGCCTACCTGCGCAAGCAGGAGGTGCCTGCCGCAGCCTTTGCCGAAGGGATGAACCTCGTCTGCCGCGAGGGGCGCGCGCTGGGCTTCGCCAAGCGCATCGGCGCCCGTGTCAACAACCTCTATCCGAACGGATGGCGGATCCTGAAAAACGACGATTGAACCGAAGAACGATATGGCCGAAAAACTCTTTTATTCGATGGGCGAGGTGTCGGAGCTCTTCGACGTGAATCCCTCGCTGCTGCGTTACTGGGAGGAGCAGTTCCCGAAACTGCAGCCCAAGCGCAACAAGAAGGGCAACCGCCTCTACTCGCCGCAGGACGTCGAGCTGCTCAAGACGATCTACCACCTGGTCAAGGAGCGCGGCATGAAGATCGAGGGGGCCCGCAAGGCGCTGCGCGGGGAGTTGCGCCCCGGCACCGTCTCGCGACAGGCAGAGCTGATGGAGCGGCTGCAGCGCATCCGGGCGCAGCTGGTCGAGGTTCGCGAGGAGCTGAAGGCCGACGACGAACTGCCGGCCGACCGCGCGGCGGATATTCCCGCCGTATCGGCCGCACCTGCCGTACCCGCCGCTGTCGCGTCTGCGGAACCTGTCGAAGCGGAAGCAGCCGAAACGCCTGCCGTCGCGCCCTCTTCCGCCGAACCCTCTTCGGCCGAGCAGCCTTCCTCCTCGCGTCCGCGCCGCCCGCGCCGTAAAAAGGAGGAGGGAGAGACGAAAGAGCTCTTCGCTTTTTATGAACAGTCGCTATTCTGAAATATCCGATACCCATGAAACTCAAAACCGTAACCGATGCGATCGAAGCCTTCGCGCCGCTGCGCTGGCAGGAGTCGTATGACAACTCGGGGCTTGTCGTGGGGCGCCCCGACGACGAGGTGCACCGCGCGCTGCTGGCGGTCGACGTGACCGAGGCGGTGCTCGACGAGGCCGAACGCGAGGGCTGCGATCTGGTCATCACGCACCATCCGATCATCTTCCATCCGCTCAAGCGGTTCAATTCGGCGTCGGCGGTCGAGCGCTGCGTCGAGCGGGCGATTCGCCGCGGCATCGCCCTCTACGCCTGCCATACGAACCTCGACAGCGCTCCCGGCGGCATGAGCTGGCGGCTGGCCGAGCGGTTGGGGATCGGTGCGCTGAGCCTGCTCGAAGCCTCGGACAAGGGCGACGGCGCAGGTTTCGGTGTGGTGGGCGAGCTTCCCGAGGCGGAGCCGACGATCGCGCTGCTCCGCCGCATCCGGGACGGGCTGGGGATCGGCGCGATCCGTTACAGCGCGCCTGCGACCGAAACGGTGCGCCGCGTGGCCCTCTGCACGGGGGCGGGCGCCTCGATGATCGGGGCGGCACGCGCCGCAGGGGCCGAACTCTACCTGACGGCCGATCTGAAATATAACGATTTCATGACCCCCGATGGAGCGCTGACGGTGGCCGACATCGGCCATTTCGAGAGCGAATATGTCGCAATTGATCTGTTATTTGATATTTTGTCGAAAAAATTATGTACCTTTGCGGTCTTGAAGAGCGGTGCAAGCCGCAATCCGATCCGTTATTTGTAAGCGAATAAATACACGATAAACAAGATGGCAACACAGAAAAAGACGCAGGAAGCGGATTATTCGATGCAGGAAAAGATCCTGGCTCTCTACGAGTTGCAGAAGATCGACAGCAAGATCGACGCGATCAACAAGGTGAAGGGCGAACTGCCGCTCGAGGTGCAGGACCTCGAGGACGAGATGGCCGGCCTCAAGACGCGCATCGACAACATCAACGCCGAGATCGAGGAGCTCAACACGCTCACCAAGCAGCGCAAGCGCGAGGTGGACCAGGCGAAGATCCAGATCGCCAACTACAAGGAGCAGCAGAACAACGTCCGCAACAACCGCGAGTACGACGCGATCACGAAGGAGATCGAATACCAGGAGCTCGAGATCGAGCTGGCTGAGAAGCGTCTGAAAGAGTATGCCGCAGCCGTGAAAGTCAAGAAGGCGGCGCTCGAGACTGCCGAGACCGAGGCTGCGGGCCGCGAGGCCGATCTGAACCTCAAGCGCGAGGAGTTGACGGGCATCGAGGCCGAGACGGCGCCGCAGGTGGCCGAGTACGAGGCACAGGCCGCGCTCGCCAAGCAGAAGATCGACGAGCGTCTGATCGTCGCCTACGACCGTATCCGCCGCAACGTCCGCAACGGCATGGCCGTCGTGACGGTGAAGCGCGATGCCTGCGGCGGCTGCTTCAACCACATTCCGCCCCAGCGTCAGGCCGATATCCGGCAGGGCAAGAAGATCATCATCTGCGAGTACTGCGGCCGTATTCTGGTCGCCGATCCCGAGGAGCAGGCTGCCGAGTAGGCACCGGCCCGCAGGGGGGGGAGATCGCAGAATCGCGCGCAACGACTGAGACCGCAAAGGGTTCGCAGGGGCTTCCGCAGTGAAAGGCGTTCCGTACCCGGGCGCCGCGACGAACGGCGCAGCAGCAAACAGGGCGTCCGATACCGAACAAAGGTGTCGGACGCTTTTTTTTGTGCCGTGAGCCGCGCTGCCTATACACGCTGCATGTCCCGCGTTGCCTGCGTTTTCCGTGACGGGATAGCCGCTGCCGGCTGCGCATCCGAGCCTGACTTCCGCCGCCCTCGAATATTTCCGCGGCATTCCTGTTAACCTCTCCGCACCTCTCCGCACCTCTCCGCACCTCCCTGCACCTCCCTGCATCCCCATGCCCCCCCCTGCACCGTTCCGCTGACCGCCTCGGAGGGCCGCCCGGATGCGAATCGCGAGCGAAAAAGGGCCGATGCGCCCAAAGTTGCCTTTTGTTAAGATATTAACACCGTTTTATTTTCGTCTTAACCAAATAATCGTTACCTTTGCCCTGTCCGAAAGACCCACTTTTGTTTGACGAAAATTGCTGCTACGATGAAAATTGCTCTGGCCCAATTGAACTATACGATCGGCGATATCGAAGGCAACTGCGCCAAAATTATCGAAGCCGTCGAGCGTGCGAAAACCGAACGGGCCGATCTGGTTCTCTTTGCCGAGCAGGCAGTCAGCGGTACGCCCGCCTTCGATCTGCTGCGTAAAACCACCTTCCTGGAACTTTGCGAAGATGCGCTCGAACGCATCGCCGCTCACTGCGATACGATCGCCGCGATCGTCGGATCGCCCGTCCTGACGACCGAGGGTACGATCTCGGCGGCCGTCGTCATGGAGGAGGGCCGCGTGCAGCACTGCATCGGCAAGAAACGCATCACGGCCCGCCGCGAGATGGGCTTCCTGACCGGCGGCGAGGGCTCCCGTTGCGTAACGATCAAGGGCCGCAAGTGCGTCGTGGTGGTCGGCGACGACATGCGCTTCGAAACCGAGTACGACCATTCGGCCGAACTCATCATTTCGATCAACGCCCGCAAATACTACAAGGGGGTGATGACCTACCGCCTCGAGACCCTGCGCAACGCGGCGCTGGTCGAGGGCAAGGAGATCATCCTTATCAATCAGGTCGGCGGTTCGACCGAAATCGTCTACGACGGTACGTCGGGCGTGGTGAACAGCCGCGGCGAGCTGGCGCTCATGATGAAGAGCTTCGAGGAGGATTTCCGGATCTACGACACCGAGGCGGAGCACACGCCGATCGAGATCCCGAAGCAGATGCACCGTACCTACATGGTCTTCGAGGCGGCCTGCTGCGGTCTGCGCGACTATTTCCACAAGAACGGATATACGAAGGCCTGCATCGGCCTCTCGGGCGGCATCGACTCGGCCGTCGTGGCCTGCATCGCCGTCGAGGCGCTCGGCCGCGAGAACGTGCGGGCGCTGCTGATGCCGTCGCCCTTCACGGCCGAGACTTCGGTCGAGGATGCGCGGCAGCTGGCCGAGCGGCTGGGCATCGCCTACGAGGTGATTCCCATCTCGGACATCTATGCGCAGGTCCTCGCCGTGATGAACCCCGTCATCGGCGACATCAAGTTCGACCTGATGGAGGAGAACATCCAGACCCGCATCCGCACGATGCTCCTCATGGCCCTGCAGAACAAGACGGGCTACATGATGCTCAACTCCTCGAACAAGAGCGAGAACGCGCTGGGTCTCTGCACCCTCTACGGCGATACGGCGGGCGCCTTCAGCCCGACGGGCGATATCTACAAGAGCGAGATGTACGACGTGGCGCGCCACATCAACCGCATCCGCGACAACGTCATCCCCGAAAACATCCTGACCAAAGAGCCTTCGTCCGAGCTGCATATCGGTCAGAAGGACAGCGATATCCTGCCTCCCTACGAGGTGGTGGACGCCATCCTCTACCGCATGATCGAGGAGAGCCAGCACCGCGAGGAGATCATCAACGCGGGCTTCGACTCGGAGGTCGTGGAGAAGATCCACGCGATGATTATGCGCAACGAAAAGAAGCGCTACCAGTTCCCGCCCGTGCTGCGACTCTCGTCGTGCGCCTTCGGGCACGAGCGACTGATGCCGCTCACGAACAAATACGGTGACTGAAACCGGTGAACGGGGCGGCGAAGGGCCGGTGGCGGAACCGCAGCGCTTTCGGCGCCCTCCGAACGAAAACAGACAAAGGAGCACGAACGATGGCGGTGGAGATATTCCATAGCGGTACGGTGGACCGGGTCGAGGGCACGACGGTGCGGGTGCGCATCCTGTCGAAGAGCGCCTGCGGCTCGTGTGCCGCGCGGACGGCCTGCGGACTGGCCGAGGCGACCGACAAACTGATCGACGTCGTGACGCCCGAAGCCGGCCGTTATGCGGTCGGCGATGCGGTGACGGTCGGCGTGCGGCGCAACCTCGGGCTGCGGGCCGTGGCGCTCGGCTACGTCGGTGCGCTGGCGGTGCTGCTCGCGGCGCTTGTCGTGACGGTCGGCGTGCTGGGCTGGAGCGAGGGCGCGGGAGCTGCGGCGACGTTCGGAGCCGTGGCGCTCTACTATGTTATATTATGGCTCTTCAGAGAGCGGATAGCACATACAATTCAATTTACAATAACAAAAAACTAATGGAAGTATTACTTTACACGATCCTGACACTGTGTGTGTTGGGTGTGCTCGCGGCGGTCATTCTCTACTTCGTGGCCCAAAAGTTCAAGGTAGAGGAGGATCCGCGGATCGACTGCGTGGAGAAGATGCTGCCCGGAGCCAATTGCGGCGGTTGCGGTTTTGCCGGCTGCCGCGGTATGGCCGAGGCGCTCGTGAAGCGGGATGACATCTCGGCATTGTTCTGCCCCGTGGGCGGCGGCGATACGATGAAGGCCGTAGCCGGCTATCTGGGCAAGGCTGCGGCGGAGAAGGAGCCGCAGGTGGCCACGGTCCGCTGCGGCGGTACCTGCGCGAAGCGTCCCCGCACGAACCGCTACGACGGCGCTTCGTCGTGCGCCGTTGCGGCTTCGCTCTATGCGGGCGAGACGGGCTGCTCGTTCGGCTGTATCGGTTACGGCGACTGCGTGACGGTCTGCGCCTTCGGTGCCATCTCGGTCAACCCCGAGACGGGTATTCCCGAGGTCGACGCCGACAAGTGTACGGCGTGCGGCGCCTGCGTGAAGGCCTGCCCGAAGAAGGTCATCGAGCTGCGCAAGAAGTTCCCCAAGAACCGCGCCGTCTACGTCTCCTGCGTCTCGCACGACAAGGGCGCTGCGGTGATGAAGGCCTGCAAGGCGGGCTGCATCGGCTGCGGCAAGTGCGCCAAGACCTGCCCCTTCGGTGCCATCATGGTGGAGGGCAACCTGGCCTACATCGACCCCGCGAAGTGCAAGCTCTGCCGCAAGTGCGTGAACGAGTGCCCGACGGGTGCCATCAAGCTCGTCGGCATGGATCCGCTGCCTAAGGCTCCGAAGGCAGCTCCCGCGGCTCCCGCCGCAGCCAAGGCCGCTCCGGCCGCCGCTGCCGCGAAGAGCGAGGGCCCGCAGCTCGTCGAGCTGAAGGAGGCCGCGAAGAATCCGCTGACGCTGCTCAACCCGCGCAAGACGGTGGCTGCCGCTCCGAAAGCCGCCGCTGCCGCCGAGGCGCGCACGCTCGTGCCGCTCAAGGAGGCTGCGCTGCGTCCGCTCCGCCTGCTGAAGCACTAAACACGAATCGTCAAACGAGAAGAGAACAACAACGATATGAGAACATTTCCAATGGGCGGAGTTCATCCGTCGGAAAATAAGTTGAGCCGTGCGAAGGCGATCGAGGTGCTGCCGCTGCCCGAGGTGGTGCAGATCCCGCTTGCCCAGCACATCGGCGCACCGGCTACGGCCAAGGTGGCCAAAGGCGACAAGGTGCTGACGGGTCAGCTCATCGCCGAGGCTACGGGCTTCATGTCGGCCAACATCCACGCCCCGATCTCGGGTACCGTGCAGTCGGTCGACCTGCAGCCGAACGGTCAGGGCGTGCGCCAGATGATGATCACCATCAAGCGCGAGGGCGACGAGTGGGTCGAGACGATCGACCGCTCGGAGGAGCTCAAGAAGGAGTGCACGCTCGAGCCGCAGGCGATCATCGCCAAGATCAAGGAGGCGGGCATCGTCGGTATGGGCGGTGCCACGTTCCCGACGCAGGTCAAGCTGTCGGTGCCTCCCGGAAAGAAGGCCGAGTGCCTGATTATCAACGGTGTCGAGTGCGAGCCCTACCTCACCTCCGACCACCGCACGATGCTCGAGCACGGCGAGGAGCTCCTCGTCGGCGTGACGATCCTCATGAAGGCGATCGGCGTCGAGAAGGCCTACATCGGCATCGAGAACAACAAGCCCGATGCGATCGCCCACCTGCAGCAGCTCGCCGCCGCCTACAAGGGCATCGAGGTGACGCCGCTCAAGGTGCGCTACCCGCAGGGCGGTGAGAAGCAGCTGATCGCAGCCGTTACGGGCCGTCAGGTGCCTCCTCCGCCGGCTCTGCCGATCGACGTGGGTGCCGTGGTTTGCAACGCTTCGACGACCTACGCCGTCTACCGTGCCGTGCAGAAAAACATGCCGCTCATCGAGCGCGTGGTGACGATCACCGGCAAGGGGCTGAAGGAGCCGAAGAACCTCCTGACGCGCATGGGTACCCCGATCACGTCGCTGCTCGAGGCTGCCGGCGGTCTGCCGGAGGATGCGGGCAAGGTCATCAACGGCGGCCCGATGATGGGTCGTGCGATGGTGAACCTCGAGTCGCCCGTGACGAAGGGCTGCTCGGGCATCACGGTCATGAGCGGCCGCGACGCCGAGCGCAAGACGGCCGGTCAGTGCATGAAGTGCGCCAAGTGCGTCGAGGCCTGCCCGATGGGTCTGGAGCCCTACTACCTCTCGAAAATGACGCAGAAGAAGAACTGGGACGAAGTCGAGGCGCAGATGATCACCTCGTGCATCGAGTGCGGCTGCTGCCAGTCGACCTGCCCCGCCTACCTGCCGCTGCTCGACTGGGTACGCCTCGGTAAGCAGACCACGATGGGCATCATCCGTGCGCGCATGGCTGCCGCAGCTCCTAAAAAGTAACAGAAAAACAGCAAGATAATTATGGCAAACAAACTTATTGTCTCGCCGTCACCCCATGTGCAGTCGACGCAGTCCACGGCCTCGATCATGCGCGATGTCGTCATCGCGCTCATCCCGGCGCTGGTCGTTTCGACGGTGGTGTTCGGTGCGAGCGTACTCGCCGTGACGGCCCTTTCGGTGGTCGCCTGCGTTCTGTTCGAGTACCTGATTCAGCGCTTCCTGGTGAAGGGCCCCTGCACGATCTGCAACTGGTCGGCAGCCGTTACGGGCGTCCTGCTCGCCTTCAACCTCCCCGCGTCGATTCCGTGGTGGATCGTCGTGATCGGCGCCTTCGTGGCGATCGCCGTGGCCAAGATGACCTTCGGCGGTCTGGGCAAGAACCCCTTCAACCCCGCGCTGGTGGGTCGTGTCTTCCTGCTGATCGCCTATCCCGTGCAGATGACCTCGTTCCCCGCGCCGCAGAGCGGTGCGCTTGACGCTCTGTCGGGTGCTACGCCGCTGGCTGCCGTGAAGCACGGCGTCGAGGCCGGTGTGCTGCCGATGCAGGACCTGCTGCTGGGTAACATGCCCGGTTCGCTCGGCGAGGTGGCTTCGCTGGCGCTCCTGCTCGGCTTCGTCTACCTGCTGTGGCGCAAGGTGATCTCGTGGCACATTCCCGTGACGGTGCTCGTTACGATGGCGCTCTTCGCCTTCGTCGTGGCGCTGTCGCGCGGCGGTGACGCCTCGATGCTGTGGCAGTTCCCGCTCTTCCACGTGCTGGCCGGCGGTGCGCTGCTCGGTTCGATCTTCATGGCTACGGACTACGCGACCTCGCCGATGACGGTCAAGGGTGCCGTGATCTACGCCGCAGGTATCGGTGCGATCACGATGTGCATCCGCCTCTGGGGTGCCTATCCCGAGGGTATGTCGTTCGCGATCCTCATCATGAACTCCGTCACGCCGCTTCTGAACAAGTATATCAAACCCAAGCGCTTCGGCGTCAAATAACGGTAGAGAGAGATGAAAAGTACACTTATCAATATGGTGGCGGTGCTCTTCACGATCACGCTCATCGCATCGGCCGGTGTCGGTGTCGTGAACATGATTACCGAGCAGCCGATCGCCGATGCGAAGGCCGCTGCGACGCAGCAGGCTTTGAGCGAGGTCCTGCCCGCCTTCGAGCAGACCTCGATCGAGGAACTGGAGATCGACGGCCTGCAGATCAAGGTCTACACGGCTACGAAGGGCGAGGCGCTCGCCGGTTATGCCGTCGAGACGCAGACCAAGCAGGGCTTCAACGGCGTAGTAAAACTCATGGTGGGCTTCCTGCCCGACGGTACGGTGACGAACGTCAACGTGCTCGAGCAGGCCGAGACGCCGGGTCTGGGTTCGAAGATGACCGAGGAGGGCAACCCCCTGCTGAAGTCGATCCGCAACTGCAAACTCGAGGAGAAGAAGCTCGTGAACGGCCGGCTGGCCGTTACGAAGGACGGCGGCGACGTTGATGCCCTGACCGCCGCGACGATCTCGTCGCGTGCCTATGTCGACGCGGTCAACCGTGCCTGGACGGCCATGACGAGCGTTCGCGACAACAAGCAGCCGGCGGATGCCGCTTCGGGCGCTACGGCAGCAACTACGGTACAAACAGAGGAGCCTGCGGCTCGGGAAGGAGAGAGCAATGAATAAGCTGCAAATCATTACGAGTGGTATTCTGAAAAACAACCCGACCTTCGTGCTGGTGCTGGGTATGTGCCCGACGCTGGGTACGACCACCTCGGCTTCGAACGGTATGGGTATGGGTCTGGCCACGATGGCCGTGCTGATTATGTCGAACCTGGTGATCTCGCTCATCAAGAACCTGATCCCCGACAAGGTGCGCATTCCGGCCTTCATCGTCGTCATCGCATCGTTCGTGACGATCATCCAGATGCTCATGCAGGCCTTCGTGCCGGCGCTCTACGCTTCGCTGGGTGTCTTCATCCCGCTGATCGTGGTGAACTGCATCATTCTGGGTCGCGCCGAGGCCTTCGCCTCGAAGAACGGCGCCTTCGATTCGATCCTCGACGGTATCGGCATCGGCTTGGGCTTCACGCTCTCGCTGACGGTGATCGGTGCCGTGCGCGAGATTCTCGGCAGCGGTGCCGTATTCGGTGTGTCGCTCGGTACGGCGGATGTGATGCCGCTCGTCTTCGTGCTGGCACCGGGCGGCTTCCTCACGCTGGGCTACCTCATGGTATTGTTTAACAAATTAGCCAAGAAATAGTCATGGAGATTTCCTACTTTGCAATCATTATCGGTGCCATCTTCGTCAATAACGTCGTTCTGGCCCAGTTCCTCGGCATCTGCCCCTTCCTGGGCGTGTCGTCGAAAGTGGAGACCTCGCTCGGCATGAGCGCCGCCGTGACCTTCGTCATGGCGCTGACGGCTCTCGTCTGCTGGCCGCTGCAGACGTTTGTCCTCAATCCGCTCAACATCGGCTACATGCAGACGATCGTCTTCATCCTAGTGATCGCCGCGCTGGTGCAGATGGTCGAGATCATTCTTAAGAAGGTTTCGCCCGCGCTCTACCAGGCGCTCGGTATCTTCCTGCCGCTGATCACGACCAACTGCGCCGTGCTGGGTGTGGCCATTCTGATGATCCAGAAGGAGTTCACGCTGCTTCAGAGCGTTACTTACTCGGTGTCGACGGCGCTCGGCTTCGGCCTTGCGCTGGTGCTCTTCGCCGGTTTGCGCGAGCGCCTCGATTTCGAGGATGTTCCTGCCGCTTTCAAAGGGGTGCCCATCGCACTCATAACGGCCGGCATTTTGGCCATGGCCTTTATGGGATTTTCGGGTCTGGTATAAGCCCGAAACACCCCTTTTTGCCGCACCGCCTGTCCCGAATTTCGGGGCGGGCGGTTTTTTGTTTCGGTTGCGGACGATAAATGGGTAACTGCGTATGATAAGTACGATGCTCGGGCACTGTTTGTAGTCGTGAACCTGCGAGTTTGTCGCAAAAAAAGCCCGCTCTGCATTATGCGGAGCGGGCTTGAATACGGAGGTATGATCGCCGGGCCTCCGTTCCGGTTAGAACTTTAGACCGACCTTTACGAAGAACGAGTTGATGGCATAGCTGCCGTTCGTTGCCTGATGCTGGCAGCCGAGACCGAAGTTGAGCTTGCCGTAGTTCAGACCGACGCCATACGAAGCATACAGACCGCCGTCAGCATCGCCTGTGATGAAAGGCGAGTAACCCAAGTCGATGCTCACATAGGGGGCGAATTTCTCGCTGACGGGGTAGTAGCCCTTCATGTCTACGAATACCGGCAGCGTGATATCCTTCCACTCGTGTGCATATTGAACGCCGATACCCAGACCGACGAAGGCGTACTTCGTGATGCGTACACCGTGAATCGTCTCGGCGAAGACACGACCGAAGTCTGCCGAATGGCCGTCTACCGTACCGTTGAGGCCATAGCCGACATTCACTTCGCCCTGATACCAGATATTCACCTCCCGGGTCTTGGTCTGGTAGGTCTTTTCGTGGTTGATGTTCGTGACCGTCATCTTCTGTGCGAACGACGTGGCCGGAGCGACCATCATGGCCGCTACCAGCAAAAGAAAGAATTTCTTCATGTTTGTAAAATAATTAAAGGTTATAAAAAAGGGTTAAAAAAGGTTTGCTGTTGTCCGTGTCAGTCTTTTGCGCCGATGCGTTTTGCGCTGTCCTCCGTTAACTGGGCGTTGACATTCGAGTTCGAAAGCGTTCCCTGCAGGTAAAGATCCTTGATCCAGCGGTCTTTCTCCGTGCCGGTTCGGAAGCCCGTGTAACGGGCGGGAAAGCCCGTCATTTCGACTTGCATGACGTATTTGCCGTTGCGCTCGCACGGCACCTCGGTCGAAGTGACACCGCCCGCATCGTCGGTCACCTGTACCATTTCGAGTTTGTGTGTGATCTTGAACTGCGGCATGACGATCAGATCGGCCTGCTCCTGGGTACAGAAATCGTAGATGGCCGAGGCCTTCAGCTGGGTGTAGAGGACGTCGAGTACGACATTGAAATTGATACCTTTGACATTCTCGATCTTGCTCATGAGGTATTCTCCCGTGAACTTGCGATTTTCGAATGTGGTCGTCGTGCCGCTGTTCCGGCCGATTACCTCGACTTTGGCGATGAGCGGCTCGATGAGCATCTCGTGCTTGGATTCGAGGGCCGTCGCCTCGGTTCGTTCGTAGGTGGCCTGTATATCGGCCAGTCGGGTGGTGGTGATGGTTTTTGCCGTGCTGCGCTGGGCATACGCGGCGTTGCTGCCTGCAACGATGGCGGCGGCAGTCAGTAGTAGGGAAATACACAATTTCTTCATAACGAGAAATTCGGGTGCACCCTCGGCTCCTATGATGCGGTGTGAAAAAAAGAAAGTGTGGAGTCGATTCGTTTATCTGACGAGAGGCTCCGGTAAGCCCGAAAACAAATAAACAATACCCCACACTTGTAAGGCAGCGAAATGCGAATCGCATGCCGATACAAGTGATGAGTGCGTCGTTTTCCTTGTTTTCTCGAAATTTACCGGATTTCTCGTCAAGGATAAAAGCGAAACACTTTCATCGAATATGTCTTGACTGTCTTCACAGACAGCCGCGACAAAGATAATGAATGTTTTTCGAAACGACAACACCCAGCGGGATATTGTTCAAGGACAAAGGTCGGTAAAACAAACCGTAGTTGCAAGCCCCCGAACGGACGTATCATCAATTTGTTTTGCGTAAATTGGGGAGGGGTTGGCGTTTAGATGAACTGCAGGAGTTTTTTTACAAAAAAACTCCTGCCCCGAAGATTCGGACAGGAGTTTTCGTTTGCGGCCGTCGATGCGGTGCGCGCGGCACCGATCGGCCTAATTGCCTCTTTTGGGCGGCCGTTGGGCCGGGCTGATACCGTTTCGGATTATCCGCGTCGTCTCCGCAGGCAGATCGCGAGCCCGAGCAGACCGATCGCGATCGGTATTGCGAAGAGGTAGATCCAGGTGACGGTCCGCAGCGAGGCGGGCGTCAGCGTGATATCCGTGTCGCGTCTGGGCTGGTGGGCGGCCGAAACGGGGAACTGGCCGTAGCAGAGGCGGCGGAACAGGTCGGGAATCATCGTAAAATTCGAACTAATGATCCCCGGGCGCTGTCCTGCCGTCAGCTCGGCATTGCTGAAGCAGTCGGCGTCGCCCGTGACGTAGATGCGCTGCTGCCGTCCGTTAAACGGCCGCGTCAGCAGCACGGCCGTGGGATAGCAGCCCGCCGTCTCGCCCGCAGCGGGGTCGAGGGTCGGCGTCTCAGCCGTGAAATCGGTCGTCTGCCGCTCGATCCATGCGTCGGCCGACGTCTGCAAGGTCACGAGGGGGCGGAAACGGGTGGTGTCGATGATCTCGAGCGCCGCGGCCGATGGCATCGTGACTGCATTGCGGGGGCCCCGCAGCATGCTCCGGTAGACGCCGCCGAGCGAGTCGGCCGCCTGCTGCGTGGGGCGGACGGTCGTCAGGTCGCAGGCGTGAACCTCCGAAGGCTGCACAAGCACCCCTTCGCGCAGCCGCACGCCGAAGCGTCCGAGCAGCGGATTCATCGTTCCGGCGCGCCCCACATCTCCGAGGATCAAGAGGTTGCCGCCACGGTCGACGAAACGGTCGATCGCCTCCGTCTCACGCTCGGTGAGCGGCTTGCGCAGCTCGGCGATGAGTAGGATGCTGATCTCTTCGGGAACGTCGCCCGCCTCGTCGAGGTTGAGTTCGATGACGTCGAAGCCCTGGTTGATCAGCGAATAGCGGAAGCGGCCGCGCGTGGCGAAGATCGAGTAGTCGCGGTCGCCCGTCTTCGCGATCGAGCGCTCATAGTGCCCCGTGAGGGTACCGACCTTCACGAGCGGCACGATCATCTTCTTCAGCGCCGCCGAGATCTCCCGCTCCTCGGGGTGGCGCATCATATCGTCGAACAGACGCAGCCGCGCCTCCTCGCCCGAGCCGCGCCGGATGACGCGCACGAAGCGGTACCCTTCGGCCGCGAGGTCGATCTCGCCCTTCAGCTCCTCGGCGCTCTTCAGGCGGCGCGGGTTGAATCCCTTCTTGCGGGCCACTTCGCAGGCGATGCCGTATGTGTCCAGATCGGGATACTGCTCGCGGAGCGCCGCGTCGCGCGGTTCGGAGTAGTAGTAGACGTATTTCATGCGGATTTCGGGCTTGTAGCGCGTGTACCTTTTGAAACGGGCGTAATCCTGCATCTGCGTCTGCGGCGAGGCGAGGTCGAACTCTGCATCGAAGATGTCGAGATAGGTAGTGATCGTCAGCGGGCCGTCGAGCTGCTGCATGATCTCCTGGCTCTCCGCGGAGAGGGTGCGCTCCTTGTTGTGCGTCGCGTCGTAGAAGGTCATGACGGCCGGGCGCGAGCTGACGAAGCCGATAAGAACGATCGTGGCGAAGGCCGTGCCGTAGCGGACGAGCTTCTGGCGCCATGTTCGGCGCGAACGGTCGTTGTCGAGCTTGATGACCGTCAGCCACAGGAAGAGCAGGATGACGGAGAGAAAATAGACGACGTCGTCGCTGCAGATGAGGCCGCCTACCATCTCGCTGGCGCGCCCCTTGATCGAGAGCCAGTAGGTGATCTCACGCACGAAGGGCATCGTCTGGCCGACCTGACCCACGTAGTTGAAGAAGGCGAGGGCCGTGAGCGTCGAGATGGCGGCGACCACCTGGTAGGAGGTGAGCGACGACATGAAGAGACCGATCGAGCAGTAGGTGAGGATCAGCAGGAACATCGAGAGCAGACCCGCCAGTACGAGCGTGACGTCGACGCCGGGGATCGTGCAGTACATGACGGCGAACGGCAGGGCCAGCACCAGCACGAAGAAGAGCGTGAAGACGACCATCGCCAGGAATTTGCCGCCGACGATGTGGGTGCTTGAGACGGGCGAGGAGTAGAGCAGCTTGATCGACCCCGAGGCGTATTCGCGGCTCATGAGGTTCATCGTGAGCAGCGGAATATAGAGGTAGATCGTGTGCTGGATCATCTCGTAGATGCCTGAATAGCCGAGGACGACGCCGGCCGTGGCGCTGAACGTGATCTGCCGGCCGAGCGCCTTGATGCGGACGATCTGGGTCAGGATATTGCTGAAATCCATGCCGAGGTGGACGGCGAAGGCGATCAGCAGCAGCCATGCGACGGGCGAGTAGAAGAGGGTCGCCAGTTCGTTGCGGGCGATCCCGCATATCAGTTTGCGATTCATGGGTAGTTTCGGATTAGTTTCTGCGGCGGACGAGCCAGATGCCGATGCCGGTCAGCAGCAGCAGGCCGGGCAGAATGATCTTGAAAAGGACGGTGAGCGGGGTGGCTGCGTCGGACGATACCGAGAAGCGGCTGTCGAGGGTGTGGGGACGGCGCACGTCGACCGGGAACTCGCCGCCGGTGAGGTAGCGGAAACTCTCGAGGATCAGCTTTTGGTTGCCGGGGCTATACCCCTCGCGCTGGCTCGCCAGCTCGTTGTTGGCGAAGCAGTCGGCGTCGCCCGTGACAAGGATGCGCTGCGTGCGTCCGTTTACCTCGCGCTCGGCGGCGTAGGCGGTGATGTAGCGCTGTTCGCGCTCGCCTGCTGCCGGGTTGCAGACGACGGGAGCCCCCTCGAAGGCCGGCTCCTCGCATTCGATCCATGCGCCGCTGTCCTGGGTGCGGAGCACGGGAATGTGGCGGAAGCCCGTACCGTTGTCGAGGGTCGAGAGGGCGGCGCAGCCCGGCATCGAGATGCGCAGGCGGCCCTGCTGCAGGCCGGCACGGAAGCTGTCGCCGAGTTCGGCCGCTTCGTCGGTCACCGCGGAGAGCACCAGTTCGGGATCGAAATCGCCGAAGGGCTGCACGAGCCGGTGCGGCTCCATCGCAAGGCCGAAGCCGGCCAGCAGCGGATTCATCACGTCGCGGTCTTCGGGATCGGTCAGCACCAGCAGGTTGCCGCCGCGGTCCGTATAACGCCCGATCGAGGCCTGTTCGGCCGCCGCGAGGGGGCGTTTCATGTCGGCGATCACCACGATGTCGATCCCGTCGGGCACCTCGGCCCCGTCGGCGAGGTTCAGTTCGCGGATCTCGAAGCCCTGGTTGACGAGGGCCGTGCGGTTGTACGTCTCGACGGCGAAGCGGCTGTATCCGCGGTCGCTCGGGTTGCCTGCCTGCCGCTCGCCGTGCCCCGTGAGGAAGCCGACGGTCACGGCTCCGACGGTCAGGCGCTTGAATGCGGCGATGATCTCGGCCTCCGACGGAACCTGCCGGTCGTCTTCGAAATCGGGCAGGCGGATCGAGCGGCCGTCGGCCGTTGCGACCACGCGTGTGAAGGCGGACTGCACATCCCGCAGGTCAACCTGCGCGCGAACCTCCTCGGGCGTGTGGAAGACGCGCGGATCGAGGTCGTAGATGATCGCCATGAGGTCGCGCGCCTCGTCGAGCGTCTTGCCGCTGAACCGGGGGTGGGTCACCAGCTGCGGCACCGAGTCGTAGTAGAAGAAGTAGCGCTCCTCGAGATCGCTCTTGCGGACGCGATAGGGGATGAAGAGTCGCCGGTTCTGCATGAGGCGGTTCGGCAGGTAGGAGGTGCTCTTGTTGTCGAGCAGGTTCACGTAGTTCGTGATCGTCACGGGACCCTCGACGGCTGCCAGCGTCCGGCAGCTCTGTTCGGTGATCGACTGCCGCCCGAAGCGGGTCGCGTCCCAGACGCGCACGAGTGCGGGCTGCGAGGAGACGACGCCGATGATGAGCACGGCGGCGAAGACGCCTGCGTAGGCGGCCGTGCGCCGCAGCCGGCTGATGGTGCGGCGTCCGAATGCGATGCGGAAGCGGGTGAAGGCGAGGAACAGCGTCGTGACGGCGAGGAAGTAGATCAGATCGTCGCTGCGCAGCTGTCCCATGAGCATTTCGGTCGAGCGGCCGTTGACCGAGAGCCAGTAGGTGAGCTCGCGGATGGCGGCATACTGCTGACCCACGCTACCGATGAATCGCAGCGTGGCGAGAATGGCGAGCGTGCCGATGGCGGCGACCACCTGGTAGGAGGTGAGCGACGACATGTAGAGGCCCACGGCGCAGGAGACGCAGATGAGCAGGAAGAT
Organism: uncultured Alistipes sp.; assembly: GCA_964626515.1. GTDB lineage: Bacteria > Bacteroidota > Bacteroidia > Bacteroidales > Rikenellaceae > Alistipes. The sequence goes on from CAZVGH010000002.1 coordinate 29,440, forward strand.
GCCGAGCAGCGCCACCAGCACGGGGCACCAGTCGAAGTGGGTGATGGTGCAGGCGCCGGTGAACATCGAGGCGATCGGCACGAGCATCATGCAGATGCCGAAGCCGACGGCGGCGAAGTACTTGCCCAGCACGATCTGCGTGCTCGTCACGGGCGACGAGTAGAGCAGTTTGATCGACCCCGAGGCGGTTTCGCGGCTCAGCAGACCCATCGTCAGCAGCGGGATGTAGATATAGAGCTGATAGACGATGCCGGCAAGGAAGCCGTTCTGGGGATCCAGGTAGAGATAATCGGTGAGCGAGATGTTCGCCAGCGGATCGTAGCCGTTGAGGTCGTAATGGGTAAGGAAACTCGAGATGCTCCCGACGAAGCTCGAGGCGGTCAGGAACGAGAAGATGATCAGGATGAACCACGCGATCGGGGAGTAGAAGAGGGTCGCCAGCTCGGTGCGGGCGATGCGCAGGATGATCTTCATGGCTGCGGGATCAATGGTTGTCGTTTTTGAGTTTTCCCGAGAGCTGGGCGAAGATCACGTCGAGCGAGCAGCGTTCGAGGGCGATTTCGCGCAGGTGCCAGCCGGCGGCGATGCTGCGGGCGATGATGCGCTCGGTGATCGTCTCGTCCTCCGTGAAGCGGATGCGGTACATGCCCGGGCCCGTGCAGTCGACGTGCAGCACATGCTCGATCGCGGCTAACTCCCCGAGGGCGGGCGGGTTGGCGAAGGTCACCGTGAGGCTGTTGGGCACCACGTAGTTGTCGAACTCCTCGATCGTGCCCGAGAAGACCATGTTGCCGTGCTCGATCATGCGGATGTCGCGGCAGGTGGCCTGCACCTCGGAGAGGATGTGGGTCGAGAGCAGCACCGAGTGGTCGACGGCGATCTCCTTGATGAGCGAGCGGATCTCGAGGATCTGGTTGGGGTCCAGACCGTTCGTCGGCTCGTCGAGTACGACGAACTCGGGGTCGTGGACGATGGCCTGGGCGATGCCCACGCGCTGCTGGTAGCCGCCCGAGAGGTTCTTGATGAGGCGCTTGCTGAAGTGGCCGATGGCGCAGCGCTCTTTGGCCCGCTCGACGGCGGCGCGGATCGCCCGCGGCTCCATGCGGCGCAGCGTCGCGCAGTGCACGAGGTATTCGTCGACCGTCAGGTCGGGATAGAGGGGCGGTTTCTGGGGCAGGAAGCCGATGTGGCGCTTCGCCTCGACGGGGTTCTTGCGCAGGTCGATGCCGTTGATCAGGACGTCGCCCTCGGTCTGGTTCAGGACGCCGCAGATGATGTTCATCGTCGTCGACTTGCCGGCGCCGTTCGAGCCCAGCAGGCCCAGAATGCCCGTCTTCTCGATCGAGAAGCTGATATCGCGGATCGCCCAGTTGACGCTGTAGCGGTGCGACAGGTGTTTGACTTCGACAATGGGAGTGCTCATAGGTTGGTGTTTGTGTTGGATGTGATACGGATTTGAGAGCGGAAAAACGCGCCGGCGGAGCGTCCGCACGGCAGGCCCGTGCGCTGTTCCGGCGGCGCGTTCTTACTGCATGTGCGTTCGGCAGGATCAATAGCCGGTCGTGGCGACGTCGAGGATCTTGCCGAATCCGTCGAACTTCATCGCTTTCGAGCGGTCGAGGTTACCCGTTCCGAGCTGCGTCATCGGCACGACATAGACGAATCCCTCCGTGTCGCTCTTCTGCGTGGTGACGATCACGGCGCTGTTCGTCAGGTCGAGCAGCGGACGGTAGGTTTCCCCGCCGTACATATCGGCCTGACACATCGCGGCCGAATAGTAATAGACGCCCTGTCGGTAGAGTTTGACCGAGGTGATCTGCTCGCCGGCGTCCGGGGTGAACTTCACGCCGCCTTCGACAACGTTGCCCGTGATGAAAAGCACGGCGGAGAGCGCGTCGGGCGTAGCGATGTAGAGAATGGCCTGCTTGGTGCAGAACTCCGTGTCGACGGCGCGGTCCAGCTGCGTCTTGACCGTGCCCGGCAGTGCGATGCGTGCGCGCGGCGCATAGAGCTGCTCGGGCGTGTCGACGGTCCATCCCTCCCAGTTGTCCGGATCTTGGTAGTGGCCGACCTCGGGCGAATAGGGCGTGATGGTGTAGATGGCGTATTCGCCCGTGGCGTTGTCCTTGAGCAGCATGGCGGGAATATCCTCGTTATAGGTCATGCCGGCGCCGATGATGCTCTGGTCGCCCATGTTCTCGGCGTCGTAAGCCGGGGTGCCCTCTGCCGGATTTTCGAGCAGCGTGAGGTAGGGAGTTCCCATACCGCTCATATCCATCATCATGAACCGTCCCGTCGCCTCATCCAGCCATGCAGCGCTGCAGTAGCCGTCATTGCTGTAGGTCGCCGATGCGCAGATGTTGTTTTTCATGGCGGTTTGGCTGAAAGCCGCGATCGGCATGCCGAACTGGTTCGCCGAGGTCGGGTTGATGACGTAATTTCCGTGCGTGGTCATCATGACCAGACCGGCGGTCGTCGCACTGTTGTTCGCAGCCGAAATGAATTTTTGTACGCGCTGTCCCTCGTACTGGTAGAGCAGGACGTTCGAAGTCGGCTCTGCGGCGAAGTCCTCGCAATCGAAGCGGACCGGATTCCCCCGGTCGTCGATGGCAAGCAGGTAGTTCCAGTGTGTGCCTGTGATAGAGCTAAACAGATAGGGGTACAGCGAACCGAGCAGCGCGGGGTACGGTGTGCCCGTTGCCGAGGTGATGATGTCGCGGAAGATCTTTTCGGGTTTGCCTGCGTAGTTGGTCGTCAGCCGATCGTTGAGGATCAGCGTCAGATCGGAACTTACGCCGTCCTTCGTGTCGCTGACCACCAGGCCGTCGAGAAAGGCGGTTTGTACATAAAGATTCCATGCGAACAGATACTCCAACTCATTGGCGAGGTCCGTCACGGTCAGCTTCAGCAGGTAACTGCCGATGTTGATCGGCTGGTTCAGCACCGTATGCAGTTCACGTTCCGTACCGATCACTTCGAAATCGCTGCTTTTCGGAATATCGTTGATCTCCCAACGGTAGGTATAGTTCTCATTGTCCAGCTCTTTGCCGCCCTGGGTCAGTGCAGGTGCGAAATCGAACGGCTCGAGATAGCCGATCGAAATGTCGGCCTGGTCGTTGGCTGCCAGCTCGATATCTGCGACGCTGTTGACGGGAAAGGTCGTCTTGTCTTCGATGCAGGCCGTGAGCGAGGCGGCTGCAAGGAGCGTTATAAGGATCTTCTTCATGATTGTTTCACGTGATTAATAGGTTCTTGCCTTGATGGGTTTCCCGGCCTGGGCTCCGGCGTTGTGCAGCAGCTCTTCGCCGTGCTCGGCCTTGTAGGCATTGAGGTAATCCTGCAGCATCAGCGCGTAGGCTTTGTAAAGGTCGCCCGTTACGAGTGCGGTGTAGCGGGGTAGATACTTGTAAGACTGGTAGGTCGCCTCGTTGTTGTAAATCTGGTGCTTGGAACTGTCGTTCCAGTCGTCCCAACCCGTAGCGGCAACGATCGCCTTGAGCCCGTTCGGGCTGATCTGAGCGGCTGACGTAGAGATATAACTTGCCTCGCCTGCGATCAGCATGTTGTACGTGCGGCGGAGGTTGTTGTGCGTCGGATAGGGGATCGAGTTGTGCCAGGTGAGCTGCGTGCGCAGGTAGTGCGACTGGCCGACCTTCAGCTGCTCGTTTTCTACGAGCCGGAATCCCACCGTGTAGCTCATGTCGTTGAGCTCTTCCGCATTGTCGATGCGCACGCGCAGGTAACCGCGAATTTCGTTGGCCGGAATGACCGAAGCGACGACTTCGTAGCTCCCTTCGGGTGCCGTCGTCTGTTCGGGCAGGATCTCCCAGGCGAAGGTGCGGTCTACCGCAGCCGGCATGCCGACCAGATAGACGGGAATGTCGAATTCGTGATCCTTGACGAACGGAGTGTCGAGAAACGAATAGCTGAAATAGGAAAAATTGGTTTCACTGTCAAAAACCAACTCCTGATCGGAGAATGTGCTGACGCTACCTGCCGTGAAGCGGACTGCATCGTAGTCGGCATCGTAGTTTTCGATGGCCGAGTCGCCGCAGGCCGTCGAAAAGAGGGCGGCGAACAGACCGAAAGTTATGATCGTGTGTTTCATGTCGTACATGTGTTTTTCGGGTTATTGGATACGTCCCGATTCGGTCTCGAAGTCGGGGTAGGGCAGTACGTACTGCGCATCGCCCATGACCGCCTCGAAATCGGGAATTTCGGTGAAACCGAGGCGTTTGTAGTAGTAGAACATGACGCCTTCGGCCAGGAACTCCTTGCGGTACTCCTTGCGGATCTCCTCCATGACGTCGACGCTCTCCGGCAGCGGATCGTAAAGGCCGCGCTTCTCACGCACGATGTTCAGCAGCTCGACCGCCTTCGCGGGATCGGGGGTCTCTCCCGTCGCATAGCATTCGGCGGCGATGTAGTACATCTCCGGGAGGCGGATCAGCGGCACGCGGTTGTAGTAATAGTTGCCATTCTCCGAATTAAGCAGTTTTTTCGACACGTAACCCTGATCCGCGGTGCTGCTCTGCGTCTGATCCAGCAGCCCGTTCCAGGCGCGCCAGTCGGTGGGGCTCATCTCGTAGATAAGGTCCACATTGGCGGGCGTGACGAAGAGCGGATCCTGGTCGTTTCGCGTATAGTTCGTAATGTAGTACGGTTTCAGCGACCTCTGCAGCGTCGGGACATTGAGCGCGAAGATCTGCTCGAGACCCATGCCGGGAAAGGCTGCCACGTCGTTTGCCGTCATCCAGCGCCAGATGTTGAAGTTGCCGATCTTGCCGCTCTTGCTCAGGAAATCGGCGATCACCTCCTCGGCGGCCTCGCGGGCCAGCTTCTTGCTGGCGGGGCTGCCCTCCCACAGGTAAGCGCGGGCCTGCAGCGCGCGCACGGCGTAGTAGTTGAGGTGCAGGTTGCGCCAGTCGTAGAAACCGTCGGCATTTACCTCGTCGTAGTCGCTCCACGGACGTGCGCCGGTGATCGGGTCCTGCTCCTTGAGCAGACGGGCCGCCTCCTTCAGATCTTCGGTCAGTTGAACGAAGAAATCCTTCATGGGGAGCTGCGGCACGGCCTTCTTGTCGACCTTCGTCAGGTAGGGCACGGCGTTCTTGGCGTCGATCTCGGCCTTGCGGGCAGCCCAGTTGCCGTATCCGAAGAGACGGATCAGATCGAGATGTATGTAGGCACGGATGGCCAGCAGCTCGCCCTTGATGATGCCGTACTCGATCGGGCCGAGCATGTCGGCCTTGGCATCGATGTAGAGCAGCGCCTCGTTGGCGTTGACGATGACGTTGTAGGCTTGTGCCCAAATGGCATCGATGTACCCTTTGCTGGTGGTGCGGGCATAGTCGTACTGCTGGAAATAGTACAAATCGATGCTGTTCATAAGCGAGTACGGCTTGAACTGGCGTCCGAGCAGTTCGGGGAAGAACCAGGAGGTGTTTTGACCGTAAAGGCTCGCGTCGGTCATGCCGATATAGCAGCCCGTCAGCGTCTGCTGGAAACCGGCGACGGTCGAATAGTGCTCTTCGGCGCGAATTTCGGAGTCGGCCGTCTGGTCGAGCCAGCTTTCGCAGGCCGTCATGCAGAGAACGGCGGCCGTCAGCAATGCGGATATGAAATGTCTTTTCATGCGGATCGTTGGATTAGAAGGTGGCGGTCAGGGCAAACGACATCGTGCGGGCGAAGGGATAGGAGAGGCCTCGCTCGACCTTGATCGACGAAATGGTTGCCACGTTGTTGATATAGAAGGTCAGTCGCATGCGCTGCATGTGCAGGGGCTTGACGACAGCCCGCGGGAATTCGTAGTAGGCCGAGATCGACGAAATCGTCAACTCGTTGCGGTCCTGCACGAAACGGGTCGTGGGACGGGTGCTCACCGCGGAGTTGAACTTCTTGAAGGCTGTGATCTGTCCCGGAGTGGTCCAGCGGCCCGTCAGCACGCGACGGTCGACGTTGTAGGCCATGTCGACGTTCTCGATGCGGTCGACGAGGGTCGAGTTGTACATCTGACCGCCGCCGAGGTAGCTGAACGTCGTGTTCAGACCGATGCCCTTCCATTCGCCCGAGAAGCCGAACGTACCGCGGTATTTCGGATCCGAAACACCCGCTACGACCATATCGTCGCCGCTGTACTTGTAGGTGAGCGAGCCGTCCTTTTTGATGTAGACCTCCTGACCCGAGGCGGGGTCGATACCGGCCGACGGAACGGCCCAGATGGCGTTCATCGGCATGCCGTCCTCATAGAGCAGCACGGGGGTCGAGTTGCCGGCAGCTTCGGCATTCTTGCGCGTCTGCTCGTTGTAGGTGCGCATGCTCTCCGAGAGGCGGATGATCTTGTTCTTGCCGTAGTAGATCGTACCGTTGAGGTTGAAGAATCCGTTCTTGCCCTGCCATGCCGTGAATTTGGCCTGCAGCTCGAAACCGGTGTTGCGCACCAGACCGAGGTTCGTCTTCACCGAGCCGAAGCCCGTCGAGGTGGGGATCGACATATCGGTGAGCATGTTCTCCGAGTCGGCGCGGAAGAGGTCGGCGGTCAGCTGCAGCTTCCAGATATCGAGGTCGACACCGACGTTGTAGTCCATCTTCTGCTCCCAGCGCAGCTCGGGGTTGGGCATGATCGAGAGGTAGGCGCCCGTCTGGCCCTGGTAGGAGACACCCGTATAATAAAGGTAGGTGGCGATCGAGCTGTTGGTCGTGAAGTTCTGGTTACCCGTCAGACCGACCGAACCGCGCAGCTTGAGGCGCGTGATGACCTGCTGGTCCTGCATGAAGGATTCGTTGTGCAGGTTCCAGCCGATACCGACCGACCAGCTCGATGCCCAGCGGTTGTCGGCACCGAAGAGCGACGAGGCGCTCAGGCGGTAGGTGGCGTCGAGCAGGTAGCGGTTGTCGTAGTCGTAGGCTGCCGCTGCGAGGAAGCTCGCCTCGCGGTTGAGCGACGACATGCCGACCGGCTTCGTACCCTCGGCATACTGGCGTGCGAGGGTGATATCGGCCTTGTTGCTGTTGGGGAAACCTTCGGCGGTGTGCTGATAGGCCGAGTATTTCGTTTCGGAGAGGCTGCCGCCGAGGTTGGCGAAGACGGAGTGTTTGCCGAACTTCTGGTTGAAGTTGATGTTCAGGTCACCCGACATCATGCTGCGCTTGCCGTTCTCGAGAATGTATTTGCCTCGGAGGAGCAGCTGATCGGAGTTATAGGAGTGGAACATCGAGTGCTGGGCCGGATAGAAGGCGTCCGAGTCGTTGCGCTGCTGCGAAACGCCGAAACGGCCGACGGCCTTGAGCGACTTGAGGATCTGCCACTCGGCGTAGAAGTTGTTCGTGAAGGTCAGGTAGCTTGACGTGATCGACGTACCGATGGTCGCGTCGTAAAGCGGGTTGGCTACCTTGGTGACGGTCGATGAGTAGCCCTCAACACCCTCGGCATAGCGGTACAGGTTGCCCTGCTCGTCGGTCGCCTGCCAGAAGGGGTTCATCTTGGCATAATCGCTGAACGAGCCGTAGGGCGACTCCTTGCTCTTGTTCGAGAGCACGGTCAGGATGTTGCGGAACAGCAGCTTCTTGGTGCGGTAGGCGACGTTGGCGCTGATCTGGGTGTTCTGACGGCCCGAGCCCTTCATGACACCCTGCACGTCGTTGTACGAAACGTCCAGCAGGGTGCGCAGTCCGCGCGGATCGCCCAGCTCGACGCTCAGCGTGTGCTTGTGGCCGATACCCGTGCGGAGCGGCTTGGCGAGCCAGTCGGTGCTCAGACCCTCTTTGGCCAGCTTGTAGCGGCGGTTGTAAAGCTGGGTCAACTCGGCCTGTTTCTGCGGGTCCGTCTTACTCGTATAGAGTCCTTCGTTGAGCTCGGCCTGGAGTTTTTCGAAAGCGTTGCAGAGGTCGTAGCTCGAAAGGTCGGGCATCTCGACCGACATGCTGCCGTTGTAGGAGACCGTCGGACGGCCGCTCGAAAGACGGCGCGTCTCGATGACGATGACGCCGTTGGCGGCCTTCGAACCGTAGAGCGCCTTCGCCGAGGCGTCCTTGAGCAGGGTCATGCTCTCGACGCGGTTCATGTCCATATCCATGATCGTCTCGATCGAAGTCTCGAAACCGTCGAGGATGAAGAGCGGCTGGTTGGGCTGGTTCTGGTAGTTGCTCTTGAAGGCCGTGGCCGATTCGGCGCCCGGGAAACTCGTGTTGCCGCGCATCGAAATCGTGGGCATCGAGTTCGGGTCGGAGCCGGCCAGCATGTTGTCGGGCATGTAGATCGTCGGGTCGATCGACTTCAGGCTCTGCAGCAGGTTCTGGTTGCCGACACGCATGATATCGCTCTGGGTCAGCGTCTTCGAAGCACCCGTGTAGCTCTCGGCCTTGCGGGTGTAGATACCCGTGACGACCACTGCATCCATGCTCTGGGCCTCGGGCTCCATACGCACGAGGCGTGCGTCGCGGATGTTGACTGTCTGAGGTTTGTATCCGATGAAGGAGAAGCGCAGCGAGTCGCACCGTCTGTCGACGATGATGGAGAACTGGCCCTTGTTGCCCGAGGTCGTACCTGTGCCGGGTTTGCTGGGATCGACGATTGTCACGCCGACCATTTCTGCGCCCGTCTCGTCGACTACGACGCCGTGGATCGCAACCGAGTTCCGCGATTGCTGTTGAGCCTCCGCGACGGAGGCCGCGAATAGCAGGATCAGGACGAGCGCCTTATGCAGGCACGGTCTGAATCCCCCCCCCTCGTTCGACTGTATTCGGTTGAGAACCAGTCTGATGCTTGAGTAGAATTTTTTCATTGGATAGGAGTTAAATAAAAGGATGCGAACTTTTCGCATAAAATCCAACGGCAATGTAAGACTTTTTTTGCAATAAAATAGAGCTGTTTGTGTTATTTTATCATCATTTAATTAACAATTCTTTGATTATCTTATCCGCAGGCGTCGAAAGCCACTTTTTTGAAAGCATTTTCCGCCATCCTTCGCATGCGCTTTTTTGCGGCCACGGCTGCGGTTGCCGACGGCGCCAGCGGACGGGGTTTCCCCGCAGCCGCTCGCTGCGGCGGCCGTCCGTTTTGCGCCTCGGCAGGGGATGCCCGGGGTGGCACGATCGGGACGGATCGAAAAGGTCGCATTTTTTTTATGCGTTTTCGGGGAGAATGTTATATCTTTGTACCTCTTCGAGAGGTAACCGAACCAAACTGCTATAAAAATATATGGAGCAAATCATCCGACTTCACGACAAACGCTTCAAGGTGATGATTCCTGCCGAGCGCATCGACAAGGTGGTGTCGGCCGTAGCCGACCGCATCAACAGCGACTATGCGGATAAGGAGACGCCGATCTTTCTGGGCGTGCTGAACGGCTCGTTCATGTTTTTCAGCGACCTGATCAAGAAGATCGAGTTCAACAGCGAGATCTCCTTCGTCAAGCTCGCTTCCTATGCAGGTACCGCCTCGACGGGTGAGGTGCGCAGCCTGATCGGCCTGAACGGTTCGATCGAGGGGCGCCACATCATCATCGTGGAGGACATCGTCGATACGGGCGAGAGCATCGCCCACATGATCGCCGAACTCGAGAAACACCGCCCCGCGTCGGTGGAGGTCTGCACGCTCTTCTTCAAGCCCGCCTCCTACCGCAAGCAGATTCCGATCCGCTACGCCGCCATGGAGATCGGCAACGAGTTCATCGTGGGCTACGGTCTGGACTACGACCAGCTGGGCCGTTCGCTGAAGGATATTTACGTCGTCACGGAGGAGGAGTAACCCGGCCATGACTGCCATCGAGAGGACCGAACTGCTGGACGGCGGCCGCCTGCTGCCGCTCGTGGAGGATTTCTATACGATCCAGGGTGAGGGGTATCACGCCGGCAAGCCGGCCTATTTCATCCGCCTGGGCGGATGCGACGTGGGGTGCAGCTGGTGCGATGCGAAGTACACGTGGAATCCGCGCCTCTATCCTCCGACGCCGATCGGCACGGTGATCGAGCGCG
>CAZVGH010000003.1:0-38211 GCA_964626515.1 uncultured Alistipes sp.
CTGCCGCACGGCCTCGAGGGCTTCTTCAATCTGAAAGAGGCCGAGGCCTACGCCGCCGAGGTCGGCAAGCCGCTCTTCATCGACTTCACGGGCCACGGCTGCGTCAACTGCCGCGAAATGGAGGCCCGCGTATGGTCCGATCCCGAGGTGCTGCGGCTGCTGCGCGACGACTTCGTGATCTGCGCCCTCTACTCGGACGACAAGAAGGTGCTCCCCGAATCGGAGTGGGTAACGACCGAATCGGGCAAGGTGCTCAAATCACTCGGCAAGATCAACTCGCACTACGCGCTCACGACCTACGGCGTCAACGCCCAGCCTTACTACGTGCTGCAGGGGCGTGACGGCCGTCCGCTGGTCGAGCCCCGCGGATACGACATCGACGTCCCCGCCTTCGTCGATTTCCTGCAGCGCGGCCTCGCCGCCTACCGCCGGCAACAGTAGCACGGGCCGCAAAAAACGGCCGTCGGACGCAAAAGTTTGCCGAAACGGAAAAAAGAGCGTATCTTTGTCTCCCGAAGCGAGAGCTTCCCCGATCCGGGATCGGGAACGACGGGGTGTAGCGCAGTCCGGTTAGCGCGTCTGGTTTGGGACCAGAAAGTCGCTGGTTCGAATCCAGTCTCCCCGACCCCTTTCAACAGGACGGCCTCCGATCGAATGATCGGAGGCCGTCCTGTTTCGTCATGCCCGCGTCAGCCGAACGCCTCGTCGCCGAAGAGCCGCGGAGTCTCGGGCTGCAGCGCGGCGGCGAGATTCACGACACGCAGACCGCGGCACACGGCCCGCTGAAAGGTGTACCGCGTACCGCCTGCGCTGCCGTCGTACCATGCGACGAGGCAGGCGGCGTGCGCCACCAGAAAGTCGTTGCGCCGGCGAAAGCAGTCGCGCGTGTAGTCGGCCGAGAGCACCAGCCGTTCGTCCGCCGCCGCGGTCAGGCGGGCATGGCGCGCCTGTTCGGCCGCGGAGAAGCGGGTATGCTGATCGGCGAAGGGGAGGACGGCGACCAGTCGCACGTCGGGAAACTCGGCCCGCAAGGCGAGCACCGCCTCGGCGGCAGCCAGGTCGAAGCCGACGGCCATGCCGCACAGAAAGGTCCGCATCCCCTCGTCGCAGAGGCTGCGCAGCGTCCGCCGCAACGCCTCGGAGGCTTCGTCGCGGTAGTGGCGGTGGCCCGTGAAAGCCACGGTATGCAGGCGGTCGGATTCCATCGGCAGGCAATACGGAGAACAGCGGCGCCGGCCCGTTCGGGCGGAGGACCGCTCCGTTTTCCCGACAAAGATAGCATTTTTTGGCGCGTTGTTTGCTCCGTGGAGAGCGAACACCTAAAAAAATCTACTATTATGAAAAACACAGGTATCTTTATCGTTTCGCTCGTCGGCGGGATGATCGTCGGATCGGCCCTCGCCATGCTCTTCACGCCGCAGTCGGGTCCCGATCTGCGCCGCCAGATCAAGGATTTCATCGACGAGGAGGCCGACAAGGTGAAGGAGAAGGCCGAGCAGATCCACGGGCGCATCAAGTCAGAGATCGACCAGGCCCGCTGCAAGTGCGACACGAACCAACTCTAAACCGATGTCGGACGCATCTACGAGGCGGGGCGGACTGGCCACGGGGATTCTGCTCTTCGCGGTCGGCATCTTCGGCGCCCTCATCACGGGTTCGACGGCCCTCGTGCTCTGGCTCGCAAGCCGGATCGGCTCGATCAGCCAGGCCGCGTTCGTCGTCTGCATGCTCTTCGTACTGCTGGCGATCATCAGCTACCGGCTCTCGATCCGCGACACGGTCGAACGGCTCCGCGCCAAACTGAACACGATCGCCGAGGTGGCAGGCATCTTCAAACGGGGATACGTGTGGGTGCTCCGGCAGGGGCTGCATCTGGCGGAGCTCTTCGTCCAGCCGCTCGCGAGCAAGAAGTGACCGCCGGCGCTCCCTCCGCACCGCCGCACCGCAAAACGAACGCGCGCCGGGACCTTCGTCCCGACGCGCTTCGCTTGTTGCGGATCGCTCCGACTACTTGAAGTAGCGGTTGTAGAGACCCTCGAAGCCCTTGCCGTGGCGGGCCTCGTCCTTGGCCATCTCATGCACCGTGTCGTGCACGGCGTCGAGGTTCTGCTCCTTGGCGATGCGGGCCAGGTGCAACTTACCCTCGCAGGCGCCGCACTCGGCGTTCATGCGCTTGTAGAGGTTGGTCTTCGTGTCCCCAACCACCTCGCCGATCAGCTCGGCGAACTTGGCGGCGTGCTCGGCCTCCTCGAATGCGTAGCGCTTGAAGGCCTCGGCGATCTCGGGATAGCCCTCGCGGTCGGCCTGACGGCTCATGGCCAGGTACATGCCCACCTCGGTGCACTCGCCGGCGAAGTGGTCCTGCAGCCCCTGCCACAGCTCCTCGTTCGCACCCTTGCCGTCACCCAGCTTGTGCTCGGTGGCGAAATCGAGCGCGCCCTCCTCGACTACCTCGACGAACTTGTCGGCACCAACCTTGCACAGCGGGCACTGTGCGGGAGCCTCATCGCCCTCATGGATGTAACCGCAAACGGTACAGCGGAATTTCTTTGCCATAATAGATCGTGTGTTAAGTTTGTGTGTGAAGTTTCGTACTGCAAATATACGCGATTCGGATGAATTTTCCGCACACGGCCGATTGTCTTTTTTTATGGTCCGATAATGCGAACCTATACGCCGCCTACGGCTGCGCGCGGAAGGCCGAGGGGGCCATGCCCGTGTGCTGTTTGAAATACTTGCCGAAGAACGACTGGTTCGGGAAACTCAGCCGGTAGGCGATCTCCTGAATGCTCATCTCGCTGTACCTCAACAGGTATTTCGCCTCCATCATGATATACCGGTTCATCCACTCCGAGACCGACAGGCCGCTGACGCGCCGCACGATGGTCGTCAGGTAGCGCGACGAGATGCAGAGACGGTCGGCATAGAAGGCGACGCTGCGGCGCTCGAGGTAGTGCTGCGACAGCTCCTGCAGGAAGCGGTGGAAATATTCGTCGAGCCGCACCGAAACGCCGTTCGCGGGCTTCGGCTGCTCGCTGGCGATGTGCTGCGTGAAGAGTTCGCAGCACATATAGACGACCGTGCCGACCAGCGAGCGGATCAGGTCGTCGCGGAACTCCGAGGCGCTGCGGTCGTCGATGCGCTCCTTGAGCAGCCGCAGCGCGCCGCGCAGCCGCTCGAGCTCCGCGCCCGTGAGCTGCACGCAGGGGTGCTGGACGATGCGCATCATGGCCGACGACATCGTCTTGATGTTGAAATTGCACTCGGAGAGATAGGCCTGGTCGAGCATGAGGACGAGGCCCTCGCACCCCTCGGCGCCATCCTCTGTCGAGGCGATCCCCTTGGGCGGGATCAGCAGCAGCGAGCCCTCCTCGACCTCATAGGTCTGCAGGCTGCTGACAACGCGGCTGCGCCCCTTCGTGCAAAGCCAGAAGACCATCGCCTCGATGCGCAGCGGTTCGTCGAAAAGCCTGCGGGAGGCATCCGACACCCTGTGTTCGGCCACCAGAACGCCCCGATAGCTCGACAGCTTTCGCGGCGTGGCCAGCGCACACAGTCGTTCGATCGTTATTCCCTCTATCATGGTTCTTCGGTTGGTCGTTTCGTTGCAAAAATAACCGATATTTCGCGATAAAGCAAGGTGCCCGGCGAGTTTCATTCGCCGTTTCGTTCGATTTTTCCTCCGAAATGCAGCCTGCGCGCCCTCCGGCGGCGGAGTGCTATTCCGAAATCGGCGAATCGCATCGACAAACGGAACAGCATTGGACGGTCGAACGATTGGTAAAACGCACCGAAAGTCCGACCTTTGTTCGACATTTATCCGCCTGCTTCGGGCGGCCGCTCAAGAGCCGCCGCGAAGTGAAAAACACGACCGTATGAGACATTTTCTGCAAGGCATAGGCTGCGGCATCGCGCTGCTGCTGACAGCCTGTCAGAGCGAATACCACGCTTACGACACCCGCGTCAAGGGGACGTGCGACATCAACGCCCGCAACATTCCGCGCATCGAACAGGCGTGCAGCGGCAAGCGCACGATCCGTTTCGCCGTCATCAGCGACACGCAGCGCTGGTACGACGAGACGGCCGCCGCCGTCGACGCCCTGAACGCCCGCGACGACATCGACTTCGTGATCCATGCCGGCGACCTGACCGACTGGGGGCTGCGGGGCGAATTCGAGCACCAGCGAGACCTTTTCGAGCGGCTGCGGTTCCCCTACGTGGTGCTGCTCGGCAACCACGACTGCATCGCAACGGGCGCCGCCGTCTTCCGCAAGGTCTTCGGCGAGCCCGATTTCGCCTTCACGGCGGGCAGCGTCCGGTTCGTCTGTCTGAACACGAACGCACTCGAGTACGACTACGTCGGGGTGCCGAACTTCGGCTTCGTCGAGGCGGAGCTCGCCGCCTACCCTGCCGGCTGCGACCGCACGGTCGCCGTCATGCACGCCTCGCCCGCCTCGGAACAGCTCGGCGGCGAACCCGCCAGGCGGCTGCACGACCTGCTGTGCCGCTTCCCCGCCCTGCAGGTCTGCGTGCACGGTCACGGGCACAGCTACGAGGTCTCGGAACCCTTCGAGGACGGCGTGCGCTATATTCAGAACGACGCGATCGTCGATCGCAATTACCTTGTTTACACCCTGACGGAAGATGGCTGGGAACATGAAAAAGTGGATTTTTAGCCTGCTGGCCGCCGGCTGTCTCGGCGGAGCGGCTGCGGCGCAAGAGGGTGCACCGGCCGATACCCTTGCGATCGTCCATCAATTGGAGGGCTGTCTGACCGACGTATCCGCCCCGCGCCCCGCCGTCGCGCAGCGGCTTCATGCGGACTACGCCGGGTGGCGCCGCCTGCTGCCGACGCACGTCAAACTCCAGTATGCGGGCGGCATGGGCCTCGCATCGCTGGGGGCAGGCTGGGACTACGGCCGCCGCAATCAATGGGAGACGGATCTCCAGATCGGGCTGCTGCCCGCATATTACACCGAAGGCGGCACGCGGGCGACCTTCACGCTCAAGCAGAACTATCTGCCGTGGAACATCCGCTGCCACGACCGTTTCGGCATCGAGCCCTTCGCCTGCGGCCTCTATCTGAACCTCATCACGGGTCCCGGCTACTGGTACACCGATCCCGCGAAGTACGGCGGCGGCTACTACCGGTTCGCCTCGCGGCTGCGCGCCTATGTCTATGTCGGGCAGCGCGCCACGTGGTACCACCGCCGTCCGGGCAGCCTGCTGCGCAGCGTGACGCTCTACTACGAATTAAGCGCCAAGGAGCTCGACCTGCTCGCCAAATGCACGAACCGCAAGCTGACGATTCCCGATATCTTCTACTTTTCGTTCGGCGTCAAAGTTCGGCTGATGCGGCCGTAACCTCCTTTTCGGGACTGCTTTGGCGCACGTTTTGCTCGTATGCGGGCAAACCACAAACGTCCAAAGCATGAATTACGGTATCAGCATTCTGTTCCGTGCCATCCCGCTCGTGATGGCGCTCTTCTGTTTCGCCTACGGCGCCTATGTCACCTTCGCGGGCGACGATCCGTCGCGTCTGACAGCGGGTCCCGTCCTCTTCTTCCTCGGGTCGATCTGCGTGGCCCTCTACACGACCGCCGCCACGATCATCCGCCAGATCATCGGCACCTACACGACGGCGGCCAAATACGTCTTCCCGACCATCGGCTACTCGTTCGCCGCATGGACCTTCGTCTGCGGCATCCTGCTGCTGCATTCGGGCTGGGCGGGCGCCTACGTCACGGGGCATGTCGTCTGCGGCCTCTCGCTCATCGCGGTCTGCGTCTCGACGGCCGCCACCTCCTCGACGCGCTTCTCGCTCATCCCGAAGAATTCGGCCGATACGACCTTCGCGCGCAATCCCGAGGGCTTCTCGGTCGGCGGCTCGCGCACGCTCATCGCGCTCGTCACGATCACGGCCTTCGTCGCCTGGATCTGGGCCGTCTCGCTCTTCGCCACGGGCCGCACGGCGCCGCACACCGTCGCCGGCAGCGTCATGCTCGGCATCGCCTGCGTCTGCACCTCGCTCATCGCCCTCGTCGCGAGCATCGTCCGTCAGGCGAACGGCGTCTACACGATGCGCGAGAAGCGGGCATGGACGGGGCTCGTGCTCGGCATGGGGTGCGTGGCGTTCCTCGCCGGAATCGCCCTGATCATCGCCCGTTGGGGCACGCCGGTCGATTTCGTCGGCACGGTGCTGATCGGTCTGGCGCTGATCTGCTGGAGCATCTCGAGCAAGGTGATCCTGCTGGCCAAGATCTGGCATGCGGAGTTCCCGCTCGCCAACCGCATTCCGATCATTCCCGTCGTCACGGCGCTGCTCTGCCTCTTCTTCGCCGCCTTCCTCTTCGAAGCATCCTTATTCGAAGAGAAATTTTTCGTGCCGGCACGCGTGCTGACCGGCTTCGGCGCCATCTGCTTCACCCTCTTCTCGATCGTCTCGATCCTCGAGAGCGGCGCGCACAAGGCGCAGTAGGCCACCGCCCGACACCCGGTTCGCCACCGTTCCGTCGCCGCTTCGGCGGGCAGACGGGACGGCGCGTTCGTGAAACGGCGCGGCCGACGGTTGGATTTTGCAGCAGGATCGTTATCTTTGCATCGTCAAGCAAACCCTGATACGACCATGGCAGACAACTACCTCGAAAAGCGCATGGAGGCCTGGCGGAGCCAGCCGAGCACCAAGCCGCGCCCGCGGGCGACACTGGAGCAGCTGTTGCGGAAGAACCGCAGCTGCCGCGGCTACGACCGTTCGTTCACGGTCCGCAAGGACCAGCTGCAGCGGCTGATCGCGGTCAACACGCTCATTCCGTCGGCTCGCAACCAGCAGGTGCTGCGCTTTCGCCCCGTCACGGCCGACGAGGCGCACAAGGTGCTGCCGCACATCCGCATGGGCGGAGCGCTGCCTGCGCTGCATCTTCCCTTCCCCGGGACCGAGCCCGAAGCCTTCATCGTCGTCTGCTCAACGGTCGACCCCGACGCCTACGTCTACACCGACCTCGGCATCTCAGCGCAGAGCATGCTGCTGCAGGCGGCCGAAATCGGACTGAACGGCCTCTGCATCGGTGCTTTCGACCGCGAGGCGCTCCGGCGGGAGCTCGCCCTGCCGCTGCAGCCGCTGCTGGTGATCGCAATCGGACGCGGTTGCGAACGGATCGAGCTGGTCGGCATCGCCGCAGACGAAAACCACGCCTACTACCGCGACGAGGCGGGGACCCATTACGTACCCAAGTTGCGCCCCGAGGAGCTGCTCATCGAATAGGCCCGGCTGCGCTTCGGCCCCGGACGGCGGACGAAAAAAGCGGTTCGGAGGAAAATCTTCGGGACGAAAGATTGGAAAAATCAAAAACTCCGTGTATCTTTGTCCTGCGAAATGCGGAAATAGCTCAGTCGGTAGAGCATCAGCTTCCCAAGCTGAGGGTCGCGGGTTCGAATCCCGTTTTCCGCTCACGGAAGCCGCAGAACGAAGCGGCAGCAAATATACAAGCCCTGCATATCGCGACGATATGCAGGGCTTGTTCGTTTCAGGCAGCGTGCGGGGCGGTTATTTCTTGCCGCCGCCGATCGCGACACCGAATCCTCCAACTTCCGGACAAGAAAAACCCCGGGCCGCGACTGGCGGTCCGGGGTGCCCTCGTTTCATCAAAAGGCAGGCGCCTTAACGCAGGCGCGGCGTGACGTAGCAATCCGACGGGGCGGTAAAGGTCAGGCCCGGGAAACGGCGTTCCGCGGCGGGATCGTCGAGCGTGCCGAGCAGCGAAAAATCCTCGTTCGAGACCGCATAGTAGCGCGTGCCCTGCTGCGACTCGATACCGATCGTCCAGTCGAGCAGCGTGCCGATGAGCGACATCGACTCGCTGCGGGGATCGAAGCGAACCCCCTCGACGGGCTGTACGCGATAGCCGGGGAGCGTCAGCACATACATGGCATGGCGGCTGTCGATGAGGAAGGCCAGCAGACGGCGGTCGCGGAACTCGTTCAGGAACAGCTCCTCCGCCACCAAGCTCTCGGGCAGTTCGACGGCCCGCACGTAAGGGCGTCCCTGCACCATCTTGAGGTGGAACAGCCGCCGGTCGGCATCGAGCAGCACATACCCCTCGTCGTACTCCTTGCGGGTCGTGGGGTTGCCCGCGATACGGCGGACGGGGAAGCGGCACCCCTTGCGGAGCATCGTTTCGGTGAAGAGGCGGCTTTTCGCCGCGTCGACACGGTTCGTCGCCATGTCGATGAACTCGATCCCGCTCCGCGTCAGGCGGAAGGCGTCGTCGGGCATCTCGAGGTCGACGCGTCCCGAACGCGACTCGAGCAGGAACCACAGCCCCGTTTCGGGTTGATTGAGGGTCTGGGGCGTCGAACGGAAGACGAAGGTCCCCGCCTGCGCCTCGCGCGGCGTGAAGGCGCGCCCGCAGATCGTGTCGGGGAAGCGCCCGTCGGCAGCCAGCTGGCGGGCATAGAAGAGCGGCAGCAGCGCGTCGAACTCCTCCCGCGTGTAGGTGTTGCCCTTGCAGTCGGAATAGATCGGAGCCTTCCCGTCGTGTCCGACCCGCACGAAATCGCCCAGCACGCTGCTGTACAGCGTGAACGGAGCATGTTCGCCGCGCAGGGTCAGGTAGTTGACGCACCACGGAAGCAGCCAGACCAGCAGCAGCGCCGCCAGCAGCCAGAAATAGAGTCTACTCAAACGTATCATCGGTGTGTAACAGATTTAAGGTTAGTCCTGTTTGCCGGCCATGAAACGCACGACAGAAAGCCAGCTCAACGAAGCGGCGAGCAGGACGAAAAGGGTCAGCAGGGGCAGGAAGCCGTTGTAGGCCTGCGGCACGGAGGCCAGGAAGAAGATGCGCAGCAGGAGCACCGCCATGACGGCATCGACGAGGCGGCGTTTCCAGGTCGGCTCGAGAATCACCCACACCGTCAGCAGGTAGGCCGCAAGGCCCGAAAGGTACCACGGAGCGGCCTGCCCGAGGATGTTGGCCCGCAGTTCGGCGGGCAGCACGGGGGTCGTACCCGCCAGCAGAATCAGCACGTTCAGGCCGTAGCAGACGACGAGCGCCGCCAC
This sequence comes from uncultured Alistipes sp., assembly GCA_964626515.1. Taxonomy (GTDB): domain Bacteria; phylum Bacteroidota; class Bacteroidia; order Bacteroidales; family Rikenellaceae; genus Alistipes. The sequence continues at coordinate 9,059 of CAZVGH010000003.1, forward strand.
GCCGAACGACAGCATGGCTCCCAGGGTCCGCAGCGCCGCGACGGGCAGGTGAAGCGTCAGCTTCAGGCACTTGCGCTGCATCTCGGGGACGAACTGCACGACGGCCAGCAGCAGGCCCGCCAGCAGCGGTACAAACTGCATCTGGTCGATGAAGACGGCATGACGCGTCAGCATCACCTCCCAGATATGGCCCGCCCCCATCAGCGAGATGCCCCGATGAAGCCGCAGCATGCCGTATCCCGCGAAGCCGCTCATGACGACGAGGGCCGCCAGCAGGAACCAGCGGGATTTGATCCATTCCTTGTATAAAATCGCTTTCCACATAACAATCAATATTTTCCGGTAAGTCCGATAAAGGCATCCTCGAGGTTGAGCGTCTCCGCCTGCAGGTCGGGGCAGACGAGGCCGGCTTCGCCGAGCAGGGCCGCCACGCGTTCGGGGCTTTCGAAGGCGTAGAGCTCGGCACGACCGTTGAGCACCGAAGGGTGATAAACGCCGCCGACACGGGCGAGCGCCCCGGCATCGTCGCAGCGAAAGGTGAAGCGGCGGAAGGTGCGCAGCAGCTCGTCGACGGGCATCTGCACCAGGATGCGGCCGTAGTCCATCATGATGCAGTCGTCGATCAGCCGCTCCATGTCCTGGATGATGTGCGAGGTGAGAAAGACCGTCTTGCCTTCGGCCTTGGCAAATTCGCGCAGGTACTCGACGAAGAGGCGCCGATAGCCCGGGTCGAGGCCCATCGAAAAGTCGTCGAGGATGAGCAGGTCGGCATTCTGGGCCAGAATAAGCCCCAGCGCCACCTGCGACCGCTGGCCGCACGACATGCGCGAGATGCGCTGGCGGGGCGCCACCTGCAGCATGCGCATCAGCTCGTAGTAGGCGTCGCGGTTCCACTGCGGGTAGAACGCGGCATAGAACTTTTCGATCTGTTCGATGGTCATGAACTGGTACTGGACGTGTCCCTCGATCAGCAGCCCGATCCGCCGGCGCGTGGCGGGCGTCATGCTGCGGATATTCTCGCCGAAGATGCGGCATTCGCCGCCGCGGGGCTCGAGATAGCCGCTCAGGATGTTGATCGTCGTGGTTTTGCCGGTTCCGTTCTTGCCCAGCAGGCCGAGGATGCGGCCGCGGGGAACCTCGAACGAGAGGTTTTCATAAATGGTGCGCCGCCCATACCCGTGGGTCAGGTTGCGGCATTCGATCACGGATTCCATAGTCTGACGAATGATCATAACAACAAAAACGATAGCGGAACGAGGATGCCGGCGAGCAGCTCGATGCCGCCGCGGCCCCACAGCCCCTTCGATTTCGGCACGAGTGCGAGGCCCGTCAGTGTGATAACGACCAGTCCGCCGGCGAAGATATCGGCGAAGGTCGTCCACCACGAGCCGGGGTTGTAGTGCAGGCGCGTCATGGCGCTCAACAGGGGGCGCCGCGTGAGCCGCTCCGCCACGGCCTCGCCGTTCGCGAGGTCGACGACGAGCGACGAACCGCTGCCGTAAAATAGCTTGAGCGTGCCGTCGCCGGGGAAGTAGTGCTTCGCATAGCGGCCCTTCTCGCCGACCGCAGCGAGCAGCGCCTCGGCGTCGGCCCGCGAGAAACGCTCGCGCGGCGGCAGGGGCTGCTCCACGCGCAGCTCCCGGCGCGAGACCGCATAGTCGGGGTTGAAGACGCCGCGGTGGTTCATCGCGATCCCCGAGAGGGCGTAGATCAGCACCACGCCCGCGAAGAAGAAGGAGAGGTCGCGATGAACCGCCCGGCACAGGCGGCGCAGCCGTGCGCTATCGGATTTCATACGACTCGGCCGTCAGGTAGTAGAACGACAGGTAGGCTTTGCCCTCGGCGGCCTCGCGTGCGGCGATCTTGGCACGGAAGTCGGCGATGCGGCCCTCGAAGGTGTCGGCCGTCTCGTTGCGGGCGGCCTTCTCGGCGTCGCAGCCCGCCTCGGTCGTTCCGTGCCGCTCGGCAAGCTGCGCCTTGACCTGCGCCTCCCAGGCCGTCAGGTAGGCCTCGTCGAGGCGCTGCTCGTCGAGACGCCCCGTCACGCGGACGATGCGGTTCACGCAGGCTGGATCGAAATGACCCAGCTCGCCGCTCTCGACGCGGATCGTCTGCGTATCGTCGCTGCCCATGAGGAAGATTTTGCGGGCGCCGTGTTTGCAGGTATGGGTGCAGACACCCTCGATCGTGACGGTGCGGCCGCTCAGCGAGTCGGCCGAAGCGAGCAGTTCGTCGATCTCCAGCACGCCTCCTACGGCCGTCTCCGCGCCGGTCCCGGCCGCACGGTCGCTTTTCGGGGCGTTGCCGCCGCAGGCTGCGAGCAGCAGGCAGCCGAACGCCATCGCGCAGGCTGCGGATCGGAATAGAATCGTTGTTTTCATGTAAAAAAGATATTGGTGAAAATGCGTCTGTTGCGTCGGCAAAATTAGGGAGATCCGCCGCCCTTCGCAATACTCAAAAGAGAGGATATCGGCCGCCGCCGCGCACCGCAAAATACTCAAATCTGACGATTGCCCGCGTGTCGCAAGGCCCGTAACTTTGCACCCGAAACCGAACAGACCATGCCTTCCGTCATCCGATATCTGCTTACGATCGCCCTGCTGCTCCCGCTCGGAGCGGCGGCGCAACCGACCCGTTCGGCCACCGATACCCGCGCCCGCATCCGCTTCACGGTGCGCGACGGCGCGGGCGCACCGCTCGCCTATGCCGTCGTCTCGATGCGGTCACTCGATCCGGCGTCGGCCGGCGAACGTCCCGTCGCCTCGACGACCGACGCCGCGGGCGGCTGCAGCTTCACGCTGCGCGCGGGCGAATACGAAGCGGTAGTCTCCTACGTGGGTTACACGACCCGACGGCTGCGCCTCCGGCTCGCCGCGGGCGGCGAGGCGACGCAGCAGGTGCAGCTGCGCGCCGAGACGACGCAGATCGGCGAGGTGGTCATCACCGGCTCGCAGGTGCAGGGACCCGTCTCGACGATGCGCATCGGGCGGGAGGCGATGCAGCATCTCCAGCCGTCGAGTTTCGAGGATCTGCTCGAGCTGCTGCCCGGCGGCCGCGCCTCGGATCCCGCCTTCTCCAGCTCGAACCACATCCGTCTGCGCGAGGTGCCGACCTCGTCGTCGGACTATGCCACCTCGGCCCTCGGCGTCTCGTTCGTCATGGACGGCATTCCGCTCTCGAACGATGCGGCCATGCAGTACCAGACCGCCATGACGGGCATCGGCGACCGCGTGTCGCTCAACGCAGGCATCGACATGCGCACCCTCTCGACCGACGAGATCGCCTCGGTGGACATCGTGCAGGGCATCCCCTCGGTCGAGTACGGCGATCTGACGAGCGGACTGGTCAAGATCCGGCGCAAGGAGGGCGGCCGCAACCTCGAAGCACGCTTCAAGGCCGACCTGAAGAGCCAGCTGCTCTACCTCGGCAAGGGCTTCGAGTGGGGAGCGGCGGCCGAGCGGCTCACGATGAACGTCGGCTTCAACTACCTCGACGCCCGCGCCGACCCGCGCAACACGCGCCAAAATTACCGCCGTCTCTCAGCCTCGTGGCGCATCAAGAAGCATGGAGAGAACGACGCCTTCCACACCTCGCTGGGCGGATCGCTCGACTACACCAGTTCGTTCGACCGCGTGAAAAGCGACACCGACATCGACTTCGGCCCGACGGGCATTCCGCGCGAGCGCTACGGCGCCAGCTACAACAACACGGTCGCCGCGCTGAACTTCTCGGTGCAGGCCAAAGAGCGGCACGCCCTCTTCCGCAGCTTCGAGTTCGCCTCCTCGCTCTCCTACCAGTCCGACCGCATCGACCGCTGGCGCTACGTCACGGCGAGCGCCAACGTCCCGATCCGCACGTCGCTGCAGGAGGGTGTCTACGACGCCGAAATCCTCCCCGCACGCTACGAGGCGACGCTGCGCGTCGACGGCCGCCCCTTCTACGCCTCGGCCAAGGGCACGGCCCGCTTCGGCTTCGAGACGGAGCACGCGCAACACACGCTGCGCGCGGGCGCCGAGTGGAACATGTCGAAGAACTACGGCGGCGGCCTGCTCTACGACGTCGCCCGTCCCTTCTCCGAGACGATGAGCACCCGCCCGCGCCGCTACGACGCCCTGCCCGCTCTGCACCGCATCTCGGCCTTCGCCGAGGATCACACCGAGATCCGCACCGGCGGCTGGCTCCTCGATCTCATGGCGGGCCTCCGCACGACGACCACGGCCAACATCGGCAGCCGCTACGCGCTGCAGGGACGGTTCTATTTCGATCCGCGCCTCAACCTCTCGGTATCGTTCCCCGCTTTCGGGCTTGGCGGCCGCCCCCTGCGCCTCACCCTTGCGGGCGGCACGGGGTGGCACACCAAGATGCCGACGCTCGACCAGCTCTTTCCCGATCCCGTCTATTTCGACTACACGCAGCTCAACTACTTCCCCGCCGACGAGTCGCAGCGGCGCATCAACCTGGTCGTCTACCGCTACGACCCGACCAACTACGCACTGAAGCCGGCCCGCAACTTCAAATGGGAGCTCCGCCTGCGTGCCGACTGGGCCGGGTACAGCCTCTCGGCGACCTGGTTCCGCGAGCGGATGAGTTCGGGTTTCCGCACCTCGACCCGCGTATTGAACTACACCCACCGCAACTACGACGAGACGCAGATTGACGCCTCGACGCTGACCGGTCCGCCGTCGCTCGAGGGGCTCCCCTACACGGAGGAGACCGAACTGCAGACGGTCGGCTATACGGGCAACGGCAGCCGCACGGTCAAACGGGGCGTCGAATTCACGCTCTCCACACCGCGCATCCGCCCGCTGGCGACGAAGCTCATCGTCTCGGGCGCCTGGTTCCGCACCGACTACAGCAACAGCGAACCGCAGTACATCTACACGAGTACCGTTATCAACGACCGTCCCTACCCCTACATCGGTCTGTACGACGACGAGGACCGTTTCTACAACGAGGTGAGCAACACGAACTTCCTCTTCGACACGCAGCTGCCGCGTCTGGGGCTGATCTTCTCGACCTCGTTTCAGGTCCAGTGGTTCTACGCCCGCCACCAGCAGCCGCGCGATCCCCGGCCGAAGAGCTACCTCGACACCTCGCTGCAGGAGCACCCCTTCACCGAGGCATCGGCCGCCGACGGCGTGCTGCGCCAAATGATCCGCACGGTCTCCGACATCGCCTACCGCTACGACCGCACGCCGTGGAGCATGTACGTCAACCTCAAGATCTCCAAACGGCTCTACCGCGACCGCATCACGGCGGCCGTCTTCGTCAACCGCCTCTTCGACTGCAGCCCCTCGTACCACGATTCGACAGGCGGGCTCCGCAGACGCTACTCCGATCCCTATTTCGGCCTGGAACTCAACTTCAAATTCTGATACGCGATGCTGCACACCCGATACCTGCTGCGACTGCTCTGCCTGCTCTTCGCGCTGACGCCCGCCGCTTGCGAGCAGGCCGACGAGGAGGCGCTCTACACCGAACTCTCGATCCGCTTCGTGATGCCCGACAGCCGTCCCGTCGAACGGCTGGAGATCGTCGGCGAACACTCCTATTTCGACAACATCAACTCCTACGAACGCACGCCGTTCCCAGCCGTCGAGCGCAACACCGCCACGGTGCGGCTCCGCCGCGGCGTCTACACCTTCACGGTCGAGGCCTATGCCACCTACGACTCGGGCCGCCGGCAGCTGCTGCGCTGCGCGGACCACAACCAGGTGATGCAGGCCGTCACGTGGGTGCATGAGCGCGAAACGGTCGTCCTGTTGTTCCAAGCCGTAAACTGATCCTGCGATGAAAAAGCTCCTCCTGCTGCTTCTGCTGCTGCCCGCCGCCGCCTTCGCCCGCCGCGACACGACGGACGTGCTCGTCCGCGCCTCGCTCGCGGCCCTCGAAACCGAGCGGGCCACGGCACCGTTCTATACCGCGTCGCCCGTGGCGATGCTCTGCCGCCGGAGCGAAAGTCTCTCGCGGCTCGAGGTGCGCATGGAGCTGCGCGACGAGGCGGAGCCGCGGATCGAGGCGCTCGGCGACGGCTCCCTCGCGGGGATGTTCCGTGCCGAAAGCTACCTGCGTCTCGACGGTCGCAGCGCCGTGCAGGCGTCGGCCCGCTACCGCCGCGGCCGCCGCGACAACGTCCGCATGAACTCCACGGCGGATTATCTGCTGCTCTACCCCCACATCACGGCCGACACACAGGGCGGCGACCTCACGACCGAGGAGTACGGTTTCGGCGGCGGCTACGCCCGTCGGATCGGGCGCCGCACCTCGCTGGCCCTGCAGGCCGCCTACCGCGCCGAACAGGAGTACCGGCAAGTCGACCCGCGTCCGCACAACGTCGTCTTGGACTTCAGCGCCGAGGCGGGCTTCGGGTATAAGACAGCCCGCTACCTCGTGGCGGTCGACCTGAAAGGCCGTCTTTATAAACAGACGCAGCAGACCGATTTCTACGATCCGACCCACGTCATCGAGGAGTATTTCATGACGGGTCCCGGGGTCTGCTACGCCCGTTACTCGGGCAAGAAGGAGCACGGGATCGTCAGCTACGACGGCACGACCTGCGCCGTCGCGCTGCAGCTGCTGCCGAAAGGCGGTACGGGGTGGCACCTGCGCACCGTCGGCGAACACTTCGCGGCCGACCGCAGCTACCGGCCCAACAACGCCATCCCCGTCAGCACGCTGCGCCATCTCCGCGCTTCGCTCGCCGCCGCCTACGAGGGCAGCCGCGCGAGCCTGCGGGCCGAGATCGGCCGCCGGCAGCGCCTCGGCATCGAACAGATCGCCGACCGCAACGGACAGGGGGCGATCGTCGACCGGCAGACAACCTACGACCAGCGCACGACGGAGGCACTCCTCGAGGCAGCCCTGCAGTGGCAGCGTCCGTCGACCCACTACACGCTCTCGCCGCGCATCGACTGGCAGTACACCGAGGCCGACCACCTCTATCCGATGCGCCGCCTGCGCTATTCGTCCGTCGACGCCCGTCTTAACGCCCGTGCCGAGCGGATGCTCCCCCGCTGGCGCATCGCGGCCGCGCTCGGCATCGGCTGCTACCTCTCGCCCGACCACACGATCGAGATCGGCGGCGAGGCCGACCTCCTCACCGAACAGCTCGCACCCGCCCTCGAGCGGCTGGGGCGGCGCTCGTTCTACGTCGAAAGCGCTCTGCGGGCCGACCGGCGGCTGGGCGGCGGCACGGCCTGCTTCTTCGAGGTGGAGTGGAGCCCGCAGCTGCTTGCGGGCGGTCTCCGAAGCCACGCGCTGACCCTCTCCTGCGGACTGCTATTCTGAACCCTGTACGCAAAACATTGTCAAACTTAACCGATAAACACGTATGAAAAAGACCCTTTACACCCTCGCAGCCGCCCTGCTGGCGGTCGCTTCGGCAGCCTGCTCGGACGACAGCGAAACGCCCGTCGATCCGGTGCTCGTCAGCTCGACCCTCCGTCTGCACGGCGGCAATGTGCTGGTCAACATTCCCGAGGAGCGTTTCGACGTCCGGATCCCGGCCGACGCCGAGTCGTGGGTGACGATCAATCAGGACGAGAGCCTCGGCACGGCGCTCGTACTCGCCGTGGCGGAGAACCACTCGGGTGCCGAGCGTTCAACGGTCGTCACCGTCACCCGTCCCGGCAAAACCGACCTGCTGGCCAGCGTCGCCATCCTGCAGAGCAACTTCGAGGTACGCGCCGGCGAGTTCCTCATCGAGGAGATCTATTTCACCGGTTCGCCGCTGCCTGAAACGGGACGTCCCGACAAGTACCAGGGCGACCAGTATCTCCGCATCCGCAACAACACCGACGAGACGCTCTACGCCGACGGTCTGATGTTCATTCTGGCCAGCTCGCTCAACTCGGGACAGAACAACGAGCTCCCCACAGGCAAGGATTTCCGCTCGCAGTACTGCGTCGGCAACGCCTTCTACTGCATCCCGGGCAGCGGTACAGATGCTCCCGTCGAGCCGGGCGCCTCGCTGACGATCGTCAACAACGCGCAGAACCACCTGGCGGGCAACGTCAACTCGTGGGATGCCACGAAGGCCGACTACGAGTGGTTCGACGTGTCGGCGAACGACAACTTCCTCGACACGGACAACCCGGCCGTGCCGAACCTCGACAAGTGGTACTGCAGCACACTGACCGTCTTCTCGCTCCACGACCGCGGCTACAACGCCGTGGCCATCGCCCTGCCGCCCGTCGGCATGACCGCCGAGCAGTTCCTCGCCGAGTATGCGGTGCCCGCCGACACCAAGTACATCTTCCACTCGCCCAATGGCTCGGATTTCGAGATGCCCGTCCGCGGCTACCGAGTGCCCAACGCCTGGATCCTCGACGCCGTGAACACCGGTGCCCGCGACGCCTACTATTTCGCACCGTGGGATGCCTCGCTCGACGCCGGCCACGCCTGGTGCGGCACGACCGACATGGATACCGAGCGCTACGGCAAGGCGGTCGTCCGCAAGAGCGATGCGGAGGGCCGGCTGGTCGACACGAACAACTCGGACAACGACTTCCTCTCGCACACGACCCCGTCGATGCTCGCGAAGTAGTCCGCCCCGTACAACAGCAGAGGGCCGCGATCGGAACGGATCGCGGCCCTCTGCTCTTCTTCGGCGGTTACTCCCGCAGCTCCGGTCGGTCGAAGAGCTGCGGCAGCGAAGCGTCCTTGAGCAGCACCCGCCGCTCGCCGTCGAGCAGATAGAGGGAGGGCAGTGCCGGCAGGACATAGAGCTCCCGTTCGTCGATCACGCCCTGTTCGAAGCCGACGATCCACTCCGCGGGCAGGCTGCCCTTCGTCCGATCCCACAGCGCACGGTCGCCGTTCACGTAGACGGCCAGCACGGTCAGCTCCCCCGCCTCGATCCGGCGGCGGATCCGTGCATCCGTGCGCAGCACCTCCATGACCTCCCTGCAGTGTTCGCAGTCGGGATCGTAGAAGATCAGCAGCAGCCGTTCACCGCGCGTACCGCGGAGCGTCTGCCGTCCGCCCTCGCGGGTAACGTAGGCGAAATCGGCGGCCTGCATCCCGGGACGGTTCTTCTTCGCCGCCTCAAGCAGGTAGGCCGGGCGCACCTTTTCATAGGCATCGGGGAGCGGGCTGCGCAGCATCTCCTCCAGAAAGAGCATGAAATACCCCTCGTCGAACATCGGCGAAGCGGCTTCGTAAAGATACTTCTCGGCTACCTCCGTCACCAGCTGCCAGGCAGCCGTGTCGGCCTCGGCCCGCGTCAGCAGCCGATGCACGGAGGGACGCAGCGACGCCGTGTCGGCATGCGGAAAGAGCGAGAGAAAATTGGCGAAATTCTGCTCCATGAAGGCGCGATCACGGCTGCACAGCGTATCGCAGAAATCCAGCCCGTCCCAAAAGTGCTCCAGCACGTAGGCCGCGCGCGCCGGTACGGTGCGCAGCGTCGCGGGAATCGACGGCAGGGGCAGTTCGCGGAGCGGGGAGAGCGTATCGGCCGACGGATCGGCGGCGGCCGTCTTCGCGGGACGGAGCGTCCCGCTGCCGCAGGCTGCAAGCATCAGCAGCAAGAGCGGAACAGATCGGAGCAGGTGTTTCATGGCGACGATGTTTGACGGCAGCCGCCTTGCTGCGGCCGCCGATACGGCAAAGATAACGCATTTCGCGCGATTCGCCAACCGTCGGCCGCTCGCAGCTGCAACGGAGCAGCGATTACAAATATTTATACACATATTTTGCATTTCAAATATATCCGTTATCTTTGCAGCATACAACGAGCTGTTCGGCTCGCTCTCGGTCAGAAAAGGAACACGAAAATGATTCATCAGGCGAACAGCCGGCAACACCAAGCGCGGTGCCGGCCTGATGTGTCGTGCACCTGTGCCGCCCCGGCGGCCTGCGCGCCCGACCGAATCATTCACCCAAACAAGTGCCCGACATGAAGAACAGCACGAACAGCCCCGAAAGCCGCCTGCGGCTGCCGACCGACGACGCCTCCGCCGTCGGCGAACTCTATCTTTTCCACCGAACGGACGAATGCTGTCCGCCGGACGGCTCCCTGTGGGGAATCGTCGACCGCAGCGACACGCGGGAGATCCGTCTCGAATCGAGCAGCAGCGACCTGCTGCACTTCCGCCTGTACCATCCCCTGCCGGAGGAGTACCGCTACTGCCGTCTCGCCACGCGGTCCGAACTGCGGGATTACGTCTGGAACCTCGCCCGGACGGAGTGTCTGCAGCGGGAGGAGCGCTGATCCGCCCACCCTTCGATGAAACGCACGAAGCGCCCGACCGCAACGGTCGGGCGCTTCGCGTCTTGGGCGGAACAGGATTTTTAAGCCTGCTCGTTCTCGATAGCACGGAAGAGGGCTACGTCCTCCGTCGGCGAGCTCATTGCCACACCGTAGGCCTCGGCCACCTTGCCCTCGGCATGGCGGCACCAGATGCGGGCCGAAGCGGCGTACTCCTCGGGGAAGGCGGTCGCCTCGCGGGCCAGCAGGTAGCCGATGATGATGTAGCCGACCGTCTCGACCAGACGACGGGCGTGCAGGTCCTTGAAGCCGGGGCACTCCTTGTCGGCAGCCTCGACGCGGGCCATCATCTCGCGCAGCTGCTCCGTCCAAGCCTTCAGACGGGCCACGACGGGCTGCATGGCCTCGCTGTACGTCTCGGCAGCGTAAGCCTCGATCTGCTCGAGGAAGCTGCCCTTCGTCACGCCGTTGATCGCGGCCACCACCTGCAGCTGCGAGGTACCCTCGTAGATGCTCATGATGCGGGCGTCGCGGTAGATGCGCTCGCAGGGGTAATCCTTCATGAAGCCCGAACCGCCGTGGATCTGAATGGCGTCGTAGCCGAGCTGGTTGGCGTACTCCGACGAGAAGAGCTTCACGAGCGGCGTGAAGCCGTCCGCGAGGCGCGTATAGTGCTTCATCTCCTGACGCTCCTCGGGGGTGAGCGAACGCTCCTTCGAGATGTGGGTCAGCATCTTGTAGATCTCCACGAAACGGGCCGTCTCGTACAGCAGGGCACGGACGCCCGTCACCTTGGCCTTCATCACCGAGAGCAGCTCCGACACGGCGGGGAACTCGATGATCGACTTACCGAACTGGCGACGCTCATGGGCGTACTTCAGCGCCTCGCGGTAAGCGGCCTCGCAGGTGCCCACCGACTGTGCGCCGATACCCAAACGGGCGGCGTTCATGAGCGACATCACATATTTGATCAGACCCATGCGGCGGTCGCCCACCAGCGAGGCGGGAGCATCCGTATAGACCAGCTCGCAGGTCGGCGAGCCCTTGATACCGAGCTTGTTCTCGATACGGCGCACCTTGACGCCGCCGTCGCGCTTGTCGTAGACGAACATCGACAGACCGCGTGCGTCGGTCGTGCCCTCCTCCGTACGGGCCAGCACGAGCGAAACCTCGCCGTCACCGTTCGTAATGAAGCGCTTCACGCCGTTCAGCAGCCACGTGCCGCGCTCCTCCGACCAGGTGGCCTTCAGCATCACGGCGCCCAGGTCCGAACCCGCATCGGGCTCGGTCAGGGCCATGGCGCAAGTGGCGCCGGCCGAAACCCACGGCAGGAACTTCTGCTTCTGCTCCTCCGAACCGAACTCGTTGAGCGTCTCGGCGCAGTCCTGCAGACCCCAGATGTTCTGGAAACCGGCATCGGCACGGGCGATCATCTCGTTGGCCATGATGAAGGTGAGCAGCGGGAAGTTCAGACCGTCGAAACGGCGCGGCAGCGTCATGCCGTCCAGACCGGCGGCATGGAATGCGGCCAGATTCTCTTTCGTGCCGGCGGCATACTCCACGTGGTCGTTCACCACGCGCGGCCCCTCGTGATCGACCGCCTCTGCATTGGGTGCCAGCGTCTCGCCGCACACCTCGCCGGCCAGCTCCATCACACGGCGGTACGAGTCGATCGCATCGTCGTAGTCCTGCGGAGCGTAGTCGTACTGCTCCTTCTCGGCGAAGCCGCGTTCGCGCAGCTCGACGATCCGACGCATCAGCGGGTGCTCGAACTGCAACTGAATATCCTTGTTATCAAGAAAGAAATTAGCCATTACTTCGAATTTTGCTTGTAATACTTAATCAGCTTCGGCACGACCTGCATCACGTCGCCCGTAATCGCATAGTCGGCGATTTTGTTGATCGGCGCATCGGGATCGGTGTTGATCGAGATGACCATCGCCGACTGGTCCATGCCCGCCGTGTGCTGGATCTGACCCGAGATGCCGCAGGCGATGTAGAGCTTCGGACGAACCGTCACGCCCGTCTGGCCGATCTGGCGCTCATGCTCCGTGAAACCCGCATCGACCGCCGCGCGGCTGGCACCCACTTCGCCACCGAGGACCTCGGCCAGCTCGTGGATGAGCTTGAAGTTCTCCTTCGAGCCGACGCCGTAGCCGCCCGCAACGATGATGTTGGCACCTTTGATGTCGATCTTGCGCTCGGCGATCTCGCGGTCGATGATCCGAACGGCGAGGTCGGCATCCGAGAGGTACTGCTTCCAGTCGATCGCACGCACCTCGCCGGCACCCGCCTTCTCGGCGTAGGCCTTGCGCATCACGCCCTCGCGTACGGTCGCCATCTGCGGACGGTGCTCGGGGTTGACGATCGTGGCGATGATGTTACCGCCGAAGGCGGGACGGATCTGGTAGAGCAGATCGGTGTAGGTCTTGCCCGATTTGGCGTCCTTGTGGTCGCCGATCTCGAGCTGCGTGCAGTCGGCCGTCAGACCGCTGTGCAGCGCCGACGATACGCGCGGAGCGAAATCGCGGCCCACGCACGTGGCGCCGAAGAGGACGATCTGCGGCTGCTCGGCCTTGATGAGGCCCGTCAGCACCGCCGTATGCGGAAGCGTGCGGAAGGGAGCGAAGACCGGGTCGTCGGCCACCCAGACGGTGTCGGCGCCGTACTTGGCCAGCTCCTCTTCGAGGCCCGCGAGCTCCGAGCCCATCAATACGGCCTCGAGGCGAACCCCCAGGCGGTCGGCCAGCTCGCGGCCCTTGGTCAGCAGCTCCAGGCTGACGTCGGCGACGCGCCGACCTTCGGTTTCGATATAGACGAATAAGTTGTTCATGTGATTCCTGCGTGTTGGTTTAGCCGATCGTATGGCCGGCGATAAGTTCCTTGACAAGGGCATCCATCTCCTCGTCGGACGAGGTCAGACGCTTGGCCTCCTTGGCCTGAAAGACGACGTTCTCGATGCGCTTTACCTTCGTCGGCGAGCCCTGCAGACCGAGCTGCGTCGGATCGGGATCCACATCCGAAGCGGTGAACTCGACGATCTCGAGCTCCGGTTTGGCAGCGACGCGGCGGGCGGCGAACGACTCGGGATCGGCGGCGATCTCCGAACGGCAGCGGGCCGACTTGAAGAACATGAGGCGCTTGGCGTTGCGCGGACGGCACTCGGGAGCCGAGCCGTTGACCGTGATGACGGCCGGCATCGGGCACTCGACCGTCTCGACGCCCTCGGCGATGCGGCGGCGGATCACCAGCTTGTCGCCGTTGACCTCGACGATCTGCTCGGCATAGGTCACCTGCGGCAGACCGAGCTTCTCGGCCACCTGCGGACCCACCTGCGCCGTATCGCCGTCGATGGCCTGACGGCCGGCGACGATCAGATCGGCGTCGATCTTGCGCAGCGCGCACGAAAGGGCGTAGGAGGTCGCCAGCGTATCCGAACCGGCAAACTCGCGGCCCGAGAGGAGGTAACCGCCGTCGGCGCCGCGGAACATCGCCTCACGGATGATGTCGGCGGCACGCTGCGGACCCATCGTCAGCAGATGTACGGTCGATCCCTCGACCCGCTCCTTGAGCGACAGCGCCAGTTCGAGCGCATTCAGGTCCTCGGGGTTGAAAATGGCCGGCAGCGCGGCACGGTTCACCGTACCCTCGGCCGTCATGGCATCCTTGCCCACCTGTCGCGTATCCGGCACCTGTTTGGCCAGTACGACGATACGAAGTTTTTGTTCCATAACTTTCTTCAGTGTATCTTTTTCTTTGGATTATCGGATTACGGTTTCGTCGCGGTCGGGACCCACCGAGATGATCTTCACGGGCACGCCCGTCTCACGCTCGATGAAGTCGACGTAGCGCTTGAAGGCCTCGGGGAAATCCGCATAGGTGCGGCAGGCGCGCAGGTCGCAGCGCCACCCCTCGAAATCGGTGTAGACGGGCTCCACGCCGCCGTCGATCGAATAGGGGAACTCGTCCGTCTCGACGCCGTCGACCTTGTAGGCCGTGGCGACGCGGATCGTCTCGAAGTCGTTCATCACGTCCGACTTCATCATGATGAGCTGCGTGACGCCGTTGACCATGATGGCGTACTTGAGCGCCACCAGGTCGAGCCAGCCGCAGCGGCGCTCGCGCCCCGTCACGGCACCGAACTCGTGGCCGATGCGGCGCAACTCGGCACCCGTCTCGTCGAAGAGCTCCGTGGGGAACGGACCGCTGCCGACGCGCGTGCAGTAGGCCTTGAAGATGCCGAATACCTCGCCGATGCGGTTCGGAGCGATGCCCAGACCGGTGCAGACGCCCGCGCAGACCGTGTTCGAGGAGGTGACGAAGGGATAGGAGCCGAAATCGACGTCGAGCAGCGTTCCCTGCGCACCCTCGGCCAGCACGGCCTTGTCGGCCTGCAGGGCGCGGTTCACGGCGTATTCGCTGTCGATCAGACGGAAGCGCTTGAGGTATTCGATCGCGTCGAACCACTCGCGCTCGAGATCGGCGAGGTCATAGGTGTAATTCAGGCTGCGGAGGATCTGCTCGTGACGCGCCTTGGCGGCGGCATAGATCTCGCGGAAATCGGGTTTCAGCAGATCGCCCACGCGCATGCCGTTGCGGCTCACCTTGTCCGTATAGGTCGGGCCGATGCCCTTGCCCGTCGTGCCGATCTTGGCGCTGCCCTTCGCGGCCTCGTAGGCGGCATCGAGCAGGCGGTGGGTCGGGAGAATCAGGTGCGCCTTCTTCGAAATTGAAAGCTGGAGGGTCAGATCATGCCCGCTGCGGGCCAGTTCCTCGGCCTCCTTGCGGAAGAGGATGGCGTCCAGCACGACGCCGTTGCCGATGATGTTGGCCTTGCCGCCCTGGAAAATGCCCGACGGGATCGAGCGGAGCACATACTTTTCGCCGTTGAACTCGAGCGTGTGTCCCGCGTTGGGACCGCCCTGGAAACGGGCCACCACCTCGTATCGCGGCGTCAGCACGTCGACGACCTTGCCTTTGCCTTCGTCGCCCCACTGCAGGCCGAGAATCACATCTACTTTTTTCATGTGAACTGATGAAAATATCTGTTATAATTCCTTTTTCGCAAAAATTTTGCAGCCAAAAGTACGAAAATTTTTCCGAAAGCGCCGCATTTTAAGCCGATTATTTACAAACAAAGGCTAAAAAAGCGGTCGCGGCGCACGCGGCGGCCGGCGGACGAACGGTCGCGCGGGTCCTCCGAAAGAGCAGTAAAACAGAATAATAAAAAGGAAAAATAGACAAGAATCGACTGCCGTGCGACTGCACGAAAAAAGACGGGGTCGCAGGGTCCCGTCCAGTAAGTTTTTCAGTCGCACGGCGTTCGATCCGCCGCATTGCAGGGCTCGGGCCCGCGGCCTTCGGGTCAGCGCTCGACGAGTTCGGCGGAGGCGTCGGCCGTCACCTGCTGTCCGGCCCGGCAATAGATCCGCACGAGGGCGGCATTGTCGCGCACGTCGGCCTTCAGCGAGGCGGCGCAGGGCGACAGATCGAGCGTTCCGAATCGGTTATCGCGCGCATCGAGCGTCGTCAGCGAGACGTTCGACTGCAGATCGAGCCGTTCGAGGTGGTTCCGTCCGCAGAGAAGCGTCCGCAGCGAGCGCAGCCCCGCAAGATCGAGCGTCGCGAGGTCGTTCCCGCCGCAGTCGAGCCGTTCGAGATTCGGACAATGCGAGACGTCGAGGTAACGCAGCCGGTTGCGCGAGCAGTCGAGCCGCTCGAGGCGGTCGAATTCGAAGAGATCGTCGAGCGACGCGATGCCGCAGTCGGAGCAATCCATCGCGAGCACCCGCCGCGCCTCGTAGCGCGAAAGGCGTCCGTCGCCGTTCGTATCAAAACGGACCAGACAGAATTCGGTAAAAGCGTCGTCGGAAAAGGTGAGGTAGATACGGCGGTCGCGATCCTCCTGTTCGTCTTCGGCCATGCCGCAGGCCGCACCCGCCAGCACGAGACCGACAAGGGCTGCCCGCCGCAGCCGCGCGAAGGGATCAGATATCGACATCGTCGTCGGTCGAGCTGCTTTCGGAAACGTTGTCGCTCCCGTCGTCCTGCAGTTCGTCGGCCCCCTTCAGGTCGTCGTCATAGTAATCCTTGTCGTCCTCCTCGTGGGCCTTGTCGTCGATCTTCACATCGATCTTGACCAGATAGGCCACCTCGTCCGTATCGTACGGAACGGCATAGAAGAAGTCGCCGTTGGGCTTGTCGATGCGCATCATGCTATCGGTGAAACCGAGTGGATAACGGGCCTTGACGGCCTCCTGCAATTCGGGCGTGAGATTGTGAAAACTCGTTACGATATGCTTCTTCGCACTGTTCGGTTTATTCATGACTATATCGCTTGCTACGTTGTTATGGGTTCGAAATTTTCTGCAATAATACGGCAAAATTTGCCTATTGCAATACGTACCGATTTTTTTTTTGCATTTTTTTTGTTTTCGATGGCTGTTCCGAACAAATTGCGTACCTTTACCCTGCAAACCCCCATTTATATATGGTACAGGCCCGAATCGAACAGCTGCGCCGCGAGCTGGAGCACCATAACCACAAGTATTATATCGAAAACGCCCCCGAGATTTCCGACTACGAATTCGACCGCATGCTGCGCGAATTGCAGGATCTCGAGGCGGCGCACCCCGAATACGACGACCCGAACTCCCCCACCCGCCGCGTCGGCAGCGACCTGACGACCGAGTTTCGCACCGTGAGCCACCGTTTTCCGATGCTCTCGCTCGGCAACACCTACTCGCTCGACGAGCTGCACGAGTTTCTCGGCCGCATCGAGCGCGAGACGGACGAGGAGGTCGCCTATGCCTGCGAACTCAAGTTCGACGGCACGGCCATCTCGCTCACCTACGAGCACGGACGGCTGCTGCGGGCCGTGACGCGCGGCGACGGCCGCCAGGGCGACGACGTGACGGCCAATGTCCGCACGATCCGCAACGTGCCGCTGCGGCTGCAGGGCGACGACTGGCCCGACTATTTCGAGATCCGCGGCGAGGTGCTCATGCCCTACGCCTCGTTCGACAAGATCAACCGCGAGCGCGAGGAGGCGGGCGAAACGCTCTTCGCCAATCCGCGCAACGCCGCCGCGGGAACCCTCAAGCAGCAGGCTTCGGCCGTCGTGGCCCGGCGCGGGCTGATGTGCGTGCTCTACCAGCTGGCGGGCGACGAGCTGCCGTTCGCCACCCACACCGCCGCCCTCGAGGCGGCCCACCGCTGGGGATTTCCCGTCTCCGACGCGAGCCGGCTGTGCCGTTCGCTCGCCGAGGTCGACGCCTACATCGCCCGCTGGGACGAGGAGCGGCACGGGCTGCCCTTCCCGACGGACGGCGTCGTCATCAAGGTGAACGACTTCGCGCTGCGCCGCCGCATCGGCTTCACGGCCAAGGCGCCGAAGTGGGCCGTCGCCTACAAGTTCAAGGCCGAGCAGGCCCTCACGCGCCTCGAGAAGATCACCTTCCAGGTGGGCCGCACAGGCGCCGTCACCCCCGTGGCGAATCTCGAACCCGTCCTGCTGGCGGGAACGACCGTCAAGCGCGCGACGCTGCACAACGCCGAGCAGATCGCCCTGCTCGACATCCGCGAGGGGGACATGGTCTACGTCGAGAAGGGCGGCGAGATCATCCCCAAGATCACGGGCGTGGAGCTCGCCGAGCGCCCGGCCGACAGCCGTCCCTTCGTCTACCGCGAGAGCTGTCCCGAATGCGGCACGCCGCTCATCCGCTACGAGGGCGAGGCGAAGCACTACTGCCCCAACGAGAGCGGCTGCCCGCCGCAGATCATCGGGCGCATCCTGCACTTCATCCGCCGCAAGGCGATGGACATCGAGGGGCTGGGCGAAGAGACCGTCGAGTTGCTCTACGCGAACGGCCTCGTCCGCCACGCGGCCGACCTCTACGACCTCACGGCGGCGCAGCTGTCGCCCCTGCCGCGGCTGGGCGAGAAATCGGCCGAGAACATCATCCGCTCGATCGGGCGCTCGAAGCAGGTGCCCTTCCACCGCGTGCTCTTCGGCCTCGGCATCCGCTTCGTGGGCGAGACGACGGCCCGCTACCTCGCCGACCATTTCCGCTCGCTCGACCGTCTGGCGCAGGCTTCGCGCGACGAGCTGGTCGAGGCGGAGGAGGTGGGTGGCAAGATCGCCGACGCCATTCTCGCCTACTTCGCCGAGGAGGAGAACCGCCGCCAGATCGAGCGGCTGCGGCAGGCCGGACTGTGTTTCGAGACGATCGACCGGGAGCGGCTCGGCTCGGCGCTCGACGGCAAGAGTTTCGTCGTTTCGGGACGATTCTCGATCAGCCGCGACGAGCTGAAGCACCTGATCGAGGCCCACGGAGGCCGCAACGTGAGCGCCGTTTCGGGCAGCGTCGACTACCTCGTCGCCGGCGAGAAGATGGGACCCGAGAAGCGCAAGAAGGCCGAGAAACTGGGAGTTCGGATCCTCTCGGAGGAGGAGTTCCGGCAGCTGCTGGCCGACGAGGCTCCGGCAGCACCCGCCACTGGAGAGCCCCGCACCGAAATCCGGCCGAAGCCCGAAACGGCACCCGCGCCGAAAGAGGCGCAGCCCGCGCAGGGCACCCTGTTTTAAGACACGGGAGGGCGCTTTTCCCCGACCGTCGGTTTCGCCGCAGCAGGCTGCAGGCTTCGGCGGGCGACGGGAGCGGACCTCCGCCGGAAAAGGCGGCAGCCCGTGCGGCTCCGCGAAAACCGCGACAACACGCTTGAAATAAAAAACGATCTATCATTATCCAAGACTTATGCTACGACACAAACTCTCCGGGGCGGGCGTCGCGCTCGTAACCCCCTTCACCGAAAAAGGACAGGTGGATTATCGGGCGCTGGGCGACCTGATCGACTATGTGATCGCGGGCGGCGTGGACTACATCGTCGCGCTCGGCACGACGGCCGAGACGCCGACGCTCTACAACTCGGAGCGCGCCGTGATCGCCATGTATACGGCCCAGAAGATCGACGGCCGCGTGCCGCTGGTCATGGGCTGCGGCGGCAACTCGACCTCCGAGGTGCTCGACCAGCTGCGCGAGTTCGACCTCCGCGGCGCCGACGCCATCCTCTCCGTCACGCCCTACTACAACAAGCCCTCGCAGGAGGGGCTCTACCAGCACTTCAAGACCGTGGCCGAACATTCGCCGCTGCCGGTCATCCTTTACAACATTCCGGGACGCACGGGGGTCAACATGACGGCCGAGACGACGCTGCGGCTGGCGCGCGAAATTCCGAACATCATCGGCATCAAGGAGGCGTCGGGCGACCTCGAGCAGATGCAGCGCATCATCGACAACCGCCCCGACGACTTTTTGGTCCTCGCCGGTGACGACGGCATCGCCATCGAACTCATGGAGCGCGGCGGCGACGGCGTGATCTCGGTGGCGGCCAACGTCTTCCCGAAGCTCTTCATGGAGTGCATCGAACGCGCCAAGCAGGGCGATTTCGACGCGGCACGCGCCGCCTGGCAACAGGCCGACATGGATGACGCCGTCGCGGCGCTCTTCGCCGAAGGCAACCCCGTGGGAGCGAAGTGCGCCCTCGCGGTGATGGGAAAAATCGGCCCGACGATGCGCCTGCCGCTCGTTCCCGGATCGGAAAAACTGCGCGAACGCTTCAAAATGCTCATCGAGCGATACGATTTGCACTGATTCGGACGTTAGTCCGAACGGAAGCGGCTCACAGCGAAGAGCCGTGCGGGCCGCAGCCCTCCCCCGCGGAGGCTGCCGGCATGCCCGCAGGCTGCGGCCCTTCCCTTAACAGACCTTACACGCACCATGAAACGACTGCTCCTACTGCTGTTGCTGTGGCCGCTGCTGACGGCGGCCAAAACGCCCGTCGAGACGGATATTCTGGATCGGATCACCGACGCGCACTCCCCCTACTACTACACGGGGCTCTGGATGCGGTACACGAACGGCGACCGCAAGCTGACCGACGAGGATTACCACTACCTCTACTACGGCTACGCCTACCAGGATGCCTACAAACCCTTCGCCCCGAACCCCGATCTGGAGCAGATGCTGATCCTCATGTCGGGTCTCGATCCCGACAAGGCGGACCGCGAGACGCTCGAGGAGCTGCTGCGCACGGCGCGCGCCGCCTGGGCGCGCGACCCGTTCAGCCCGAAGATTCTCAACGTGCTGACCTTCGTCAACGAGGCGCTGGGCGACAAGGAGCAGGCCGAACAGTGGGCGGCCCGCATGAACGGCGTCGTCCGCACGATCGTCGGCTCGGGCGACGGATTCACGCAGCAGACGCCGCGTCACATCCTCATGTTCGACCATGCGAACGACATCCTCGCGGCCGAAGGCTACGTCTGCGGCAAGGCGCGCGTCGTCAGCCGCACCGTGGAGGTGATGCCGCTCCTCACGCCGCTCCGCGTCGAGGGACGCAAGCGCAAGGGCATCTATTTCGATTTCAGCCGCATCTACCGCAACAAGCCCGAGGGGTACACCTACCGGCGGGACCGCACGTGGCAGTTCAACAACCTCAAACCCCGCACCTATAAATAATGAAACGTTCGGTCGTATATTGCACCCTGCTGCTGACGCTGCTGACAGCGGGCTGTCACAAGCACCACGACGACGACCCGGCTCGGCGGCAGGGCGAGCAGACCCTGCTGATGTATCTGCCGTGGTCGGGCAATCTGACGTCGTTCTTCCAAACGAACATCGAGGACATGAAACAGACCGTCCTCGCGGGGTTGCCGCAGGGGTGCCGCGTGCTGGTCTTCTTCATGGAGGAGCCGACGTCGGGACGGCTGTTCGAGCTGGTCGCCGCACGCGGCTACGTGCAGGAAAAGCTGCTCGCCGAGTACGCCGATCCGCAGTTCACCACGGCGGAGGGGATCGCCGCGATCCTCAAGGAGGTCGTCCGGCAGGCTCCGGCGCGCCGCTACGCCCTCACGATCGGCAGCCACGGCATGGCCTGGCTGCCCGTCACGGCAAAAGCCCGCGGTGCGACGCCCCGCCATGCCCAACCGGGCCACTGGGAGCAGACCGATGCCGACGGGCTGCCGCTCACGCGCTGGTTCGGCGGCACGACGGCCGACTACCAGACCGAGATCGCCACACTGGGCGAGGCGATCGGTGCCGCAGGGCTGCACATGGAGTACATTCTCTTCGACGACTGTTACATGGCCTCGGTCGAGGTGGCCTACGAGCTGCGCCACGTCGCCGACCATCTCATCGCCTCGACCTGCGAGGTCATGAGCTACGGATTCCCCTACGACCGCATCGGCCGCCACCTGCTCGGCACGGTCGACTACGAGGGGATCTGCGACGCATTCCACGAATTCTACACCGATTACGTCGCCCCCTACGGAACGATCAGCGTCACCGACTGCAGCCGTCTCGACGCACTGGCCGAGACGATGCGGCGGATCAACGCCCGCACGGACAACCGCACGGTCGACCTCGCGCAGGTGCAGAGCTTCGACGGCTATACGCCGAGGTACTTTTTCGATCTGGGCGACTACGCGGAGCAGCTGTGCGGCGATGCGGAGCTGCGCGAGGAGTTCTGCCGACGGCTCGAGGAGGCCGTACCGGCGGCACGGCGCCGCCACACGCCGCTCTATTTTTCGGCCATAACGAACCGGCTCTACAACATCCGCACCTACTCGGGCATCACCTGCTCCGATCCGAGCCAGAACCCGCTCGCAGCCGCCAAGGTGCATACCGCCTGGTGGCAGGCGACGCACGAATAGCGAACGGAGCCGCGCTGACGGCACCCGATGCCAAACGAGCGGCCGGCCCTCTGAAAAAGAGGCCGGCCGCTCGTTATCGGTGCATCCGCATCGTCAGAAATTCCACCGCACGCCGAGCATCGCATTGATACCGTACTCGGGGAAGAGCGGCCACGTATAGAGATCGCGACAGAGCAGGTTGCGCCCCTCGACGAAGAGGGCCAGCGAGCTCGAGACCATCCACTCGGCATCGGCTCGCAGATCGACCTCGAACGGCACCCGAACGACCCCCACGGGGAGCACCCGCGTCTGCGTCGGATCGGACGAATGGATCGACCATGCGCGGCCGCTCTGCGCCTCCGCGGCAAGACCGATGCGGAAGCGGCGACCCTCATAGCGCAGGCCGACGCGGGCCTCGCCCTTCGAAGCACCCGGGGCGAGGGCGATCTCGTCGTCGTAGAAATGCAGCGCGGCAGCCATCTCGACAGCAAACGCCGTCACGGGGCGCCACGTCGCCTCACCGGCGATCGTGAAGGCGGTCTGCCGTCCCTGCATCGGACGGAACCACCCTGCGGCATACGCATTCGGCGCCTCGAAATCGACGGCCGGCAGCGTCCAGTAAACATGGTCGTCACTCACCGTAAACTCGACATAGCCGCGGTAGTTGAAGCGACGGTTCGCCGTGTGACCCGCCAGACCGCCGCGCAGGTGATAGTTCGCCGTGCTCTTGCCGAGCCACGTGCCGCTGCCGACGTAGGGATTCCGTTCGGAGAGCGAACGGAAATCGTTGCTTTCGAGCGAACCGTCGATCTCGACAAAGAGTTTGAAGGCCTTCGATCCCAGTTCGAACTCCAGCCGCGCATAGGGGAAGATGCAGTTCGAGACGGCCGAGCGGCCGCCGAAGGTCTCGCCCTCGCCGCGGTCGTACCAGTAGTCGGCACCCGCCTCCAGCCGCAGCATGCGCAGCTCCTTCGCATAGCGCGCCTCGACATGCAGCTGCCGACGGCTGCCCGCGGCGAGCGATTTGGCCCCCTGCTTCATCGCATAACCGAGGCCGAGCGTTATGCGGTGTCCCGAGAAGGAGCGGCCGATGCGGCCGCGCAGGCCGAGATCCGTCTGACGGCCGGGAAGCAAATCCGCATGGTCGAAGAAGAGCGAACCGTCGAGCGCCAATTCGAAGTTGGTGCGCGTCAGGTTCTGAAAGTCGTCGCCGAAGCGTACCGACAGATCGGCATCCGAATAGCCGATCTTCGAGCCCGGCATCCCGGCCAGCTCGAACGGCACGTAGGCGCCGTAACGGCGGTCGAGCCGATGGCGGTAGTGCACGTCGCCCTCCAGCAGGCGGCGGCCGAAGAGGTGGCCTGCCGCCGCGCCGATGCGGTTCATCATCCGCATCGCGCTGCGCTTCTCGCCGAAGTCGTTGCGCAGTTTGCCGTAGCGTCCTTCATGATTGAGGTATCCCAGCGCGTAACCGCTGCCCGTGCGATTCATAGAGGCGTAGAAATCGACCACCGACTGCAGCGGAGCCCCCGCACCCGCCTTGAGGTAGTAGCGCGACGGGGTGTTGAATTCCCAGTAGCTGATCTGCGCGGGGCGGATCGGACGCGTCTCGAGCGACGTCTGCAGCGAGAGCGGCGTCACCGTATAGTCGATTTCTGGCTCCATGCGCACCGTGTCGTCCATGCGCGGCTCGACAGGCAGTTTCGCGGCCTGCTCGATGCGCGGCACGTAAGTCTTGGTCACCTCGACCTGTTTCTCCACCTGGGCTCGGGCACCCCACGGCAGCAATGCCGCCCATATCCCGATGATCCACAGCTTTCTCATTGTACGTTCAGTTTTTGGATGCGCGCCTTCGCCTCGGCGACGATGCCGTCGTCGGCAGGCGAATAGCCGTCTGCGATACTCTGGTAGGTGGCCCGGGCCTGGAAGGCGTCGCCACGGCGGACGTAGAGATCGCCCAGCAGCAGGTAGGCCTTGGCCAGCCAGTAGGATTTCGGCTGCCGCTCCGAATAGGCGAAGATCGCCTGCTCGGCCGCCTGCGAGTCGCCGCGGCCGTCGTCGTAATCGAAGGCGATCACGTAGTAGGCGGCCGCCGAACCCTCGTTCGTGCGCACCTCCTTCGCCAAATCGGCATAGAGCGGTTTCGCCTGCGCCGTGCGGCCCGCCGCGCGCAGCTGCTCGGCCCAGACGAAGCGGGCCTCGCGCTGTGCCGTGGCGCCTGCATCGGCGTGCGCCATGACGTCGGCCGCCATGTCGGCGATCTTCGTCTCGTCGCCTGCGGCGACCGTCATGCGAACGTAACCCGTCATGGCCGCCTCACGGTCGGCCGCCGCACTCTCCGCTTCGTAGAGGCGCCGATAGGCGGAGGCCGCCTCGGCGCAGCGGTTCGTCTCCTGCGTCAGGCGGGCGAGCGTGCGCAGCGTCGGCAGCGTATATTGGGTGGCGCCCTGCTCGACCAGCTCCATCAGCGGCTCGATCGCCGCCTCGCGCGCGCCGTCCTGCAGGTAGCAGTCGGCCAGGTAGTGAAGCGCATCCGCCCGGTAGGCACCCTTCGGATAGCTCTTCAGGTAGCTGCGCAGCGAGCGTTCGGCATCGCTGCGGCGATCGGCCAGGTAGAGCTTCTGCGCCGCAGCGAACGACAGCGAGTCGCGCGACAGCGTACCCAGGTCGCTCTCGACGCCCGCCTTGGCGGCATAGGCGAAGTAGCCGTCCACATCGCCGTCCGAGACGTAGATGTCGCGGATGCCCTGCAGCGCGGCGCGTGCCTCGGAGGATTGCGGGGCCGTCTGCACGACGCGGTCGTAGGCCGCCATCGAGCGCTGCCGGTCGCCCATGTTGAGGTAGGCCAGACCGAGGTCGCCGTAGGCCTGCGCCGCCCGCGTCGAGGCGGGATACTGCGCCACGAAGCGCTCGAGCTGCGCGGCGCTCTCGGCATAGCGCTCGGCGAGGAGGTAGCTGCGGCCCAGATCGTAGGAGGCCGCCTCGAGATAGTCGCCCTCGCCGCGCTGCAGGATCTGCTGCAGCGCCTGCTGCTGATCGGAGCGGCGTCCCTGCACGCCGAAGGTCACGGCGCGGCGGTAGGCGGCATAGTCGCGGCCCGCACCGCCCTGCGCGATCGAGCGGTCGTAACGCTGCACGGCCTCGTCGTAGCGGCGGTCGGCATAGGCGATGTCGCCCAGTCGGTTGACGGCATCGCCGCGGTAGTCGTCGGCAGGTTTCCAGGCGGTCAGGAAGTGTTCGAAGGCCTCCCCCGCCCCTTTCAGATCGTTCTCGGCGAAGCGGCAGTAGCCCAGGCCGTACCACGCCAGCGCATATTCGCGCTCGGTGCGGGGAGCCCGACGCAGGTAGGCGTCGAACTGCTCGGCCGCACGTTTGTAATCGCCGCCGGCATAGGCCGTCTCACCCAGCCAGTAGCGGCTCAGGGCGGTGTACTGCGGGCTGACGTTCAGCCGCGCAGCCTCGTCGAGGCTCTTCTTCGCGGCCGTCGCGTCGCCCGCTTTGAAGGCCTCGAGACCACGGAAATAGGCGATCTTCTGCAGGGCGGCACGCAGCTCGCCGTCGGTCGACGGCATCGCCTTGATCGCCCGGTAGGCGGCATCGTAGTCGCGCGAGTTGTAGTAGGCGGCCACGAGCAACGCACGCGCCTCGGCCGTGCGCTGCGAGGCGGGATAACGCTCCACGTAGCGGCTCAGGAGGTGGATCGCCCCGTTGAAGCGGCCGCCGCCCAGCTCGTACTGCAGCTTGGCGTAGTTGAAAAGGGCGTCTTCGGCGATCTCGGCATTCAGCCGCTCGTCGGTGGCCATGGCGAAGGCCTGCATCGCCTCCTCCTTCTTGCCCTGACGCAGGTAGCAGTCTGCGAGGTGGTAGGAGGCATTCTGCGTCAGCGCATCTTCGGGGCCGCAGGCGCGGCGCAACCATGCGACGGCCTCGTCGTAGCGCGCCGTGCGGTAGAGCGAGAAACCACGCAGATAGCTTCCCTCGCGGTCGAGCTCGCCGCCCGCGGCGACGAAGGCGTCGAGGTGGTGTCCCGTCCGTCCGTAGTCCTCGAGGCGGAACCACGACTCGGCCATGAGGCGCTCCAGTTCGGCGCGGCGCTCGGGCACGGCCTGTGCCGCCAGCTCCTCGCCGTGGTCGACGACGTAGCGGTAGTTGCCTTCGCGGAATTCGAGCTGCAACAGGTAGTAGGGCGCCAGCTCACGGTAGGCATTGCTGTGCAGCAGGCGGCCGAAACCCTCCTTGGCGACGGCGTCCCGCCCCGCCTCGTAATCCATGTAGGACTTGTAGTAGAGGGCATGGTCGGCGTATTCGCTGTCGGAAGCGATGCGATTGAAATAGCCGTAGGCCTGTTCGTAGTCGTGTTCGTTGAAAGCGACGTAGCCCATGCGGAGGTCGTAGCGCTCGCGCTGCGCAGGCGTCATGTGCTTGTAGGAGCACTTCTCGAAATACTCGCGCGCCTTCGACAACTCGCCGCGGGCACAGTAGTACGAACCGAGGGCAAAGTCGACGTCGGCCGTGCGGACCGAGGCCGGGTAGCTGCGCCGGAAATCGAGCAGCGCCTCCTCGGCATCGGCACTGCCCAGCTCGACGGCGCAGGCCGCCAGGTAATAGTCGATCTCCTCGCGGGCCGCGGCATCGGCGGCGCCGAGGTGCTCCCGCGCTTCGTTGAAGGCGTGGCGGGCATCGCTCCAGCGGCCGAACTCGAAGAGCTCGCGGCCGCGGCGGCGAAGGGTCTCTCCGTCGGGCTGCGCCGCCGCGGCCGAGGCCAGCGCGGCGAGCGACAGAAGGCTGCATAAAACGATCTTTCGCATCATAGGCGGTACTTGGTATTTATCGGTTGGCGGGATGAATATCCCGGCAGTTGCGTTTGTCGGCGATCACCCCGTCTTCGAGAACGACCAGCCCGTTGCGGGCCCGGAGCATCGTCTTCATGGTCGAGGCGTCGATGTTGTAGCAGGTGACCGGCTCGTCGCCGAACAGGCGTTCGGTGGCGCCGTAGAGCGGATCGGGGGTCAGGCAGACCACCTCGGCCCCTTCGGCACGGGCCGCGGCGACGAGCGCCGTCATGCGCTGCAGGCAGCGGCCCCGCAGGCGGTCGAACGACGTGACGCACAGCATATAGAGGCGTCCCGGCGCAGTCAGCAGCCGCTCCGTGGCGTCGCCGGCGGCATTGGCCGCGGCGAACTCGCCGATGAGCGGACGGACGACCGAAGCGCCGCCCGTGCTCCGCGTATCGACCCACTCCCAGCGATCGTCGTCCTGCCAGGCGGTGTCTTCGAGCGTAAATTCGTGCAGGCGGCCCGTCGTGCGGTCGCGGTAGACGAGGATCGTCTCACACTCCTCGTCGGCGGGGCGGTCGGCCTGGCG
The DNA here is from genome assembly GCA_964626515.1 of uncultured Alistipes sp. Lineage (GTDB taxonomy): Bacteria > Bacteroidota > Bacteroidia > Bacteroidales > Rikenellaceae > Alistipes. The sequence goes on from CAZVGH010000003.1 coordinate 36,322, forward strand.
CTGCATCTCTTCGCGGATGTGCACGCCCACCTTGTAGGGCAGGAAATCCACCAGCGGCAGGTGGCGGTAGCAGTAGTAGCCGAGCGACATCGATCCCGCGAAAAAGAGTACGGTCAGCAGCAGCTCCAAACGGCTGAAGCAGAAGATGCGGTCGGGGCGGTAGCGCAGCCAGACGACGAAGGCCATCGGCAGCAGCACGAGGTTCTTGAAGAAGGTCTGCCACGGGGTGAGCTTGAGCGCCTCGCCGAAGCAGCCGCAGTCCTCGACGGGGAGCACCGTGGCACTCAACAGGGTGATGCCCGTGAAGAGGATCATCGAACCGAGGGCGAAGATCGAGACCATGCGGATGCGCACCTTGCAGAGGAGCATGCAGCCCATCATGAGCTCGGCGCCGCACAGCCAGATCGAGAAGGCCATCGCGGCGGGCTGCAGCACATCCCAGCCGTAGATCGTGAGGTATTCGCTCACCTTGAGCGCCGTGCCCCACGGATCGACCGTCTTCGTGAATCCCGAGAGGATGAACGTGACGGCGAGCAGCACCCGGCAGAGGTGCGCCAGCAGCTTAAAGAGTTTCGTGCGCATGGTCGGTATCGAGCAAAGGATTCAGCCGGGTGCGGATCGAGGCGAAGATCTCCTCGGGCGAGCGCATCGCCCCTTCGGCGTCGCCGCAGTCGACGATGCGCAGGCGCTCGTCGCGGCGGGCGACCTCGAGATAGACTTCGCGGACGCGCTGCTGCAGCGCCAGCGACGATTCGTGGACGTCGGCGGCACCCTGCAGGTAGTTGCGGTCCTCCCCCTCGCGCCGCGTGGTGAGCTTGCGCTCGGTGAAGGCGAACGGGACGTCGAGAAAGAGCGAGAGATCGGGCTCGGGGATGCGGTGGTAGCCGTATTCGAGATCGAGGATCCACTGCAGCAGCCGCTCGCGCGCTTCGCCCGCAGGGAGTTTGGCGCACTGGTAGGCGATGTTCGAATAGAGGTAGCGGTCGAGGATCACCACGCGCCCCTCGTCGAGCCACGCGCGCAGCTGCTGCGCCGCATCGGCCCGGTCACCCGCATAGAGCAGGGCGACGAGGTAGGGATCGACCTCGGCGGCCGAGCCGAATTCGCCGCGCAGGAAGCGGGCGATCAGCCCGCCGTAGACGGGGGCGTCGAAGCGGGGAAAGTGCAGGTAGGCGCACGACAGGCCCCGCTCGGCGAACAACTGTTGCAAGAGCTTGATCTGCGTCGACTTGCCGGCTCCGTCGAGCCCTTCCAATACGATAAACATAGCGTGTGTTTCGGTTCTTCGTTTCTGTTGGTTGCAGCGACACCCGTCATCGGGATACCTCCCGCCGCCTATCCGCGCAGCATGCGGACGGCGCGGCGGACCCCCGCCGTCAGGGCGTCGATCTCGGCGGCGGTGCTGTACATCGCCAGCGAGGCGCGGCACATGCCCGTCACGCCGTAGTGGGTCATGACCGGCTCGGCGCAGTGCTGTCCCGTGCGGACGGCGATCCCCAGTTTGTCGAGGATCATGCCCATATCGTAGCCGTGGACCCCCTCGATGTTGAACGAGAGGATCGCGCACTTGTCGGCCGTGCGGCCGTAGATGCGCAGGCCGTCGATCCGCTCCAGTTCGGCCGTGGCGTAGCGCAGCAGCTCCTGTTCGTGGCGCTCGACCGCATCGGCATCGAAGCGGCCGACGAAGCGCACCGCCTCGCCCAGGCCGACGGCGCCGATGAAGTTGGCCGTTCCCGCCTCGAAGCGGAACGGCACCGCGGCGTAGGTCGTCCGCTCGAACGAGACGCGGTCGACCATCTCGCCGCCACCGAAGAAGGGCGGCATCGCCCCGAGCAGGGCCCGCTTGCCGTAGAGGACACCGATGCCCGTCGGGCCGTAGAGCTTGTGACC
>CAZVGH010000004.1:0-35054 GCA_964626515.1 uncultured Alistipes sp.
CGGCGGTCACCTACTACCGCGCCGGGCGCGACATCATCGACTGGGTGCTGCGCGAGGATATGGAGAACCGCTGGCACGCCGAGCAGACGAGCAAACTGGACACCTACGGCATCGAACTCGCGGGCGGCTACACAGCCCCCGAAGGGGTGCTGCGCAGCCTCACCTTCGCCTACGCCTGCATCACGACCGACCGCAGCAGTCGCGTCATCGCCCGCAGCTCGCTCGACTTCCTGCGCCACAAGGCGGTGCTGACGGCCGGGCTGCAGCCGGCGCGCCGCCTCTCGCTGACCCTCACGGGCTCGGTGTGCGACCGCAACGGCCGCTACACCCACTACCCCGTCGCAGGCGACTCGTCGGTGAGCGAGATCCGGCCGTTCGACCCCTATGCGCTCGTCGACGCCCGGCTGGCGTGGGAGAAGGGGATCGTGCGCCTCTCGCTCGACGGCACGAACCTCACCGACACCCGCTACTGCGACATGGGCGGCATCCCGCTCGCGGGGCGCAGCTTCACGGCGGGCATCTCGGTGACGATCGGACGATAGGCGCACCGCATAAGGCTGCCGAAACGAACCAGGGGCTCTCCTCCGCACGGAGGAGAGCCCCTGACGCATGTACACGGCGGCGGACCGGATCAGCGCGCCGGCGTGAAGCGCACGCGCAGCACGTGTTCGCGCGGTTCGACCGCATACTTTTTCAGCACGCCCGGGCCGCAGCTGCTGTTGCCCAGTCCGAGCACGGCGGCGTCGAGCGTCAGGAAGACCGCATCCGACGCGGGCAAATCGCAGTCGTGGGTCGCGGCGGCGAGCTGCTGCGCCGTCCAGGGGAGCACCTTGGCCGAGAAGGGGGCCGCGAGGGTCGCGACGCGCACGCCGCGGCCGCGGGCGTCGGTCAGCGTCAGCTCGGTCACCTGCTCCTTGTTGCCGCAATCCTGCGGGCGGGGATAGTGCGTATATTGTGCGGCGACGGTCGACTCCCAGCGGCCGATGCGCGCCGCCTCCGAGCGATCGGGATAGCTCTCCGCCGGGCCGAAGCCGTACCAGCCGACGCGCTGCAGCGCCGTGTCGGCGGTCCAGACGCTGCCGAGGCAGGGCAGTTCGGGCAGCACGCCCTCGGGGGTGTAGTGCTCCTCGAGGTCGAGCGTGCCGTCGCCGTGGAGCGTCCAGCGGCTCTCGACGCGGATCGCCCCCTCGGCGTAACGGTAACGCACGGCGGCGACCACCTCGAGGCGGTCGGGCGCCGCGGCGTCGTGCGTCAGCCCCAGCGGCTCGACGGCGGGCGTTGCCAGGCCATGGCGCGTCCAGTCTTTGGCGAGCCAGTTGCCGAAGCTGCGGTCGTTGTCCGTCGGGGCGCGGAAGGCGCTGAACGCGGCGGCGGGAAGCGTGTCGCGCCGCACGAAGATCGGCTGCACGCCGTACTGCAGCCGCTCGAGGGCGCCCGTCGCGGCGTTCCAGCTCACGGCGGTGCCGGCGGCGCGGGCCGTCAGCAGCCCCTCCGCCGCAGTCGTGCGGATCGTGCCGCCCCGTTTCACGGGCGCCGGCGCGGCGGCCGTGCGGCGGTCGCGCAGCGTCAGCTGTGCGTGCGCCGTTTCGTAGCCCGCCTCGGCCCACGGCGTCGCACTCCGCAACCGCAGCGAGAGGTTCAGCCGCAGGTCGTCGTCGGCCGACGTGCGGGCGAGGGCCTTGCCGAGGTCGATCGAAGCGCTCCCCTCGGCTCCCGGAGCGACGTCGGGCAAAAGGAAGGTGCCGGCGGCCGCGACACGGCCGTCACGCACCAGCTCCCAGTGCCCCGCATAGCCATCGAGGCCGATGTGGTGGTGGTGGTTCGTCAGGAGCACCTCGCAGCGGGTGCCGTCGAAGGCGCCGAGACGCAGGTAGACCGGCTGGTAGACCCGCTTCACCTCGTCGTATTTCGGGCCGTAGGTGCGGTCGGCGAAGATGACGCCGTTCATGCAGAAGGCCTTCAGGTTGGGCTTGTCGCCGAAGTCGCCTCCGTAGGCGATCCGGAGGCGGCCGTCGGGCAGCCGCTGTTCGATGCCCTGGTCGCACCAGTCCCAGATGAAGCCGCCCAGCATGCGCGGGTGGCTGTAGATCTCGTCCCAGTAGGTCTGGAAGTTGCCCATCGCATTGCCCATCGCGTGGGCGTACTCGCTCGTCAGCACGGGACGGTCGTCGTTCGTGCGGCGGGCGATCGAGAGGAGGCGCTCCCAGCGGGCGTTCTCGGCACGCTCGGCATCGGTCCCTTCGGGAATGCCCGGATTGAGGTATTCGTCCTGCACGCGCGGATAGAAGCGGCTGATGACGTCGACCGTCGCGGGGTCGGGGGCGCCGTCGACCCCCTGCGCACCCTCGTAGTGGACGGGGCGCGTCGGGTCGAAATCGTGCAGCCACGCCGAGACGGCGGCGAAGTTGGGGCCGTAGCCGCTCTCGTTGCCCATGCTCCAGAAGACGACCGACGTAAAGTTCTTGTCGCGCTCGGCCATGCGCACGGCGCGGTCGAGGAAGGCGGCGTGCCAGTCGGGGGTCGAGGCCAGCGTACCGCGCAGACCGTGCTCCTCGATGTCGGCCTCGTCCATCACGTAGAGCCCCAGCGAATCGCAGAGGGCATACCAGCGCGGGTGGTTCGGGTAGTGGCTCGTGCGCACGGCGTTGATGTTGGCGCGCTTCATGAGCAGGATATCCTCGAGCATCCGCTCCTCGCTCATGACGCGGGCCGTGCGCAGATCGTGCTCGTGGCGGTTCACGCCGCGGAAGCGGATCGGGGCGCCGTTGACGAGCACCTGCCCGCCGCGCACCTCCACCGAGCGGAAGCCGAAGCGGTGGTCGACCCGCTCGACCGTGCGGCCTGCGGCATCGCGGAGCGCCAGCCGCAGCGTATAGAGGTAAGGGGTTTCGGCCGTCCAGCGGTGTGGCGCGGCGATCCGGGCGGTCATGCGGCCCAGCTTGCGGGGACCGCGCTGCGGGAACCACTCGTTCATGACGGCCGCCTTGTGGTCGAGGTCCAGCACCGCCTCGATCGGAATCTCGAGGCGCGCCACCTCCGCGCCGCCGGCATCCTCGACGGTCGCCTCGAAGCGGTAGCCCTCGCCGCGCTCACCCGGCGCGACGGCGAATTCGGGGTCGATCTGCAGCGTAAAGTCGCGGTAGTCGGCGTCGGGCAGCGTGCGCACCGTAAAGTCGGCGATCCGCACGTCGGGCGTGTGGTAGAGCAGCACGTCGCGGTGGATGCCGCCGAAGCGCCAGAAGTCCTGGTCCTCGAGGTAGGAGCCGTCCGAATAGCGGTAGACCTCGACGGCGATGCGGTTCTCGCCCGCCCGCACGTACGGGGTCACGTCGAACTCCGAAGCCTCCATGCTCCCCTGCGAGTAGCCGACGCGCACGCCGTTCACCCAGACGTAGAAGGCGCTCATCACCCCTTCGAAGCGCACGAAGGTCCGCCCCGCGGCGGCCCAGTCGTCGGGCAGCACGAAGGTGCGGCGGTACTGGCCCACGGGGTTGCGCTCGTCGAAGGTCGTGTAGCCCTGCTTCGGCTCGCCCGTGACGCGCGGCGGGTCGATGCGGAAGACGTAGCCCGCCGAAGCGTAGATCGGCGTGCCGAAGCCGTTCACCTCCCAGTTGGCCGGCACGGGGAAATCGCCCCAGGCGCTGTCGTCGAAATCGGTGCGGTAGAAGTCGGGGATGCGCTCCGCGGGGGTTTTGGTCCAGCGGAAGCGCCACAGGCCGTCGAGCGACAGCGTGCGGTCGCCCGCCCGTTCGCCGTAGGGCAGGAAGGCGGCGCGCGCCGGTTCGCGGTTGATCTGCAGGACGTGGTGGTTCTCCCAGTCGGGCACATCGGCCGACACGGGAGCATGCAGGCCGGCGGCGGTCAGCGCCGCCAGCAGGAGCAGTCGTTTCATGATCGGATAACTATCTCGGTTTTTTTCGGTTCTTTCGTCGGTTCGTCACGCGGTAGCGCGGACAGCCCGTCGGGTCGTCGGCTGCCCTACTGCACGTCGAGCGCCTCGAAGGCCACCCCCGTCAGGTCGTCGCCCGAGAGGACGACGCGGTAGGTGCCCGCGTTGATGTAGCTGCCCGACGTGGTGCTCAGCACGCGCCACTTCTCTCCCAGGTCGGGCAGCAGCAGCTCCGTGTCGCGCAGGACGATCCCCGCGGGGTCGATCAGCTGCAGCCGCAGCGGCACCGCATGCCCCGTGAAGTTCACATATTTGAAGCGGAAGGCGCACACCTGCGCCAGTCCCGTCTGTACGGTCCATTCGATGCGTCCCGGACCCTGCTCGAAGAAGACGCCCGCACGCTTGCGGAGCTCCCCGATGCGGCAGCGGCCCTCGGTGCGCGCCTCCTCGGCCTCGTAGGTCACCGCGGGGCGCGTCACGGGCTCGGCTGGCAGCAGTTCGGCGGGGGTCCGGGCCAGCACGTCGCGCTCGGTCGCCGCCCAGCTCCACGTCGAGGGGGTCGCGGCCGGAAGCGTCACCGCCGGATCGGTCGTGGCGACGGCGATCGCCGAGATCACCGCCTGTCCCGCCTTCACCTCGGGGAAGTCGACCGTCAGCCCGCGGCCGTCGGCCGCCTCGGCCTCGACGACGAGCTTCAGCGCCCCGTCGTGGCCCTTCTCGGCCCAGATGTCGAGGTCGTCGGCCACCGTCCGGCCGTTCACCGCCACGTCGAAGATGCGCAGCCCCTCGCAGTCGGTGCCCGCACCGCCGCCCGTGCCGTGCCACGGCTCGATGAAATAGAGTTCGATCCGGTAGCGGCCGTCGGGCACCGCGAAGCGGTAGTTCAGTTCATGCCGCCCGAAGCGGAACGAGCGGAAGAGCGGCCAGTCGCGCGTGCCGCGGATCGGGTCCGCGGTGTTCCGCCGGCTCGCCAGGTAGGGCGAAAGCCCCTCGAAACGCTCGGCCCAGGAGTGCGAGAAGCGCACGTCGTCCGTCTCCCACACCTGTCCGAAAGTATCCGTATAGCGGTCGCCGCCGCAGTTCACGCGGTAGAGGTAGCGGTAACCCGCCGCCCCTTCGGTGAGCGGTTCGGCCCCCTCGAAGAGGGCGTCGAAATGCGGGGCCTGCGGCAGGTTCTCCAGCACCAGCCGATCCTCGGCCACCGCCTTGCCGCCGAAGTAGCCCACGGCGAGCAGCACGTTGTGGCGGATGTCGCGGTGCTCCCACGTAAAGTGCGAGCCGCAAGCGCCGCGGCGCTTGCGGCCGAGGAAACATTCGGGCGAGGGGACGGCGTCGTTGTAGAGCAGCACCGAGTCGCAGTTGGAGTAAGCCTCGACGGTCGCGCGGCGCGGTCCGTCGAAACGGTCGCTCCACGTGTGCGAGACGAGGCAGACCATCGGGTCGCGCTTCGGATCGACAAAGTTCGCGCGGTACATGTAGTAGGCGTCGTTCGGCTCCTCCCAGGGGGTCACGAGGCCCTTGTTGTTGAAGGGTCCCGCCTTGTCAATGCGGCGGTAGCCCTCCTCGGGCTGGCGGCGGCCCGGGTTGTCGTGGCTCGAGAAGATCCACTGGAACTGGCCGCAGACGCGGTCGCGGGCCTCGTCGGCCAGCCGCACCTTCGTCTCGAGGAGCTGCGTCATGCGGTTCTCGTTCCACGAGCCCGCGGGATCGAACGGCTGCGGCTCCTCGTGGAAGCCCGTCGTCCGCCAGGCGCCGTACTCGCCGTTGAGCAGCTGGTCCGCCCCGGCGAGCTCCTCGCCGTAGCGCATCACGTCGCCGCCGTAGGTGCCGCTCCAGTTCTGCACGACGTTCCAGTCGGTGCCGACACCGCCGTTGCAGGTGGTCACGGGGCGCATCGTCGCGCTCGTCGGGTCCAGCTCGCGGATGATCGCCGTGCACTCCTCGGCGAAATCGCGCGGCAGCACGCTCTCGTTCTGCAACCCCCACAGCATCACCGAGGGGGAGTTGCGGCGCTCCTTCACCCAGCGGCGGAGCAGCGTCTTGAAGTTCTCGCGGAACTCGGGCGTGTCGTACCACACGTGGGCCGAGAACTGCGTCCAGAAGAGGATGCCGAAGCGGTCCCACGCCCGCTGGTAGTCGAGGCGGTGGGGCTGGTGGGCGTCGCGGAAGGCGTTGAAGCCCGCGTTGCGGATCTGCTTCACGCGCGAGGCGACCTGCTCGGCCGAGAAGGCGTGCGAGGCGCCGAACTGGTGTTCGTACTCGCAGGTGCCGTTGATGAAGCAGGGCTTGCCGTTCACGTAGAAGCGGCCGTCGCCGTCACCGCGCGTCACGGGCCACGAGAAGGTGCGGATGCCCCACGGGGTCGTCACCTCGTCCGTGGTGGCCGAACCGCGCTTGATCATCGTGACGAGGTTGTAGAGGTAGGGATCCTCGGGCGACCAGAGGCGCGCGTTGTCGACCTCGGCGCTTTGGCGGACGACCTTCGTCTCGCCCGGGGCGAGGGTCACGCTCTCCGTGAGGCGGAAGATCTGCACGCCGAGCGGCGTGGCGAACTTGTTCACGAGCTGCACCTCGGCGGGGGTCGCGCCGTAGTTTTTGAGTTCGGTCTCGATGCGGACCGTGCGGTTGTCCGGCTCGTTCCAGATGTGGACGCCGAAGGGTTCGACGCGCACCTCGTCCGTCACCTCGAGCCGCACGGGGCGGAAGATGCCGAGCGGCTGCGAGCCCTCGCTGAAGCCCGCCTCCGACGAGCAGCCGCCGCAGACCCACGGCATGTCGGCAATCAGCTCGGGGTGTTCGGCGCGGACCGTCAGCAGATTCTCGCCCGGCCGCAGCGCCTGCGTGACGTCGAGCGTCAGCACCGTGCGGCCCACGGGATGGCGGCCCAGGTCGACCCCGTTCAGGGCGATCGTCGCATAGGTGCCGATCCCCTCGAAATGCAGGAAGGCGCGCTTGCCCGCGGGCACCGAAGCCTCGAAGCGCTTTTCGTAGTATGCCGTGCCGTGCAGGTTGCCGTGCAGCAGCTGACGGTAGCCGTAGTAGTCGTCCCAGTTGTGGGGAACGCGGACCGTCCGCGCCTCCGCCTCGCGGCCCTCGAGCCAGGTGCGCCAGCCGTCGGCCAGCTCGGTCTCCGTGCGGCGGCCCTTGCGGTCGGGGGCGGGGAAATGCACCTTCGAGCGCCCCATCGGGCGGCTCGTGGCGACGGCGATGCCGCGCTGCTCGTCGTTGTTGACGGCGCAATAGAAATGGTAGACCACCCCGTCGTGCTGCACGACGAAGCTCTTGTGGGCGAAGAGCTCGTCGTAGGGTTTCGTCGGGAAGATCAGGTCGTCGCCCTGCCAGTCGTCCCACGTCACCAGATCGTAGCTGCACGCGAAGGTGTTGTAGGCCAGGTAGGGGCGCGTCGGATTGAAGGCCGAGAAATAGAACATGACGTAGAGGTCGCCCATGCGGGCGATCTGGGCGTCGCCCGTGATCGTCCCCTGCGACTCGTGCGTAAAGACGGGGTTGCCCTCGTAGCGGCGCCAGCGGCGCATGTCGTCCGAGAGGGCGATGCCGATGCGTTCGCCCTTATGGCCCGTCTCGGGGTTGACGCCGCCCGCATTGTAGTAGAGGACGAACGGGGCGCCGAGCCGTTTGCTGCGGTCCCAGTAGACCATGCTCTTGTATTCGGTGAGCCGCTCCCACCACTGCGCCGCCTCGTCCTCGCCCGAGAGGATCGGACGGTCGGCCGCCTCCCAGGCGTGCGCCTCGGTCGGATCGCCCTTCGTCCACGCCAGCCCGACGTGCAGCGGGGCGTTGACCGCCTCGTAGCCCGTGCCTTCGCCGCCGATGTAGGTCATCCAGCGGCGTCCCTTGAAGCGTTGCAGGGCGTAGGAGCCGCCCCACTCCATGTCGACGAGGGCGGGGAAGCCGCCGCGCTGGTTGGCGTCCCACTTGCCGTCGCGGTACGGGAGGATGCGCCCCAGCGTCCGCCACTCGAGCAGGTCGTCGCTCTCGGCGAGCCACGTCTCGTAGCCGCGGCCGTCCTTCGCCCCCTTGCCGTTGTAGAGGACGTAGGTCATGTACCAGCGGCCGTTCTCGCGGAAGACCGTCGGGCAGTCGATTTTGGCCTTGTTCGTCTCGGGGGCGATCACCAGTCCGTATTTGTACGGAGTCTTCGCAGCCTCGTAGACGGCCGCCATGCGCTCCTGCGACACATGCCGCACGGCAGGGGCCGCAGGCGCGGTTTCGGGAGCTTTCGGAGCCCCGGCGACGGCCGCGGCGGCCGCATGCGCCCGGGCGGGAGACGCGGCGGAGGGGCCGGACAGCGAAGCGGCCAGGAAAAGGAGGAGGAAGATGCGTCGGTTCATGGTTCAGTCTCTTTCAGGTTCTTTCGGTTTCTTTCGGGGTGCGGACGCCGCGCAGCGAATGCGACATTCGGGGCGCGCAGCCGCGGAGGAAACGGAGCGGGCCGCCGCCCGCGAAGGCAGCGGCAGCCCGCACGCACGTCGCGTGCGGTCGGCGCAACCGGCCGCCGGCTAATAGAAGAGCCAGTCGGGGTTGTCGTCCGACCCGGCGAGGCCGACGTTGCGGCTCTCGATCGGCGTCGAGGTGAAGCCCAGCACGAGCAGGTAGCCGCGCGGCAGCGTCACCGCGTGCGAACCCGCCTCGAAGCGGTAGGGATGGACGTTCGCCAGCCCCCACCCCTTCACGCTCACGGCGTTCGTCAGCAGCGGCTCGGCCTGGTGGTAATCGTTGGCCGTGGCGTCGGTCTCGAGCTTCGGCGCATGGGCCGAACGCTTGTTGTCCCCCTTGAAGTAGCCCACGAGGAGCGTCACGGGCTGCTCGCACGTAAATTCGAAGGTCGTCGCCTCGTTGCGCTTGCGCTCGCCGTCGAAGACGAAGCCCGTCAGCCCCTCCAGCTCGGGAGCCAGCCCGTCGATCGTCAGCTCGGGGCGGTTGCCGAAGAGCGAGGCCCCCTCGGCGAGCTTCACCCGCTGCCAGCGGCCCGCGAGGCGGACGTCGGCGTCGGTCGCCGTCACGATCTCCGCCGCCGCGGTCTTGCCGCTGCTCTTGAGCTGTTCGACGTTGGCCTTCAGGTTCTCGTATTCGGTCTCGTACTGCGGCAGCAGCTCCTCCCAGGTCTTGTTGCGGGCACCGGCGCCGCTGACCGGGATGCGGCGCTGCGCCGTCTGCATGCTGTTGGCGTAGAGGTAGGTGTCGCGCGTCAGGTCGACCAGCGTGCGGTAGTGCGCGAGGCTCTTCTCGAGCAGGGGCACCGCCGCGTCGAGGTATTTCGTATCCTTGCTCCACTGGTAGTTGAGCACCTCGGCGGCAGCCTTCACCTTCCAGTAGAAGAAATAGGCGAACTCGCGGTAGCAGCGCATGTCGTTCGCCAGGCGGGCGAACTCTTCGGCGTTCGTCTTCGCCTTCGCGCGGCCGATCGCCTCAACGGCGCGGTCGCCGTGGGCGATGCACTCCTCGACGATCGTGAGCGGCATCTCGCCGCCGGCGATGTGGGGTTCGCCCTTCCACTCCTTCTCGATGTACTCGATCAGCTTCTCGCCCTCGGGGCCGCAGCTCTCGTAGAAGCCCGGGTAGATCGTGTATTTGTAGGGGTTCACGAGCTGGCTCATGAACATGCCCAGCAGCAGCGTCTGGCGGTTGCCCTCCGTGATGCCGAAGCGGCGCAGGAGCTTCGGGGCGATCTCGCCCGCCGCCTCGTAGGCCTCGCGCACGGCGGCGCCCTGACGGTCCGTCATGCCGAAGAACGAGCCGAAGGCGTGGTCCCAGTAGGCCTTCTCCTCCTCGCGGTCGCGGCGGCAGTTCCATGCGTAGCGGCCCCAGGCGCGGTACCACGCCCAGTCGCGGTCCAGCTGCTCGAGGCGGTCGTCGCCGGGGAGCTTGTCGGCCGTGTAGGGCCAGTCCCAATACGACGCCTGCGGGTAGAGGTGCAGGGCGTTGGCGCCGTGCACGTCGTGCATCGCCTGCACGGTCTTCTGCGTGAAGTCGGGCGACGCCCAGCGGAAGGGCTCGAGGTTGGCCAGGATGTGGACGTTGCTGATGTGGATGCTGCCCAGCGAGCTCAGGTCGCGGTGGATGTCGGCCCACGGACCGCGCGGCTCGTAGGTCGTCAGCGACTCGCCCGTGTACTTGTGCATCGTGTAGAGGTTCTTGTAGATCGGCAGCGCGGCGTCCATCACCATGCGGCAGTTCGTGTCGTGGGCGCGCAGCAGCACGGGCGGCTCGTCCGTGCGGCCCAGCTTCGCCAGACCGTCCTTGACGCCCGGCAGGATCACCTTCGTGAACCACTCGACGTCATCCTCGTAGGTGGCCATCGCCTCGCCGAGGCAGACCAGCAGACCGACGTTCGGGTACTTCTCGATGAAGGCGGCGACGCTCTTGCGCGTGTAGTCGCTCACGAGTGGCGTGATCGGGCGGTTGCGGTCCTGCGTGCGCATGCCGTAGTGCTCGGCGAAGGGCTTCGAGAGGATGATGTTGTAGAACATCTGAATGACGAAGATGCCGCGCTTCGAGGCCTCGGCCGTGATGAACGAGAACATCTCCTCGTTCAGGCGGAAGGTCTCGTCGTCGACCTCCACGGCGAAGGGATAGTCCTCCAGCCGCACGAGCGACGCGAAGGGGTGGCCGTTCCAGAGGTAGACCGAGTTCATGCGGTTCTCGACCAGCATGTCGAGGTACTTCACCCAGCGGTCGCGGTCATAGAACCAGGGGAAGACCTCGGGGGTGTAGGGATACTCGTAGACCGTGCGGCCGGGGAGGTAGTAGGGTTTCTGCACGCCGATGCAGGTGCCGCGCAGCACCATCTCGGGGGCATCCTCGAAGTGCGCGGGGGCCTCGAAGCGGCCCGACGCCTCCATGCGGTCGATCAGCTCGCGGCAGCCGTAGAGCACGCCCGTCGCGTCGTTGCCCGTGACGGTCGTCAGATGCTCGTCGCTCGTCAGCGTGAAGCCCTCCTTCGGGAGCCCCTCCGCCTCGGAGAGTTCCAGCGCGACCACCCGGTCGCCGCCCTGCTCCACGACCGTGTAGCCGTGCTCCGTCAGCGCCCGTTCGAGCTGTTCGGCGGCAAAAAGCACGCGTTCGTTCGGCTGCTCGGGCAGTTGCAGCTCGAAAGAGGGTTTCGGCCCCTCGCAGCCGGTCATCCAAAGCGCCGCCAGCGTCGCGGCGAGGATCGTCCACAGATGTTTCATGTCGTTATTCGTTCGGGGTTCGGTAGTTGATTACGGTTTCGGCGCCTGCCGCGATGCGCAGGCGGTAGCTGCCTCCGCCGAGCGCTTCGACAGCGCCCGCCGAGGCGGTCGGCGTCACCGCCGAGTCGAGGTAGAGCCAGCCGGCCCCCTCGGAGGCCTGCACGCGGATCTGCGTGCGGTCCGCGCGGAGACGGATCTCGCCGTGCGGCGTCGGCACGGTGCCCTCCATCCACTCGAGGCCGCCCAGCACGGGCCGCACCTCGAATTCGGCGTAGCCCGGCGCCGTCGGCCGCACGCCGAGGTAGTACTTGCCCAGCAGGTAGATCGGCGAGGCGCCCCACGCATGGCAGAGGCTCTTGCCGTAGGGGCGTCCGTACATCGCCAGGTGCTGCGTGCCGTGTTCGCCCGGGTTGTACTTCTCCCAGAAGGTCGTGGCGCCCGCCTCGAGCATGCCGCCCCAGTAGGCCTTCATCTCGCGCAGCACGGCCTCCTGCTCGCCCAGCGCGCAGAGCGCCTCGAGCTCGTAGAAACGCATGTAGGGAGTCGTGATGCCGAGGATCGCGTCGTTGAGCAGCACCGAGTGCTTGATCCGCTGCTGCTGCTCGGGCGAGAGGTAGCCGAAGAACGAGGCGAACATGTTGGCGTAGCGCGTCACGCTCTCCGAGCGCACGCCCTGCACGCGGTTGTGCACGAGGGCCTGCTTCGCCTCGTCCCAGAAGGCGGGCAGCAGCTTGGCGCGCAGCGCCGCGGCCAGGCTGTCGTAGTGCGCGCGGTCGGCCGCCTCATCGGCCAGCCCGGCGCAGAGGGCCATCGTCTCGAGGCTCTTGCAGAAGAGCACCTGCTCGATCGCCAGCTCACCCTTCTTGTCGAGGTAGCCGTCGGCCCAGTCGACGAAGACCCAGTCGCCCTCCATCCCTTCGACCATGCCGTCGGCGTTCGTGCGCCCCAGCACGTAGTCCATCATCGAGCGCATGCGCGGGTAGATCTGCCGCACGAAGGCGCGGTCGCCCGTGTACATGTAGTAGTCGTAGATGCCGATGAACCAGTAGAAGGTGTAGTCCATGATCGTGTTCGTGTGGCTCGTCACGGGGTCTTTGCCGCGCAGCAGCCACGTCGTCCGCTTCACGCACGCGCTGTCGAAGAAGAGGTAGTAGTTCATCAGATAGCTCTGCACGGCGTCGCCGCTCCAGACCCAGCGGTCGCGTTTGATGCCGTCGATGAAGAACTCGCGCGTGGTGAGGTGCATCGTATAGGCGCCCACCTCCCAGATGCGGTTCAGCGCCTCGTCGTTCGAACGAAACGAGCCGCGGTAGCGCTCGGGGGCGTACTCGTACTCCATGCTCACCTCCGCCACGCGGGCGTCGCCCGTGCAGGCGACGTAGATGTAGCGGAAGGCCTTGCTGTTGCCCAGCACATAGCGCGCCGCGCGGGGCTCCGTGCGGCCCACGGCCAGGTCGGTCACCCGCTCCGCCTCGAGGCGGATGCGGTCGAGCGTCTCGCAGCGCTCCGTGTCGAGCGCCTCCTCGGGGCTCTCGCCGTAGTAGACGGCCGCCTCGCCCGTGCCCGCCAGCCCCTCGAGGACGGCATAGCCGAAGGTCTCGCGGCCGAAGTCGTAGAGGCGTCCGCCCGCGACCTCGCGGCTCGTGGCGGCGCGCAGCGGCTCGCGCGGCAGCAGGTAGTGCGACGGCAGCTGCGACGGATCGTCGAAGTGCCACGAGCCGGCCTGCATGTAGAGGGTCGCCGAGGTGTCGCTGGCCTTGCCGCTCTCGTCGATCCACTCCTTGTCCTCGTAGGTGACGCGCCACGAGCCGTCGGTGCGGACGGTCGCGCCGTCAACGTAGAGTGCCGGCGGCGTCGCCTGGTTCCACACCTTGATGCAGAGCTGGTGACGCCCCGCTGCGAGACGGAAGCGGTCGGGCATGCCGAACTGCAACTTGCCGTCGAGCTTCAGGTTGAAGACCCCCTCGACGGCGATGCGGATCTCCTCGTCGGCCGCCAGGTCGAGCTCCTTCGAGAACTCGACCGTGACGTAGTGGCTGTCCGCCTTCCAGAAGGGCGGGAAGAAGGCGCCGCGCTCGGTGCGGCGGTTGTTCATGCGGTTGCCGAGCCAGATTTCGTAGTCACCCGGATACCAGATCCAGGTCGCCTTGTCAGATGTCGTCGCCATAGCGTTCGCGGGTGATTTGTTCGAGCGATTTGCCGCGCGTCTGCGGCGTCCAGATCGTACCGATGAGCAGCGAGAAGATGAAGAAGCACATCATGATGACGGCCGCCAGCTGGAAGCCCTCGCCGTGTTCGCCGTAGATGTAGACGAACAGGATGCCCCACAGGGCCGAGAGGCCGCGCACGACGAAGAACATGATGCCCTGCGCCGCCGCACGGTACTTGGCGGGAAAGAGCTCCGAGGCCCACAGCGCGTAGAACGACTGGACGGAGATGCCCGCCTGCAGCCCCCACAGCAGCGTGAAGAGGAGGAGCAGACCGATGCTGCCGATGCCGAAGGCGACGACCAGCACCCAGGCCAGCACGCCGAAGCTGACGCCCGCGGCGTAGAGCCAGCGCTGGTTGACCTTGTCGACCACCATCGAGAAGCAGAAGGTCGTCAGGATGATGAGCACCCACTGCCCGGCGGCGAGCAGGTTGGCGTACTCGTTCGAGAGGCCGCCGGCCGTCTCGTAAATGTGGGGCTGGAAGAAGCCCATCACCGAGCAGACGAGGTTCCACGTCAGGTACATGCCGGCGAGGAAGAGCATCGTGCGGACGTTCACGCGGTTCGTGAAGAGGCGGCCGAACGAGGCGAAGGTCCCCTCGGTCTGCGGCCGCGCGGCCTGCTCGGCCTGTGCGGCCTTCCACTCGGCCGACTCGTCGAGACGGCGCTGCAGCAGCCAGGCGATGAAGGCCACGACGACGAGCGAGGCGAAGACGATGCGGCTGCTGAAGACGTTCAGCGCCGCCCCCGAGAGCGTGCCGCCCGAGCAGAGGGCGCCGAGCCGCTCGACCCAGCCGAAGAGCAGGCCGCCCGAGGCGCCGCCCGTCGGGGGTGCCAGCAGCGTGCCGAGGATGAGGATGATGAGCGGGCCGATGCCCCACGCCATCTGCGAGATGCCGATGTTGCGGCCGCGGTTGCCCACCTCGGAGTTCTCCGAGATGTAGGTCCACGACGCGGGCACGCCCACGCCGACCGAGATGCCCGTCACGAGGAAGCCCGCGAGGAGCATCGGGAAGTTGGTCGAGATCATCACGAGGGCCACGCCGACCATGTAGATCAGCATGTTGTAGGTATAGATCGCCTTGCGGCCGTAGCGGTCGGCCAGGAAGCCGCCCATGATGGCGCCGATGGCGGCGCCCAGACAGTTGGCGCTGATGGCGTTCAGCAGGCCCAAATGGCCTTCGGTCAGCCCGAGGTACTCTTTCCAGAGGGTCAGGCCGCTGGCGCCCGCCACGATGGCGCCGGCGTCGAGGTAGTTGGTCAGCGAAACCGCGATCGTCGATTTCAGACTGCTTTGCTTGTTGCTCATTGGTTCGGTTGGTTACGGGTTTCTTTTGCGGAAGGCGCCGCCCCGAGACAAACGGGACGGACGCGCGTTTCCGTATGCGGCGGCTCTGCGAGCCGTGCGGGCCGCAGCCTCCGCACGCGGAGGCCCGCCCCATTTTTAATTTTTAATTTTTCATTCTTAATCGGTTATCGTGCCAGCGGCATCCAGACGGTCATTTCGGCCGGACCGCGGTTGCCCCATGCGAAGTAGGGGATCAGCCGGATCTTCACCTCGCCGTCGGCGCGGCCTACCTCGCGGTAGAGGGTGTTCGTCCAGCTCCGGTCGTCGACCAGACGGGCCTTGCCCTCGAGGGCGATCATCTTCGAGCCGTCGATCTCGATCTCCTGCGGCGTCAACCGGATGTCGGCGGGGATCAGCACGTCGTCGATCTTGCGGCCCCCCTCGATGTCGATGCTCTCGAGGCAGTAGACCAGCGGACCGCGCTTGACGACCGTCTCGTTGCGGGTCTCCTCGACGAGCGGGTTCGACTCAAGCAGTTTGACGCGCATCTCGAGGTCGAGCTCCACCCGGTCGCCGCGCTTCCAGGCGCGCTCGACGCAGGCGTAGGTGTCAGCGGCCGTCGCCGTCTCGTAAGGCTCGCCGTTCACGCGGATCGTCGCCCGGTCGCACCAGGCGGGGATGCGCAGGTAGAGCTTCAGCGGCTGCTTCTTCGGCAACTCGGCCAGTTCGAGGGTCACCTTGCCGTCATAGGGGTAGCCGGTCTGCTGGCGCACGACGAAGGGCTTGCCGCCGAGGGTCGTCTTCAGCTCGCTCTCGCCGTAGAGGTTGCACCACAACGCATCCTCGCCCACCGTGTAGGCGTAGTTCTGCGCCTCGCAGATCGTGCGCAGCGTGTTGGGCGGGCAGCAGAAGCAGCTGATGTACTCCTGACGCTCCTTGGGCCAGCGCAGCGTGTAGGGGAAGTCGTCGCTGATGCGCAGCGGGTTCGTGTAGAAATAGCGCTTGCCGTCGAGGCTCACGCCGCTCAAGACGCTGTTGTAGAGGGCCGTCTCGACGATCTCGGCGTAGCGGGCGTCGCCCGTGGTCTGGAGCATGCGCCAGTTGAAGAGCATGTTGCCGATGTTGGCGCAGGTCTCGTTGTGGGCCGTCGAGTTGGGCAGCTGGAAGGCGCGGCCGTAGCTCTGGTGCACCTTCTGGATCGAGTCGGGATGGTAGCAGGTGCCGTCGGGCGACGTGCCGTCGTAGAGGGCTCCGCAGGCGCCCGTCACGTACATCTTGCGCGTGACGATATCCTGCCAGATGCTCTCGAGGTTGCGCATCAGCTGCTCCTCGCCCGTCTCGGCATAGACGTCGGCCACACCCGCATAGAGGTAGTTGGCGCGCACGGCGTGTCCCATCGCGCGGTACTGGTCGCGGAAGGGGATGCGGTCCTGGTTGTCGTCGGTGCCGTTCTCGACCATGCCGCGGATGTCGATCAGGTTCTTCGAGAGCTCGAGGTAGCGCGGGTTGCCCGTGGCGCGGTACATCTCGACCACGCCCATGTAGTGCGACGGGCAGATGGCGTTGCGCGCCAGCTCGGCCGAGGCGGTCTCGTAGAAGTGGCAGAGGAAGTCGGTCGCCTTGACCGCCGCGTCGAAGAGGGTCCGTTTGCCCGTGGCGCGGTAGTGCGTGATGCCGGCCATCATGAGGTGGCCGAGGTTGTAAGTCTCGAAATTGAGGCGGTTGGCGAAGGCGCCCTTCTCGTCGTCGGCGCCCACCTGCGTGCCGATGACCGTCTGAAGACGGTGGCTGTGGGTGTCGACGCCGCGGTTGCGCTCGTCGATGATCACCGGCGTGTGGATGTAGCCGTCCTCGCGCTGCGCCTTGACCACCTGCTCGATAAACTTGTCCATCAGGGCGTCGAGCTCGGGATCGCGGTTCACGGCATAGACCGCCGCCACGCCCTCGAGCCACTTGTACATGTCGCCGTCGTGGAACGGCGGGCCCCAGTGTTCGCCCGGGCAGGTGCCCGCAGCCACCTCGAAGTTGCGGAAGCCGTGCGAGACGTCGGGGTCGTTCCACGTGTTCCACATACTCTGCAGCGAGGTGCCGCTGTAGACGGCGAAACGCTCGCCCCAGAAGCCGCCCGTCCAGCGGACGGCGCCCAGCGGCACGTTGGCCATCTTCGCGTGCGCGCTGCGGCGCATGTCCGTCAGGCCGGCCGTCGAGGCCTCCTGCGCCGACAGCGCCGTCGCGGCGAGAAGCGCGGCCGACGCCGCGCAGAATCGTACGATGTTTCGTATCATAGGTCGGTAGGTTTTAGTGTGCCCGTTCATGCGGGAACGCGCCGCCGCACGCACCGCGCGCAAGGCCGCACGGCGTTCCCTTAACAAATATACAGGTTATTTTCCAATAAAACGGATGCGAACGCAAAAACCGACAAAAATATGGCAATAAATTACAGCCGTTTCCTCGTTTTATCGCTAATATTGTATGGTAGAGATTCCGCCCCGCCGCATTCCGTCCGCCGCGCCCCGCGCCGCAGGTCGGCCGGCAGCGGCCGGATCCGCCCGAACCACGCAACCAAAACCCACACCGAATGACCGGAAATACCCTCTCCGCAACCGCGCTGCTGCTCCTCGGAGCGCTGACGCTCGCACGGCCCGCGGCGGCGCAGCCGGCAGCCGACCCGACGGCCGGCCGCATCCGCTACACGGGAACGACCCTCTCGAACCCCAACCTGCACGACGGCGGCCTCTCGCCCGTGGTCGGCGTGCACAACATCCAGACGATGCGCGCCAACCGCAGGCAGCCCTACGCCACCAACGGCAACGGCTGGACCTACAACCACCAGCCGATGCTCGCCTACTGGCGCGGCAAGTTCTACATGCACTACCTCTGCGACCCCGTCGACGAGCACGTACCCCCCTCGATGACCATGCTCCAGCGCTCGGCCGACGGCTACACGTGGAGCGCCCCCGAGGTACTCTTCCCGATCTACCGCATCCCCGACGGCACGACGAAGGACGGCGAGACGGTCGCCAAGGAGATGGACGCCGTGATGCACCAGCGCGTGGGCTTCTACGTCTCGAAGGAGGGCCGCCTGCTGGCGATCGGCAACTACGGCATCGCCCTCCATCCGAAGGACGACCCGAACGACGGCAACGGCATCGGCCGCGTCGTGCGCGAGATCTACGAGGACGGCTCGTTCGGCCCGATCCACTTCATCTACTACAACCACGCCTTCAACGAGCGGAACACCGCCTACCCCTACTACACCCGCTCGAAGGACAAGGGCTTCCGCGCCGCCTGCGAGGAGATCCTCGCCAATCCGCTCTACCGCATGCAGTGGGTCGAGGAGGCCGACCGCGAGGATCCGATCCTGCCGCTGAAGACCCCCTACAAGGCCTTCTGCAGCTACACGCTCGACGACGGGCGCATCGTCTCGCTCTGGAAGCACGCCCTCACCTCGATCAGCTGCGACGGTGGCAACAGCTGGGCCGAGCCCGTGGAGCGCGCCCGCGGCTTCGTCAACAGCAACGCCAAGATCTGGGGCCAGCGCCTGAGCGACGGCTCCTACGCGACGGTCTACAACCCCTCGGAGTTCCGCTGGCCGCTGGCCGTCTCGCTCTCGAAGGACGGACTGGAGTACACGACCCTCAACCTGGTCTTCGGCGAGGTGCCGCCGATGCGCTATGCGGGACAGTACAAGTCGTTCGGCCCGCAGTACGTGCGCGGCATCCAGGAGGGCAACGGCACGCCTCCCGACGGCGACCTGTGGCTCACCTTCAGCGTCGGCAAGGAGGATATGTGGGTGACGCGCATCCCCGTTCCGGTACGCACCGAGGCCGAGGGCCATGCCGACGAGCATTTCGACCGCTTCGGGCGGCTCGCCGACCTCACGATGTGGAACATCTACTCGGGCGAGTGGGCCCCCGTGACCCTCGCCGAGAAGGAGGGCCGCAAGTGGCTGACGCTCGCCGACAAGGATCCCTTCTTCGACGCCAAGGCCGAGCGCAAGATCCCCGCGACGAAGCACCTGACGGCCGAGTTCGACCTCATGGCCGAGCAGAACGACCGCGGACGGTTCGAGATCGAGTTCGTCGACGCCCACGGCACGGCCTGCGCCCGCATCGACCTCACGGACGAGGCCGAGATGCGCTCGAAGGGAGGCGCCCGCTACGGCCGCGTCCTCAGCTACGAGCCCGGCAAGATCTACCGCGTGAAGGTCGAGGTGTCGGTACAAAACCGCCAGTCGACCGTCTGGGTCGACGGCGAGAAGCGTGCGACGCGCATGCTCTTCGCCCCCGTCGAGTCGGTCGAACGGATCGTCTTCCGCACCGGGTCGCGCCGCCACACCCCCACCGTCGACACCTGGGCCGACCAGTATGAGGACATGCCGCGCTGCAGCGAGGCCGATCCCGAGGCGGTCTACCGCATCGGCAGCCTGCGCACCGCCTCGCTCGACGCCGACGGCACGGCCGCGGTGCTCAAATACGCCGATTTCGCCCGCCACGCCGAGCGCTTCAACGCCATGGAGGACGAGAACATCGTGCAGGCGATCCCCAACGCCGCGTCGTCGGCCTGGATGGAGCGCAACATCCCCCTCTTCGAGTGCCCCGACCACGACTTCGAGGAGATCTACTACTACCGCTGGTGGACGCTGCGCAAGCACATCAAGGAGACCCCCGTGGGCTACGGCATGACCGAGTTCCTCGTCAAGCGCTCCTACGCCGACAAATACAACCTCATCGCCAGCGGCGTGGGTCACCACGTCCGCGAGAGCCGCTGGCTGCACGACGACCGCTACCTGAACGAGGCGCTGCACACGTGGTACCGCGGCAACGACGGCAAGCCGATGGAGAAGTTCTCGAAATTCAGCTCGTGGGTGCCCTCGCAGATCTGGGAGCGCTACCTCGTGAACGCCGACGAGGCCTACATCCGGGATCTCTACGCCGACATGGCCGCCGAGTACAAATACTGGGAGGAGACGCACCGGCTGCCGAGCGGCCTCTACTGGCAGGAGGATGTGAAGGACGCCATGGAGGAGTCGATCAGCGGCGGCCGCAAGAAGCAGTATGCCCGCCCGTCGATCAACAGCTACATGTACGGCAACGCCCGGGCGCTGGCCGCCGTGGCCCGTCTGGCGGGCAACGAGGCCGACGCGGCGATGTACGACCGCAAGGCCGCCGAGCTGAAAACGCTCATCGAGACGAAGCTCTGGAACGCCGACCACGGCTTCTTCGAGACGCTGCGCGGCGAAGAGACCGCCGCCGTGCGCGAGGCGATCGGCTTCATCCCGTGGTTCTTCGACCTGCCCGACGCCCGCTACGACGCCGCCTGGCTCCAGATCGAGGATCCCGAGGGCTTCTCGGCCCCCTGCGGCCTGACGACCGCCGAGCGGCGCCATCCCGAGTTCCGTTCGCACGGCGTGGGCCAGTGCGAGTGGGACGGCGCGATCTGGCCCTTCGCCACGTCGCAGACCCTCACCGGCCTCGCCAACTACCTCAACCGCTCCGAAGCCCCCGTCGTGGGTCCCGAGAGCTTCTTCCGCCACATGAAACTATACGTCGAGTCGCAGCACCACCGCGGCCGCCCCTACATCGGCGAGTACCTCGACGAGGTGACGGGCTACTGGCTCAAGGGCGACCAGGAGCGCTCGCGCTACTACAACCACTCGACCTTCAACGACCTCGTCATCACGGGCATCGCCGGTCTGCGCCCGCGCGCCGACCGCACGCTCGAGGTCAATCCGCTCATCCCGGCCGACGGCTGGGACTGGTTCTGTCTCGACAACGTCCGCTACCACGGCCGCACCGTGACGATCCTCTGGGACCGCCACGGCGACCGCTACCACCGCGGCAAGGGGCTGCACATCCTGGTGGACGGCCGTGAGGTCGGCCGCAGCGAGACCCTCGGCCGCATCGTCTGCGAAAACGTCCTCTAACCGATGAAACGGATCAGCACCCTACTCACGACGCTCCTCGGCTGGAGCCTCCTGACGGCTGCCGCCGTTCCCGCGGCGGCGGCAACGGCCGGCACCCCGGACAAAGCTGCGCGGCAACAGGCCGAACAGCCCCTGTCGATCGGCCGCACGACCTGCGAGATGCAGACGGCGCCGCTCGCCCTCGAGAGCGCCGCGCCCCGCTTCGGCTGGGAACTCCGCGGCCCGCAGGGGACCATGCAGCGCGCCTATGCGATCGAGGTGCGCGACGAAGCGGATCGTCTCGTCTGGGCGAGCGGCCGCACCGAGTCGGAACAGAGCCAGCTCGTCCCCTATGCGGGCGAGCCGCTGCGGCCGATGGTCCGCTACCGCTGGCGCGTGCGGGTCTGGGACCGCGCGGAGCAGTGCTCCGACTGGAGCGCCGACGACGTATTCTGCCTCGCCCCCGCCCCCGCATGGCTCGACGCCGCCTGGATCGGCGCCGTGACGCAGGCCGATGCCCGCCTGCCCGAGGGACGCAACTACCACGGCGCGGAGCTCCGCAAACCCGAGGTGCGCGCCGCGTGGGATGCGGTCGACTCGATGGCGTGGCGCAGCATCCTGCTCCGCAAGGAGTTCGCAGCCGACCGGCCGATCGCCGAAGCGACGGTCTACGTCTGCGGCCTGGGCCACTACGAGCTGACGGTCAACGGCCGCAAGGCGGGCGACAGCGAGTTCGCCCCGCTCTGGAGCGACTACCGCAAGACGATCTACTACAACGCCTACGACGTCACGGAGCACCTCCGCACGGGAGCCAACGCCCTCGGCGTGCTGCTCGGCAACGGCTTCTACAACATCGCCGACCGCTCGCGCTACCGCAAGCTGCAGATCGGCTTCGGCCCCGAGACCCTCTTCCTGAAGCTCCGCATCCGCTATGCCGACGGCACGGAGCAGACCGTCGCCTCGGACAGTACGTGGCGCTACGACCGTTCGCCGATCCGCTTCAACACGATCTACGGCGGCGAGGAGTACGACGCCCGCCTCGAGCAGCCCGGCTGGGACTGCGCAGGCTTCGACGACAGCCGCTGGCAGCCCGTCGTCGTGCAGGAGCCGCCCAAGGGGGGCGTGCTGACCCCGCAGCAGGCGCCGCCCGTGAAGATCATGCGCCGCTACGAGGTGCAGTCGCGCCACAAGCTCACCCCCGAGGAGGTCGAGGCGGCGACGCAGCAGACCAAGCGCACGGTCGACCCGTCGGCGCTGCTGCTCGACATGGGGCAGAACCTCGCGGGCTTCCCCGAGATCGCCGTGCGCGGTAAGCGCGGCCAGCGCGTCACGCTCGTCGTGGCCGAGGCGCTGACCGCCTCGAACGCCGCCGACCAGCGGCAGACGGGACGCCAGCACTACTATACCTATATATTAAAAGGCGACGGCCTCGAGGTGTGGCATCCACGCTTCTCCTACTACGGCTTCCGCTACATCCAGCTCGAGGGAGCCGTGCTGAAGGGGATGAAGAACCCGTCGAAGCTCCCCGTCGTCGAGCGGATCAACTCCTGCTTCGTCCACGACAGCGCCGAGCAGATCGCCACGTTCACCTGTTCGAACACGCTCTTCAACGCCGCGCACCGCCTCATCCACAACGCCGTGCGCAGCAACATGCAGGCCGTCTGGACCGACTGCCCGCACCGCGAGAAGCTCGGCTGGCTCGAGCAGGTACATCTGAACGGTCCCGGGCTGCTCTACAACTACGACCTCGCGACCTACCTCCCGAAGGTGCTGCGCGACATCCGCGACGCGCAGCAGCCCGACGGCATGGTGCCCACCACCGCTCCCCGCTACGTCATCTTCGAGGGGCCCGGCATGGACGCCTTCGCCGACTCGCCCGAGTGGAGCGCGACGCTCGTCGAATCGCCCTTCCAGTACTACGCGACCTACGGCGACGACCGCCTCATCCGCGACTGCTACCCGCAGATGCGCCGCTGGGTCGACTACCTCGGAACGCGTTCCGAAGGCCGTCTGATCGACTTCGGACTGGGCGACTGGTACGACTACGGCGACTTCCGAGCCGGCTTCTCGCGCAACACCCCCGTGGGGCTGGTCGCCTCGGCACACTACATCCTCGCGCTGGACCGTTTGACCGAAGCGGCCCGGCTGGTAGGCAACGCCTACGACGCCGCGCACTATGCCGCGCTCCGCGCCGAGGTGGTCGAAGCCTTCAACGCGAAGTATTTCGACCCCGCGAAGGCGCTCTACGGCACGGGGAGCCAGACCTCGCTCGCGCTGCCCCTTTACCTCGGGATCGTCCCCGAGGCGCAGCGCGAAGCGGTGCTGCGGAACCTCGTGCGGGACATCGAGGCGCACGGCACGCGCCTCACGACGGGCGACGTCGGCAACCGCTACCTCTTCCGCACGCTGGCCGACAACGGGCTCGACGACCTGATGTACCGCATGCACGACCACGAAGAGGCCCCGGGCTACGGCTTCCAGCTCCGCTTCGGCGCCACGACCCTCACCGAGCAGTGGGATCCGCGGCAGGGCTCGTCGTGGAACCACTTCATGATGGGCCAGATCGACGAGTGGTTCTTCCGCTCGCTCGCCGGCCTGCGGCCCGACCCGCACGGCGAGGGATACCGCCGCTGCACGATCGCCCCGAAGCCCGCGGGCGACCTGAAACACCTGCGCGCGACCTACCGGTCGCTCTACGGCGAGATCGCCGTCGAATGGTGGAACGACGACGAACGCTTCCGCCTCGACGTGACGCTCCCCGCCAACTGCCGCGCCGAGATCCTGCTGCCGGGCGCCGAAACCCCGCAGCCGGTCGAGAGCGGCCGCCACACCTTCATCCAAACACATTAACCGCCATGAAACGCCTGCTGCTTCCCCTGCTGCTCGGCCTCGCCGCGAGTGCCGCCGCACAAAACGACTACAGCCACCGCTACACGCGCTCGCTCCACGACCTGCTGACCGAGATCTCGGCCCGCTTCGAGGTGCGCCTCAAGTGCGAGGTCGACACCGTGGGCCGCGCGCTCCCCTACGGAGCGTCGCGCATCCGTCCCTACTCGCTCGAGGAGACGCTCGACAACGTGCTCAAGCCCTTCGACTACAAGTTCGTCAAGCAGAACGACCACTACTACAAGATCAAGCCCTACGAGAGCCACCGCCGTCTGCCCGAAGAGGGCGCCGCGCTGCTCGACCTGCTCATCCGCACGCACGCCGCCGACCGCGCCGCCTTCGAGCAGCGCCGCGAGGTGCTGCGCCGCGACGCACGGGCCCTCACGCGCCTCGACCGCCTCGCCGCGGCCTGCGTGCCGGCGGACCCCGTCCTGACCAAGGAGCGCCGCTACGACGGCTACTCGGTGCAGAACTTCCGCCTCGAGACCCTCCCGGGGCTCTACGTCTGCGGCTCGATCTATCGGCCCGACACGCGCGAGAAGCACCCCGTGATCCTCTCGCCCGACGGCCACTCGGACCGCTACAACGCAGATACGCAGCTGCGCCTCGCGGCGTGGGCCCGCATGGGGGCGATCGCCGTGAGCTACGACCTCGTCGGCTACGGCGAGTCGGTGCTGCAGCTCGGCGCGGCGGTGCACCACAGCCCGATCGCCCAGCTGCTGCAGCTGCTCAACGGCATCCGCATCCTCGACGTGATGCTCGCCCGCAAGGACGTCGACCCGACGCGCGTCGGCATCTGCGGCGCCTCGGGCGGCGGCACGCAGACGATGCAGCTCTCGGTGCTCGACGACCGCTACACGGCCGCCTGCCCCGTCATCAGCCTCTCGTCCTACTTCGACGGCGGCTGCACCTGCGAGAGCGGCATCCAGATCTGCTCGGCGGGCGGCGGCACCTGCAACGCCGAGCTCGCCGCCACGCTGGCGCCGCGCCCCCTGGGCGTCGTCTCCGACGGCAAGGACTGGACGGCCTGCGTGCCGGAGCAGGAGCTCCCCTACCTGCAGCACGTCTACGGCCTCTACGGCGCCGCCGGGCAGGTCCGCAACTACCACTTCCCCGCCGAGGGGCATGACTTCGGACCCAACAAGCGGCAGGCCGTCTACGCCTTCTTCGGCGAGGTCTTCGGCCTCGATACGGCGCAGGCCGACGAGCAGCGCTGCACGGTCGAGCCGCGCGAGCAGCTGCTCCTCTTCGGGGCCGACGGCAGCGCACTCCCCGCAGGAGCGATCCGCACGGTGGGGGCCCTGGCGCCGTGGTTCGAGCCGCAGGCCGTGGCCGATGCCGTGACGGCCGCCGCCGCGGAGCGGCACTGACCCCGCATTTTGGCCGATTCGCCCGCAGAATTTCACCGCACCGAAAATTTTGCGTACCTTCACCTTCGCAAATCCGCCCTGCGCGGATCCGAACCGTGAAACCAACCTAAACAGACAGAGATTCCATGAAAAGAGTGCTGCTCGCGTTCCTGCTCCTCGCCGCCTTCGCCGTCCGGGGACAGAACCGTTTCGAAGACCGCTTCACGCGGCCGCTCGCCGAGGTCCTCGCCGAGGTGTCGGCCCGCTTCGACGTTCCGTTCAAGATCGACGCCCCTGTCGAGGGGCTCCTGCTCCCCTACGCCGACTTCCGCATCCGCCCCTACTCGCTCGACGAGACGCTGGCGGGGCTGCTCGGCCCCTTCGACCTCGCGTGGGTGAACGAGGGCGGGCGCATCCGCATCAAACCCTACGAGTACAACCGCCGCACGGCCGACGACGGCGCGAAGCTGCTCGCCTCGCTCGAGGCGCTCTACACCGACCGGGAGGCCTTCGAGCGCCGCGCCGCCGAGATCCGCCGCGGCGTCCGCGAACGGCTCGAAATCGATCCGCTGCTCGCACAGCGCGTCGCCACGGCCCCGATCCTCTCGAAGATCCGCCGCTACGACGGCTACACGGTGCAGAATTTCGCCATCGAGACCCTCCCGGGCCTCTACGTCTGCGGCTCGGTCTACGCCCCGACCGCGAAGGGGAAGCACGCCGTCATCGTCTGCCCGAACGGCCACTTCGGCGACGGCCGCTACCGCAAGGACCAGCAGCAGCGGCTGGCGACCCTCGCCCGCATGGGGGCCGTCTGCGCCGACTACGACCTCTTCGGCTGGGGTGAGTCGGAGCTGCAGGTGACCTCCGTGGCCCACCGCACCTCCTACGCCCAGCAGATTCAGGCCCTGAACGGCATCACGATCCTCGACTGGCTCCTGACGCGGCCCGATGCCGACGCGGCGCGCGTCGGCGTGAACGGCGGCTCGGGCGGCGGCGCGCAGTCGGTGCTGCTCTCGGTCCTCGACGACCGTTACACGGCCCTCTGCCCCGTGGTGAGCCTCTCGTCGCATTTCGACGGCGGCTGCCCCTGCGAGAGCGGCATGCCCGTGACGCTCGCCGCCGGCGGCACCTGCAACGCCGAGATGGCCGCCATCTTCGCCCCGAAGCCCCTCTGCGTCGTCTCCGACGGCAAGGACTGGACGAAGAGCGTCCCCGCACTCGAATATCCCTACCTGCAGCGCGTCTACGCCCTGTGCGGCGCCGCGGAGCAGCTCTCGAACGTCCATCTGCAGAACGAGGGGCACGACTTCGGCCCCAACAAGCGCAACGCCGTCTACGACTTCTTCGCCGCAGCCCTCGCGCTCGACCGCTCGAAGGCCGACGAGGCGCACGTGACGATCGAACCCTATGAGGCGCTCTACAGCTTCGGCCCGCAGGGCGAGCTGCTCCCCGCCGGCGCGATCCGCTCGGTCAACGGCCTCGCCCCCTTCTTCGGCAAGGAGCGCGTGCGCGCCGCCGCGGCCGACGAGTCGGTGATGAAGAAGGCGCAGGAGATCGTCTCGAAGCTCGGCCTGACCGACGCGCGGGCCCGCAACGCCGCCGTCACGGCCGTCTACAACCACCGCCGCGCCGTGCGCGACTGGCACAACACCCACCCCTACACGATGATCCCCGAGAAGGAGGCCCGCACGGGCCGCAAGCTCTCGAAGATCGAGCGCGAGATGCTCGCCGACCGTTCGATCCCCGCCGCCGTGCATGACCGTCTCGTGCGCGAGCTCGGCCGCGTGCTCACCCCCGAGCAGGTCGAGCAGATCTACGACGGCTACACCGTCGGCAAGGTCGCCTTCACGATGAAGGGCTACGAAGCGATCGTCCCCGACCTCACCGCGACCGAGCGGGCCGCCCTCGAAGGCTACCTCAAGCAGGCCCGCGAGGAGGCGCTCGAGTGCAAGAGCATGAAGGCCATCTCGCAGGTCTTCGAGATCTACAAAACCAAGTGCGAGCAGTATCTCAACGACAACGGCCGCAACTGGCGCGCCCTCTTCAAGGCATACGTCGACAAACGCAATGAGGAGAAGAAGGCCGCGCAGGCCGACCGCGAGTTCGTCGCCAAATCCGCGAAGATCGTCGAGGCGCTCGGCCTCGCTGACAGCGCGAAGGCCGCCGCCGTGACAAAAATCGTCGAGGAGCACCGCCGCGCCGTCCTCGAGTGGCACAACGCCCACCCCTACACCTCGGCGGCCGAGACCGACGCGACGGGCCGCCGGCTGAACGCCGTGGAGCGCGAGATGCTCGCCGACCGTTCGATCCCCGCCTCGGTGCGCCGCACGTTCGTCAAGGGGCTGCGCAAGCACCTCACCGCGGCCCAGATCGAGCAGATCTACGACGGCTACACGGTGGGCAAGGTCGCCTTCACGATGAAGGGCTACTACGCCATCGTCCCCGACCTCACCGACAAGGAGGCCGCCGTCCTCGAGGGCTACCTGAAGCAGGCCCGCGAAGAGGCGCTCGAGTGCCGCCGCATGAAAGCCGTATCGCAGGTCTTCGAGATCTACAAGACCAAGTGCGAGCAGTACCTCAACGCCAACGGCCGCAACTGGCGCGCCCTCTTCAAGGCATACGTCGACAAGCGCAACGCCGAGAAAAAGGCCGCCGAAGCCGCCGCGAAATAACCGACAGAGACAACAATAACCCATTAAACACACACAACCCTATGAAACGATTGACCGCATTGTTCAGCCTGCTGCTGCTCGTCGCAGCCTGCGCCCCGCAGCAGCAAGCCGAGAAAGCGTGGGAGCTCGCCGTCTCGCCCGACGGCCGCTACCTGCAACACACCGACGGCACGCCCTTCTTCTGGATGGGCGAGACCGGCTGGCTGCTGCCCGAGCGCCTGACGCGCGAGGATGCCGACTTCTACCTCGATGCCTGCCGCGACGCAGGCTTCAACGTCGTACAGGTGCAGACCGTGAACGGCGTACCCGCCAAAAACGCCTACGGCAAGCTCTCGATGCCCGACGGCTTCGATTTCTCGAAGATCGACCAGGAGGGTGAGGA
Source organism: uncultured Alistipes sp. (assembly GCA_964626515.1). GTDB lineage: Bacteria > Bacteroidota > Bacteroidia > Bacteroidales > Rikenellaceae > Alistipes. Next base: position 27,774 of record CAZVGH010000004.1, read on the forward strand.
GGGTTACTGGCAGCACATGGACTACATCATCCGCAAGGCAGAGCAGAACGACATCTACATCGGCATGGTCTGCATCTGGGGCGGTCTGGTCAAGAGCGGCCGCATGAACGCCGAGCAGGCCGTGGCCTACGGCACCTTCCTCGCCAACCGCTACAAGGATGCGCCGAACATCGTCTGGATCATCGGCGGAGACATCCGCGGCGATGTCGAGACGGAGGTTTGGGAGACGCTGGCCCGCACGATCAAGGGGATCGACAAGAAGCACCTCATGACCTTCCACCCCTTCGGCCGCACCTCGTCGATCTACTGGTTCCACAACGCCGAATGGCTCGACTTCAACATGTTCCAGAGCGGACACCGCCGCTACGACCAGACGCGCGGCGACGGCGACGACACGGCACAGGCCTCGATCGCCGAGGATAACTGGCGCTACGTGGAGGCCGGCCTCGCCATGGAGCCCGCCAAACCGATCCTCGACGGCGAACCGAGCTACGAGGAGATCCCGCAGGGTCTGCACGACCCCAGCGAGCCCTGGTGGAAGGCGCCCGACGTGCGCCGCTACGCCTACTGGTCGGTCTTCGCAGGCGCCTTCGGCCACACCTACGGCCACAACTCGATCATGCAGATGCACACGGGCGACAAGCCCGGCGGCTACGGCGCCATCAAGTCGTGGCGCGAGGGTCTGCAGGATCCCGGATTCAACCAGATGCAGTATCTGAAGAAGCTGATCCTCGCCTTCCCCTTCTTCGAACGCGTGGGTGACCAGTCGGTCATCGCCGGCGAGAACGGCTTCCGCTACGACCGCGCCGTCGCAACGCGCGGCGAGGACTACCTGCTGGTCTACACCTACACGAACAAGCCGATGGAGATCGACCTCGGGAAGATCGCCGGCCAGCAGAAGCAGGTCTACTGGTACTCGCCCGTCGACGGATCGCTGCTCGACGCCGGCCTCTTCGACAACGGCGTGCACACGTTCCGCTTCGACGGCCCCGAGGGTCCGGCCAACGACCATGTGCTGATCGCCTTCGACAGCGAGAAGAGCTACATCGCAAAGGGTCAGACGGCGCTCTAAAGCCCCGACACACGCGTACCGGCAACGGCCCGCGGCTCTTCGGAGCCGTGCGGCCGTGCGCCGTACCCGAACCAACCGCAAAACAACCATCAACCGACGAACATGAAACGCATTTCGATTTTACTGGCAGCCCTCATCGCCCCGCTGCTGCTGCAGGCCGGCGTGCGGGTGGGGACGCTCGAGGTCGAGCAGCGCACCGCACCGCTCTCGATCGAACGCCCCGCACCGCGCCTGAGCTGGGTCATCACGGCCGACGAGCGCGACGTCATGCAGACCGCCTACCACATCCTCGTGGCGACGGATCCCGCGCTGCTGACCGAGGCGAAAGCCGACCTCTGGAACTCGGAGGTGACCGCCTCGGACCGCTCCGTATGGGTGCCCTACGGCGGCAAACAGCTCAAAAGCAACCAGCGCTGCTACTGGAAAGTGAAGGTCTACACGACGAAGGGCGAATCGGCCTGGAGCGAGACGGCCGAGTGGGGCATGGGACTGCTGGGCGAGACCGCCTGGGGCGGCCGCTGGATCGGCTGGGACGCCCCCTTCTCCTGGGACAAGGAGGTCATGCACAGTGAGTTGAGCGCCCGCTACCTCCGCACCGAGTTCGACGCCGCGAAGCCCGTCAAGCGGGCCACGCTGCACCTCTCGGGCCTCGGTCTCTACGAGCTCTTCATCAACGGCGAGCGCATCGGCGACCAGGTGCTGGCCCCCGCGCCGACCGACTACCGCCGCACGGTGCTCTACAACTCGTTCGACGTCACGAAGCAGCTCCGCGCCGACCGCAACGCCATCGGCGTCGTGCTGGGCAACGGACGCTACTACACGATGCGCCAGAACTACAAGACCTGGAAAATCCCGCAGTTCGGCTATCCGAAACTGCGCCTCAACCTCATCGTCGAGTATGCCGACGGCACCGAGCAGCGCATCGTGACCGACCCCTCGACGTGGCGGCTCACGGCCGAGGGTCCGATCCGCAGCAACAACGAGTACGACGGCGAGATCTACGACGCCAACCGCGAGCTGGGCGACTGGACCCGCGCGGGCTATGACGACTCGAAGTGGCTCGAGCCCCAGCGCGTCGCCGTGCCCGACGGCACGCTGCGCGGCAACACGGCCGAGAACATGAAGGTGATGCAGACGCTCCCCGTGAAGGAGATCCGCCGCTACGGCGACCGTTCGATCGTCGATTTCGGCCAGAACACGGCCGGCTGGGTGCGCATCAACATCCGCGACACGCACAAGGGCGACACGATCCGCATGCGCTATGCCGAGCGGCTGACCGACGAGGGCGACGCCCTCTACGTCCGCAACCTGCGCGACGCCCGCAGCACCGACACCTACATCGCCGACGGCACGGAGCAGGGCCGCCCCTGGAGCGCCCGCTTCTCCTACCACGGTTTCCGCTACATCGAGGTGACGGGTCTCAGCAACCCGACCGAAGCCGACTTCACGGCCGAGGTGGTCTATGACGACGTGCCGCAGCTCGGCACCTTCGCCTGCTCGAACGAGGTGATCAACACCGTCTACCGCAACGCCCGGTGGGGCATCGTCTCGAACTACAAGGGCATGCCTCTCGACTGCCCGCAGCGCAACGAGCGCCAGCCCTGGCTGGGCGATCACGCCGTGGGTTCGTGGGGCGAAGCCTTCCTCTTCGACTGCGGCAACCTCTACGCCAAGTGGATGGACGACGCCCGCGAGGCGCAGCGCGAGGACGGCTGCATCCCCGACGTCGTGCCCGCCTTCTGGAACTACTACACGGACGGCATGGTATGGCAGTCGGTCGTACCGATCGTCTGTGAGATGCTCTACGAGCACAACGGCAACATCGAGCCGATCGTGCGCAATTACGACGCCATGAAACGGTGGCTGGACCACATGCGCGACTGCTACACGGACGCCGACGGCCTCATCACGAAGGAGAAGTACGGCGACTGGTGTCTGCCGCCCGAGTCGCCCGAGCTGATCCACAGCCAGGACCCGAGCCGCATCACGAAGCCGGCCCTGATCGCCACGGCCTACTACAGCAAGGTCTCGACGATGATGGCGCGCTTCGCCTCGATGCTCGGCAAGGATGACGACCGCAAGGATTTCGAGGCACGCGCCGCCGCCGCGAAGGAGGCCTTCAACCGCAAGTTCCTCCACGTCGAGCGCGGCACCTCGCCCACGCGCTACCCGCACATCCTCTACCCCGACGATATCTACTACGACAACAACACCCTGACGGCCAACCTGCTCGCCGTAGCCTTCGACCTCGTTCCCGAGGAGTACCGCGCGGAGGTCGAGAAGCAGATCGTCAAGAAGATCGTCGTCGACAACGGCGGCCACATCGGCAGCGGCGTCTGCGGACAGAACTGGACGCTGCGCCAGCTGGCCCGCATGGGACGCGGCGACGTGGCCTACCTGCTCGCCTCGCAGAAGTCCTACCCGAGCTTCGGCTACATGGCCGCGCGCGGTGCGACGACCATCTGGGAGCTCTGGAACGGCGACACGGCCAACCCGTGGATGAACAGCGGCAACCACGTGATGATGCTCGGCGACCTCATTCCGTGGTTCTACCGCGACCTGGCCGGCATCAACCCCGCGGCGCCCGCCTACAAGGAGATCCGCCTCGCGCCCGACTTCTCGATTCAGGAGCTCTCGAAGGTCGAGGCAGCCTACGAGTCGCTGCACGGCCGGATCGCCAGCAGCTACCGCAAGACGCCGATGCAGCTCGAGTGGGACGTGACGATCCCCTGCAACACGGTGGCGACGGTCGTGCTGCCGACGGTCGACCCCGAAGCGGTCAGCGACCCCGAAGTCCGCTATGTCGGCCGTGAGGGGAACAGCACGCTGTGGCGTGTGCCGTCGGGCTCGTACCACTTCTCGGTGAAGATCGACCCCGCCCTCGGCGAGGAGCGCGAGGGGATCCTCGTCGACGAATTCCTCTACGAGCAGACCTCCTTCCCCGAGTGCCACTCGGCCTCGATCGAGGAGCTGCCGAACGGCGATCTGATCGCCACCTTCTTCGGCGGCACGAAGGAGCGCAATCCCGACGTCTGCATCTGGACCTGCACGAAGAAGAAGGGCAGCGACCGCTGGACGGCACCGAAGCAGGTGGCCGACGGCATCCAGAACGACACGCTGCGCTACGCCTGCTGGAATCCGATCCTCTTCCAGGTGCCCGAGAAGAACGGCGAGCTGTGGCTCTTCTACAAGGTGGGCCCGAACGTCGCCGCTTGGAAAGGCTACCTGATGCGCTCGAAGAACGGCGGCAAGACGTGGTCGAAGCCCGTCGAGATGCCCGAAGGGTTCCTCGGCCCGGCCAAGAACAAGCCCGTCTACATCGACGGCCGCATCATCTGCCCCGCATCGACCGAGGGCAAGCGCTGGGACGTGCATTTCGAATACACGGACGACCTGGGCAAGACGTGGCACCGCACCCCGTCGCTCGAGGCCGAGGAGAACGTGCCGACGAAGGACCGCCCGGTAGTCGAGCGCCGCGCCGACATCGGCAAGGAACCCTACGACGCCTCGAAGGCGACGGGCGTACACGCCATCCAGCCGACGATCATCCGCCTCAAGGACGGCCGTCTGCAGATGCTCTGCCGCACGCGCAACGCCAAGACCGGCACGGCCTTCTCGAGCGACAACGGCACGACCTGGACGAAGCTGACGCTGATGGATCTCGAGAACAACCAGTCGGGTATCGACGCCGTGACGCTGAAGGACGGCCGGCACGTGTTGATCTACAATAATTTCGAGACGCTCGACGGCACCCCCAAGGGTCCGCGCACGCCGCTTTCGATCGCCGTTTCGGAGAACGGCACCGACTGGCGGCACGTGCTGACGCTCGAGGACAGCCCGATCAGCCAGTACTCCTACCCGAGCATCATTCAGGCCGAAGACGGCACGCTGCATGCGATCTACACCTGGCGCCGCCAGCGCATCAAGCACATGCAGATCAAGCTCTGATCCGTCGCCGGAACACGCTGTTTCCGCAACCGCCGCACCCCGCAGGGAGTGCGGCGGTTTTCGGTTGCGGGGAAGAGCTCGACGAGGTCGGCGGGCCGCGGCTTCGCCCGGCGAAGACCCGCCATGTACCGACAGCCGTGCGGCTCCTTCGCAAGCAGCGCCCCGCAGCGGCGCCGACCGACGCGATGCAACAGCCGGCGCAGCAGCAGACGCGACAGAAACGGGCACATGCCCCGGTCCGTCCTTTATCCGTCCCGCGCAGGCAACGCGTGCTGTCAGCTACCTACCCGTCAGTTCGTTATTCCGCGTTTTTCCACATCTCGGAGCGGCCCTGTGCACTACCCGCCGAAAAAAATTATATTTTTTCGCCCGATTTATTTGGTTTATATTATAAACTACTTTATATTTGCAGCAGAAAAGGAGGAGCATTCGCTGCCGAGCCTGCTCGCGAAGCGCGACAAAACGACCGCCGAGCGGCGAAAAGCACCCGACCCGACCGACGAACAAACCCTTAAAAACGCATCGACCATGTATCTATCCGAAACCGGGACGACCGCACATCCCGAAACCCGATCCGCGACGCCGAAACAGCGTCTGCTGCGCAACACGGCGCGCTATGTCATCGTCTGCCTCTTTCTGCTGGCCGTCAACTGCTGCGTCACGCCCGCCGAATGGTGGGTGGCGTGGGTCGCGGCGGGCTGGGGCCTCTCCCTGCTGCTGCAATGGAGCGACTACCTGATTCTCAACCGACGATAAACGAACGACCGCCATGGAGAACCGCAAACCGACCGAGGCCGAGAACCTCGAACTGATCGCCGCGATGCTGCGGCAGGCCCGCAACCGCCTGACGCGGAACAACGGCCGCATCTTCCTGCTGATGGGCTACACGACCGTCGCCGTCTCGCTGGCCGTATGGCTGGGGCTGACCCGCACGGGCGACGGCCGCTGGAACTGGCTTTGGCTGCTGATCCTCGCTGTCTGGACCGGCTACGGCATCGCCGACGGCTGCTTCCGCCGCTCGCGCGAGACCCTCACCTACGCCGAACGCGCCGTCGGCATGCTGTGGGGCGTGCTCGGCGCCGCCGCCTTCGTCACCACGGCGACCGCGCTGTTCCGCCCGATCCCGATCCTCTTCTGCATCATCCTGCTGATGAGCGTCGGCGCCGCCGTCACGGGGCTGCTGCTCCGCTTCCGTCCGCTGACGGCGACAGGACTGTGCGTCCTCTGCTGCACGCCGCTCTGCGTCGTCGTGCAGGGACCCGATTCGATCCTCCTTTTCGCCGCCCTCTACGGCCTGCTGACGGTAATTCCCGGTCATCTGCTCGCCGGCCGCTTCCGCCGCGAACAACACGCCTGAGCCATGTTCCGACCGCTGGATCCGCTGCTCCACTCGGAGCTCCGCCTCGCCGTCATGTCGATCCTCGTCGGGGTCGAACAGGCCGATTTCGTCTTCCTGCGCACCGAGACGGGTGCCACGGCAGGCAACCTCTCCGTGCAGCTCGACAAGCTGCACAAGGCGGGCTACATCGCCGTCGAGAAGACCTTCCGCGGCAAGATGCCCTGCACCCTCTGCCGCATCACCCCCGCGGGCCTCAACGCCTTCGAGCAGTACGTCGAGGCGCTGAAAGGCTACATCGGCGACCACTGAGCCGCCTCCTGCCGGCACGCGCCCGAGAATGCGCCCCGCACGCACACGAAAAGCCCCGCCTTACCGAAGCAAGGCGGGGCTTTTGCGGTTTGCGGGGTTGCCGGTGCGGCTTATGCGCCGAAGCCCTGACCGATGGCGATGAAATCGTCGGCCTTGAGGGCGGCACCGCCGATCAGACCGCCGTCGACATCCTCCTTGGCGAAGATCTCGGCTGCGTTCGACGGCTTGCACGAACCGCCGTACAGGATCGGGCACTCGGCAGCGGCGGCACCGAACTTGGCGGCCAGCACCTCACGGATGTAGGCGTGGATCTCCTGTGCCTGCTCGGCCGTAGCCGTCTTGCCCGTACCGATGGCCCATACGGGCTCGTAAGCGATCACCAGGTCGGCGAACTGCTCGGCCGTGAGGTTGTAAACCACCTCCTCGATCTGGGCCTTCACCACCTCGAAGTGCTTGCCTGCCTCGCGCTCGTCGAGGTTCTCGCCCACGCAGTAGATCGGCGTGAGGTTGTTCGCATAGGCCTGCACCATCTTCTTGTTGAGCGTCTCCGACGTCTCACCGTAGTACTGGCGGCGCTCCGAGTGGCCGAGGATCACGTACTTGCAACCCAGCG
>CAZVGH010000005.1:0-32709 GCA_964626515.1 uncultured Alistipes sp.
AAGATACGAAGAGCCGAGCGCAATGCCAAATTTATTTGAGCATTGCCGAGGCCGAAGTATCTAAGACGAAGTCAAAGATACGAGTGCAAATGCGAACTTGTTTGTTTTTGCCGAGCGGAAGTATCTTCGGCGTCAGCCAAAGATACGAAGAGCCGGGCCCATTGCCCAATTTATATGCACGAAGACGGGAGCGTCGCCGCCCCCGTCTTCATGCTGTCACGACCGACCGCATCACAGGCGCCCCTTCAGGCGGTCGTACTCCATCGAAGCCCAGATAAAGGGACCGACAGCCTTGCAGTCGTTCTCGCGGATCGGTTCCGAGATGTAATACTCGAATGTGCCGCTGCGTTTGCCGGCACCGCCCAGACCGGCCACGGCGCAGCACTCCGTGATCGAGATCGTCTCGTCCTCATTTTCTCGCACGAAGCGGTCGACGAACTGCTCGTAGAGCTTCGCGCCGTCGACGGCATACGACTCGGGCAGATAGCCCAGACGGGCACCCTTAAGCATCGCATACACGAACATGATCGAACACGTGGCCTCCTCGTAGTTGCCTGCACGCTCGGGCAAATCGAGCACCTGATACCACATGCCGCTCTTCGGATTCGCATAGGCGGGCAACACCTCGGCCAGATTGTTCAGGATATCGACCATCGGCTGCGTCCAGTCGTCAACCTCGAGGTATTGCAGCGTCTCGACGATCGCCATCGCATACCAACCCACGGCACGTCCCCAGGCATGTTGCGACTGTCCCGTCAGCGAGTCGCACCAGAACTGCTCGCGGGCATCGTCGTAGGCATGGCGGTAGAGCTGCGTATCGGGGTCATAGGTATGTTTGGCTACGGTGACGAACTGGTTCACGATGTCGGCAACATACTGCGAAGCCGCCTGCGGATCCTCCGGCGCGATGTTGCGCATCACATATTCCGCATAGAACGGTTCACCCATGTAAATCCCGTCGAGCCACATCTGACGCGGATAGGTCTTCTTGTGCCAGAAGCCTCCGTCGGGATTGCGAGGGTGCTCGTTCAACTGGCGGAAAAGCGTATCCGTCACTTGACGGTAGCGCTCCTCGCCCGTCCGCTCGTAGAGCTCGAACAGCGGACGTCCCGGGCAGATGTGATCGAGGTTGTAGCGCGTGCGCGAATAGGTCAGCACCGAGCCGTCGGGCTGCACGATCGTGTCGTAATAGCGTTCGGCATAGGCGTCGAAATCGGGACGGTCATAGGCCTTTGCGGCATCCATCATCGCCAGCAGTTCGAGGCCCGAGGTGTAGTTCCATTTCACTTGTCCGCGCGGAATGCCGTCGAGAGTCGTCGGCGACGGATTGCGGCGGATCTCGCTCTCGATCATGCGGACGGCCAGCGGCTTGTCGCCGTCGATGAGCGGATGGTGCGATGCGGTGCAGCCGCCCGCGAGGAGCGCAACACCGAACAGCAGCGTCAAAGTTCGTTTCATCGGTTCTTCAGTTTTTCAGGAATCGGTTATTTGCGGGTTTTGTAGTGTTCGAGGCAGGCTTCGGCCTGCTTTTCGGTCAGATGATGCGACCAGTCGGCACGCTGCCGCTTGTCCGCGGCACCGGGACCCGTCGAACCGTACTCGGCATAAAAGGCCGTGCGATGCGCCTCGGGCTTGCCCCAGTCGTGCCACCCCTCGGGGCGGATGTGCGCACCCAGTTCGCAACGGATGAAGACCGTCTGCGCATACGAACGCCACGGGCGGCCGAGGTAGCATTTCGTCACCCCTTCGGCAGCGGTCAGGCGGCAGTCGACAAAGGTCAGACCGCACGGAAGCCCCTCCCACGTCGAGGCGGCCGTCACGTAGGAATCGGCCTTCGAGTGGATTTCGCAGCGGGTGAAGAGCGCCGAGGCGGCACCGAAGATAAAGTCGGTCGTACCCTCGATATAGCAATCCTCGAACGTCACCCACGTATTGGCTTCGGGAGCCTTGCCCTCGCGGTTGCCCCGTCCGTAAACGTAGAGCGTATCCTGGTCGCCGAGGAAGCGGCAGCGCACGAAGCGCAGGTCCGAAGCGAGCGTCTGCACGGCCACGGCCTGACCGACACGGCCCGCCGTATTCTCGAACGTCACATTCTCGACCGTCCAGCCGTCCGCACCGAAATAGATCGTCGACGAACCCGAAGTGCCGACGTTGCGGCCGAGCAGGCTCGGCTTCGAGGCGTAGTCGTTCCACGAAACGACTGCGCGGCCGACTCCATAGAGGTAGACGTTCCGTTTCGTCTGCGGGATGGAGATCTTCTCGCGGTAGACACCCTCCGAGAGGCGGATCTTCGCCGTCGGATTGAAATCGGGCACGGCGGCGATTGCCTCCGTCAGCGTGAAGAAGTCGCCCGAACCGTCCTTGGCCACCACCAGATCGGCGATCCGGAAATGGTCGGCCAGCGCGGGCAACTGCTCGCGCACGGCATCGGCCACCATGCGCGCCACGATATGGGCACCGCGGACATTCAGGTGCGTGTTATCCTCACGGCCGTCGGGATAGAGCGGCGACATACCTTTCGCCACCCACATAAAATAAGCGCGCGACGGCTCGTCACCCAGCTCGCGCAGCCACTTTTCTGTCGCAGCCTCCATCTCGAGCAGAACGACCTGCTCCTCACTCGCCACGCGGCGCACGCAGTCGGGATAGAGGCCGTGCGTTTGCTGCAGGACACCTTCCTCGGTGAAGTGACGGCGGGCAATCGGCGTCAGCAGCACGGGCGTAGCACCTTTTTCGCGCGTTTCACGCACGTAGCGGCGCAGATTCTCGGCAAAGAGATCAGGCTCCGAACCCACGGCGGGCTTGTGCACCTTCTCGTCGTTGTGGCCGAACTGGATGAATACGTAATCGCCCGGCTGCATTCCCTCGTAAATCGGCTGCCAGCGGCCTTCGTTTCGGAACGATTTGGTTGAACGGCCGTTCATGGCGTGGTTCTCGACGACGACCTCCTCGTCGAAGAAGGCGCGGAACAGTTGTCCCCAGCCGCGCTCGGGATTCTGTTTTTCGAGGTTCTTGTCGGCGCAGGTCGAGTCGCCGATCAGGTAGCAGTGAATCGGCCGGGCTGCGACCGCACCGCACAGGGCCGGCAGAAGCGCCAGCAGGCATAAAAGTCTCTTTATCATCTTGTCAGGTTGATTCTAAAACGGATACCCCATCCACTGCGGCAGCGCCGACAGGTGCATGACCCTCGGCGCTGCGCAGGCGGGAAGCGGTCGGTTGTTACTCGATCGTCACGACGGGAGCCGATTTCGGCGACAGGCAGGCGTTCGCAGCCGAGATCTGTGCCGACTGCACCGTTACCTCCTTGTTGCGGCTGCCCGTGACGGTCAGCGCGCAGGCCTGACCCTCGGGGCAGACGAAATTCTCGGCACGGAAATTCTTGACGTTGTTCAGCACGAGCGAGGCACCCTTCTCGGGAATCACCGTCACGTTGCGCAGCACGACGTCGGTCGACTCGTTGAGCTGGGCGCCGGTCGTCGTAACGAAGGCGGCATCCGTCACGGTCACGTGCTCGACGTTCATCTCGGGCAGACCGTTGAAATACATCGCACGGCGGGCACCGTTGCAACGGACGTTCTTGATGTGAATGTTGCGGAACGCAGGGGTCGTCTCGTCGAGCGGCATGGCCGGCATATCGCTCGCCTCGCCCTCGCCGTCCTCCTCGAAGGCCTCCGACGCCGACTTGCCGCCGTAGAAGAGGTCGAAGAGCAGACCGTCGTTCAGGATATTGTTCATCGAGATGTTGTCGATGTAGATGTTCTCGACTACGCCGCCGCGGCCGCGCGTCGACTTGAAGCGCAGACCGACGTCCGTGCCCGAGAAGGTGCAGTTGCGGACGCTTACGTTCTTCACGCCGCCCGACATCTCGCTGCCGACGACGAAACCGCCGTGACCGTGGAATACGATGCAGTTGTCCACCACGACGTTCTCGCACGGGATGCCGCGCTTGCGGCCGTCCTCGTTCTTACCGCTCTTGATGCAGATCGCATCGTCGCCCGCATCGACCGATGAGTTGATCATCAGCACGTTCTTGCACGACTCGATATCGATGCCGTCGCCGTTCTGCGCATAGTCCGGGCAGCGGATCGTAACGCCGTCGACGATCAGGTTCGTACAGATGGCGGGATGAATCGTCCAGCAGGGCGAGTTCTGGAACGTGACGCCCTCGAGCAGCACGTTCTCGCAGTTGTGGATGGCCACCATCACGGGACGCAGGAAGTCGTGCATCCGCTCGAAATCGGCGAGCGTGGCGTTCTCGGCCACGTTCTGGTCCGTGGCGGACTGCACACCGCGCAGGTAGCTCTCGGTCGGATACCACGAGTTGCCGTCGGCCGAGACGATACCGCCGCGGGCCACGAGCTTGTTCCACTCGCCCTCGGTCAGCTTGCTGCGCTTGACCATGCGCCAAGCATCGCCGCCGCCGTCGATCACGCCGCCGCCCGTAATGGCGACGTTCTTCACGCCGCGCGCCGAGATCGGCGACTGGCAGCGCCACGTGTTCAGGCCCTCGAAGATGATCTCCGTCAGCGGATAGAGCGACTGGTCGCCGCTGAAGAGAATCATGGCGTTATTCGCCAGATGCAGCTCGATGTTGTCCTTCAGGACGATCGGACCGGTCAGCCAGATGCCGTCGGGCACGACGACGCGGCCGCCGCCCTGCGCCGCCAGCGCGTCGATCGCCGCAGCGAAGGCTTCGGTGTTGAGTGCCTGTCCGTCGCCTTTGGCGCCGTAGTCGGCCACGCTCACCTCGCGGGAGGGAATCGACGGACGCTCCACGCGGGGCATCTCGAACGGCAGATCGGCCTGAACATCCCGCGTACCGCCGCACGGAGCACAGCAGGCGGTCATGGCCGCAGCGGCCAAAAAGAGAAGAGTTTTCTTCGGATTCATGGTGTTTTTGTTGGTTATTGTTTCGTACTTGTCTGTCACGATCGGCGGACGTAAATACGTCCATTGTACAAATATACGCAAATTCTGCGGAAAAACACACTGTTTCTCCGCAGAATCCGTTCGAATTTTTCCCGAAGGCCTATTTCAGGCGCGTCACCGTTACGGGACGGGCCGCCTCGCGCACCGATTCCAGCACGCCCGACAGCAGTTCGTCGTCGCTGCGGTCGGCCAGCCAGGAGCTCTTGCGCCACCACATGTCGAAGACGTAGTCGATCCGCCCTTCGGCATCGGGCGTCACCTGGAACAGATAACTCGTCTTGTCATCCTCCTTCGAGACGATCCGCACCCCGTCGGGAAGTGCCGCGGCCAGCGCCACGGTCTCCTTGGGCCACTTGTCGTAGTCGTTTTCGGGATGGTCGCAGCCGATCTGCGCCACGGCGCGCTCGCCGCGCAGCACCTTCGTGTCGAGCATCTTCATGACGCCCGTCGTGAACAGCAGTCCCTCGAAATCGCCCTCGATGCGGTTCTCCACCCGCACGTCGCTGTGACCGGCGTAGAGGATGTAGCGCGACGTCATCGCGATCTTGCGTCCGCCGTAGTTCCATCCCTCGACGCGCATCTCCATGATGGCCCGCACGGGGCCCTTGGCCAGCACGCGCGCCTCACGGCGTTCGAAATCGGTAATGTGGAGCATTCCCTGCACGGGATCCCAGCCCTTCAGCACACCGACGCCGATCGAGCCGAAGACACGCAGGTTGTCATGGCCGAAACCCGCCGCCAGCTGCTCGTCCGTAGGATACCACATCGAGCGGCGCAACTCGAGCTGCGGCTGTTTCTTGCCGTAGGTGTCGATCGTCTGCTTCTTGTCGAAATAGACGCGGTAGGCCGCCCGCTCGGATTCGATCGCAGGTCCGTGGTGGTGCAGCTTGCGGTACATGTCGTCCTGAAACGAGTAGAGCGTATCGCGCTCGGCAAGCGTTTTGTCCTCGTTCTTCCACCACATCTGCGCATTGACGCGCGAGACAGGCTCCTCCTTCGACGGACGGTCGGAGAAGGTCACCTCGAAATCGCGCGACAGGGCGATGTCGGCCACGAAAGCCGCCTCGCCGAGCGCCTTGTCCAGCTGGGCGGCGACCGCCTCGCCATTCGAGTGCACCTCGACGCTCTCGGCCCACGCCGGCACGCCGGCAATTACCACGGGACAATCGGCACGAAATCCTTCGGTCGTTACTCGATAGGTCGTCTTCAGGCTCTTGGCCTGCACCAGGCCGACGACACCGAGCGCCGCCAGCAGCAAAATCGTTTTCTTCATCTTACTTATCGGATATTTTCAAGCATTCGTTCCAGTTCGGCCGCACTGCGGATCGCCCCCTCGGGCCACCCTGCGCCGAAACTCTGCAGCGCCTCGATCGGCTGCAGGTCGACCTTCGTCTCGTCGATGCGCGTCGCATCGAGCCCCAGCCGCTCGGCGAAGAAGCGGTAGACCGCCGCCCGCTTGTTGGGACCGTAATCATGCTTCTCATCGGCGAAATGGGCGTTTTCGACCGCCGGGGCAGCATCGTAGAACCCCCAGATGCGCTGCAAAAAGGGAAATTCGAGCGTCGGATAGGTGCGCGTCCAGTCGCCTCCGTCGCTCACCGTCAGCACGGGCTTCGGTGCCATGACGGCCGCCAGCAGCTCCGTCGTACAGCTTCCGCCCGCCGCCCAGGCCACGGGGCGGCCGCTCTCGCAGGGACAGCCGCCGTCGAAATGCGAGACAAGGTGCACCACAGGGGCCAGCACCGAGAACCGGCCGTCGACGAGCGCCAGCAGCAGCGTGTGCGTCGCACCGCCCGATCCGCCCGTAGCAGCCATGCGCGACGGATCGAGATCCTTGCGCGTTGCCAGCATCCAGTCCGTCACCAGCTTCGACCAAAGCACCTGCAGCTGCATGGCATACGGGGCCTGATGCGCCTCGATGCCCAGCTGCTGCTCCGATTCGCCCCAGGCGACGATATCCGCATCGACCGCCACGGCACCCATGCGGGCGAAGGTGGCCATGCGGTACTGCTGGTCGGGACGGTAACGGCCCTCGGGCCAATGGCCTGCGGGCGATACGATCAGCGGATGACGCCCGCGGGTCACGGGAGCGTAGATCGTGCCGCAGACATAGAGCCCGGGCAGCGTCTCGAGGGCATAGTTCTGCGTCGTGTAACCGTCGTGCTTCACGATCCGCCCCATGCGGCATTGCGGTTCGGTCACCGCCGCAGCGGCCTGCAGGAAGGGTTCGAGACGCAGAATCTCCCGCGCATCGGCCCGCACGGCAGCGGCACGCTCCTCCCACGCCGCACGGTCCGCATACTTCGACGAGAGCCAGGCGAGCAGTTTCTCGCCGTCGTCCGCCGTGCGGCGGTGGTATTCGTAGGGCTGTACGCGCACGCGGCTGCCGTTGAGCTCCCATTTCAGATCGAGCGGACGCAGCAGGTTGTCCAGCGTCTCTTCGAGCGAATAGGGGCGTATCCGCGCTTCGGCATAGCGCAGCGCGCAGGTATCGGGCGAAAAGTTGCGGCAGTCGATCCGAATATCGAACAGACGCTCCGCATCGGCGAGAACCTCGCGCAACGGACGCTCGAACGGCATCCGCATGCCGGACTGACGCACGGCGGCCTCGGACGGCTTCACCGTTTCATGCGGCTGCGCCACGGCGGCCGAGGCCGCACAAAGCACCGACAGCGAGAGCAGAAGCGGGCGCTTCAGGCATGTTTTCATGACGGTTTCGGGTTTGGTTCTCGCAAATATAAGAATTTTACGCGCAATAATTTTGATTTTTTCCAAAAAGATACTACATTTGCACACCCTTTCGGAACAAGCATACGCTCGACCGAGGTCTCGGAGAGGTGGGTGAGTGGCTGAAACCACCGGTTTGCTAAACCGACGTACGGAGTAATCCGTACCACGAGTTCGAATCTCGTCCTCTCCGCCAGCACGACAACCATCCGCACGGATGCCCGACGACACCGCAACCCGATTTTGCGGTGTCGTTTTTTTCATTCCGCCGTTACACAATACGGGAAAGTACCCGACAGCACCGAAAAAGCACCCGTGCGATACGACGGCAAGATCGTACCTTTGCATCGCAAAAGCGACCTCGCACTCCCCTGCCGTCCGAAGTATCCGCAGGGCCGTCGCACACCCGCTTCAATCGACAGACCATGAAACCACGCAACCTCGACCGGGACCGCCTCGATTTCGGCAACGGAAAAATCGGGCCCCTCTTTCGCGCCCTCTTCTTCCCGGCACTCGTCGGCATGCTCTTTAACGCGGCGCTGACCGTCATCGACGGCATGTTCGTCGGACACGGCGTAGGCGCCGACGGCATCGCGGCGGTCAACATCGTGGCCCCGCTCTTCATGATCGGCACGGGCATCGGGCTCATGCTGGGCATCGGCGCCTCGGTCGTGGCGAGCATCCGCCTCGCCGAACAGAACGAGCGGGCAGCCTGCATCATCCTCACGCAGGCCTTCGCTGCCGGGCTCCTGCTGCTGGGACCGGTTTGTCTCGGGTGTCTGGCATTTCCCGAGGCGGTCGCCGCCATGCTGGGCTGCACGCCGCAGCTGACCGCCCACGCCGTCGACTACCTGCTCTGGCTCCTCCCGGGACTGCTGTTCCTGATCGTGAACTGCATCGGCATGCTGCAGATCCGTCTCGACGGATCTCCCAACTATGCCATGACGGTACAGGTCGTCGGCGCCGTGACCAACATCGTGCTCGACTGGTACATGATCTTCCCGTTGCACATGGGTGTAAAAGGCGCCGCGCTGGCCACCTCCATCGCCTGCGGGATCGACGGCATCCTGATTCTGCTCTATTTCATCCGTTTCGCGGACAAGCTGAAATTCTACCGGCTGAAGCTCTCCGTCACGTCGCTGCTGCTCTCGCTGCGCAATACGGACTACATGATGAAGATCGGATTCGCCACCTTCCTGACCGAAATCGCCATGAGCGTCATGATGCTGACAGGCAACTACATGTTCGTCTCCCGGCTCGGCGAGGCGGGCGTGGCGGCCTACTCGATCGCCTGCTATCTCTTTCCGCTCGTCTTCTCGATCAGCAATGCCGTCGCGCAGGCGGCCCAGCCGATCATCAGCTACAACTACGGCGCCCGCCGCAGCGACCGCGTGCGGCGCACGCTGCGCATCTCGCTGCTGACGGCCGTCATCTGCGGCGCAGCGGTGACAATCGGCCTGTGGCTCGGAGCCGACGGCATTGTCCGCGCCTTCCTCGCGCCGCACGAACCCGCCTATGCCCTCGCGGTCGACGGACTGCCGCTGTTCGCGCTCTGCGCGCTCTTTTTCTCCGTCAACATCACCTTCATCGGTTACTACCAAAGCCTCGAGCAGGCCGCGGCGTCGAGTATCTACACCCTACTGCGCGGCATTCTGCTGCTGGTGCCCTGCTTCGTGCTGCTGCCGCGCATCGCGGGCGACGCCGGTCTGTGGCTCGCCATCCCCGCAGCCGAGCTGCTCACCACCCTCACTATCGGCATTCGTTACCTGCTTGCCCGCCGGCACTGAAACGAAAACGGCGGCGATCCTCCTCGGATCGCCGCCGTTTATCTCAATACGCTTCTTCCTACTCCCCCTGCTCCCGTGCCACGATCTTGCGGTAGATGCAGGTCTTGTTGCGGCAGATGACGCAACCGTAGGCGCGCCGATGAACCGCGGGGCCGAGGCCGATGATGCCGCTGACCGACTTGATCGGATCCATGAGACACGATTCGCTCAAAACGATACCCGTCGGATGATCGCCGACCAACGCGAAGAGCGGTCGCTGGTCCTTCAGCGGCCAGTTGCAATAGCCCGGGCTGTAGCGGTTCGTAATCTTCCAACCGCGGACAGCCTGCTCCCGTTCGAGCTCCTGCTGAATGCGATCCATGGCGCGTTCGACCGTCAGCGAACCGATCGCATCGACCACGTAGGCTTCCAGAAAATCCCCCGAAGCATTCAGCGCATGTGCCTCGTCCGAGAAGAGCGCTCCCGCCGTACAGAGGAATAGGGCCGCCTCAACCGACCCTTTCAGATAGCCGCACACCTGCGCTCCGAGCTGCAGTTCGACGCCGTCGACTACGACGACACCCGCCGCCGCATCGAGCCGGTCGACCCCGACCGACACGTAACCGCCCACCGCTTCGAGGTCGCAGGTCTGCAATTCGGCGAGTTTCTGCTCCATGTAAAGATAAGCGGGATGCCCGGTATCCGCTGCGTGCAGATAACGGGCAATCTCGTCGAGCGGAGGCAGCACCTCGCGCAAAGGGTATCGGTACGTGCGGAACACGGCCGAACTATTGGCGGTTGTAGGCATCGACCGCATCGAAGAAGGCCTTCAGATTGGCCTCGGGGACGCGGGGCGGTAGGTCGCAACCCGACGACAGCACGAAATTGCGGGCTCCGCGCGTCTGCTCGAGCAGCGTCGTCGCGGCAGCCGCCACCTGTTCGGGCGTTCCCTGCTTGAAGATGCCCACGGGATCGAGGTTGCCCATCACGAGCACCTCCTCGGGGACCTCCTTGAGCGCCTGCACCATATCGATCCGGTTGCCGAAATGGAGCGCGCGGGCGCCCGTGGCCACCATGGCGGCCGTGCACTGCCCCATGTTGCCGCAGTTGTGCAGCACCACCGTGAACGAATCGTCCTGCACCGCCTCAACGATCTGACGGATATAGGGCGTCGCGTACATTTCGTGGTCCTCGTTCGAAAGCAGACCGGCAGCCGGCTCGGCCATCACGACACCCGCCACGCCCGTCGCCTTGAGGGCTTTGCAGTAGTCGGTCAGGAAGGCCGTGCACTTGTCGAGCAGCGCCATGATGACGTCGGGCTCGATGTAGATCGCCGTCATGATCTCGCTCATATCATACAAACGGCCGGCCAGCGAGAAGGGACCGATGCATCCCGCCAGCACGGGACGGTCCTGAATGTGTTCGGCAGCCAGGCGGTTTGCCTTGAGGTATTCGGGAATACGCCCCGCCTCGAGCGAGGGGACTGCCAGCGCCTCGACCGACGCGGCATCCGAAACCAGACGCGCCGTCACGGTCGGGATCTCCTCCTCGGGAATCAGGATCGGGGCACCGAAGGCCTCGGCCTCGACCGTCAGGTCCATGATGACGGTGCAGGCGGCCGACGGATAGCGCTCGGCAAGCGCCTTGATAGCGGCAAAGTGCACTTCGCCGTCGGTTACGGCGTCGCGGACCTGCTTGCCGATGTATTCGATTCCGGGGTGGGTCATGATCGGCAAGGCAATGCGCTTGTCGAATCCGATCACGCTGTCAATCCATTTTTTCATTGTTGTTCCGTATTCGTTATGCGTTCAGAAATTGATCAAGCAGCTTGATATCCTCCTGCGGATCGGCGGCATAACCGTCGGCGCCGATCTCGGCGGCGAATTCGGCCGATACGGGAGCTCCGCCGACGATGAACTTCACATCGGGACAGGTCTCGTGCACCTTGTCGATGATCGTCTTCATATTGGTCATCGTCGTCGTCAACAGGGCCGACAGACCGACATAGGCTCCCGGATGCTCGGCGAGCGCAGCGAGGAATTTCTCGGGCGACACGTCGACACCGAGGTCAACCACCTCCCAGCCGGCACCCTCGACCATCATGCAGACGAGGTTCTTGCCGATATCGTGCAGGTCACCGAAGACCGTACCGATGATGAAGGTGCCCTTGCGCTTCACCTCGCCCGACGAGAAATAGGGCTTGATATGCGTCAGGGCGGCATTCATCGCCTTGGCCGACAGCAGCATCTGGGGCACGAAGATCTGGCCGTCCGTAAATTTCTGGCCGACGCGCGTCATGGCGGGGATCAGGGCCGAATCCATAATCTCGGCAGGGGCGATTCCGCTATCGAGCGCCTGTTTGGTCAGCTCCATGGCACCGTCCTGCCCGCGCATCTGCGGCGGATAGGGCGATGCGGCGTTGATCTTGCCGAACTCGACACAGGCGAAGAGTTTTTCCAAAAGTTCGTTCATCGTTGCGTTTTTTAATTTGTTTAGGTAGTGCAAAAATAACAAAAAAAGCGGGATTCCGCCCGCTTTCCGTAAAAAATATGCGATCGACCGTCACTGGCCTTATTCTATGGGCAGTTCATACCGATCCCTGAACTCGTCGAAGGTCATTGCCGAAAATTCACCGACCAAATAGCGAGGATACGGCGAAAAAATACCAAAGGTGACTAAATAGCGATCATATTCTTTTCAACGATCAGCATCGCATTTTTCTTGATCTTCATATTTTTTCAACCACATCATCCGCAAGTTTCTCCGTTTTACGTTTCGAATCGCAAGTGACCCGTCTGCCGTCTGTCCCGCCACACCTCTTTTTTATGCGGAACGTTTGGGAAATCCCGCGCAAATGCGTATCTTTGTTCTGCTTTGAACAAAATCGACCTGCCGATGAAACGTATCCTGCCGCTTCTTGCAACGCTGCTGTTCCCGCTGACACTCGCCGCGGGCGAGATTCGCGTATCGCCGTCGGGCGACGACCGTGCCGACGGATCGCCCGCACATCCGCTACGCACCCCTGCGGCGGCGCTGCATCTGGCGCGCGAATGGCGCCGCACGGCCGATCCGCGCACGGAGGGCGGCATCGAAATCCTCCTCGAGGCGGGCGTTTACCGGCTCGACGAACCGCTTTTCATCCGGCCTGAAGACAGCGGAACGGCCGCCTCGCCGACCGTCATCCGCTCGGCCGATCCCGAGCGGCGCGCCGTATTGAGCGGCGGCATCGAACTGACCGAATGGACAACGGCGGGCGAACTCCGCTACGCCGACGTTCCCCGTACGCAGCAGCGGCCGCTCCTCGTCCGACAACTGTGGGGCGCCGATGCTCCGAAAATGCGGGCGGCGCTTCATGCCGCGGGCGAGCTCGACCGCATGATCGACTTCGATCCCGAGACCCGCACGATCACCATCCCCCGCACTGCCGTCGAGGGGCTGGAACAGGCGCCGCAGCTCGAGATGCTCGTACACCAGCGCTGGGCGATCGCCATTCTGCGGGTCAAGTCGATCCGCTGCGATGGCGACCGCGCCGTCGTCTCGTTCCTCGAGCCCGAAAGCCGGCTCGAGTTTTCGCACCCCTGGCCGCAACCCGTTATCGGCGGCGAACGGGGCAACTCCTCCTATACGCTCACCAACGCCCGCGAACTGCTCGACAGCCCGGGCGAATGGTGGCAGGATTACGCCACGGGGCGTATCTGGTACCGGCCGACCGACGGCGAGGGCGACGCGCTCCGGCTCACCGTTCCGCGGCTGACGCGGCTCGTCACGATCGCCGGCACGGCCCGACGCCCCGTCCGTCATCTGCGCTTCGAACACATCGGCTTCGCGCATGCGGGCTGGAACCGGCCGACCGATCGGGGACACGTCACGCTGCAGGGCGGCTTCCCGCTCCTCGACGCCTACAAACTCCATGAGAAGCCCGGCTTCGAGTGGGATCCGAACCTCGAGAACCAAGCCTGGGTCGAGCGGCCCGACGCCGCGGTCGAGGTGCGCCACGCCGAGCGGATCGCCTTCCGAAGCTGCACCTTCGAAGAGGTGGGCGCCACGGCGCTCGACTATGCCGCCGGCGTGCGCGACGCGACGGTCGAGGGGTGCGCCTTCCGTTCGGTCGGCGGATCGGCGATCCTCGTCGGTTCGTTCAACGAGGGGGCGTCGGAGCAGCATATTCCCTATCCGCTGATCGGTGACGAGCAGGATTACTGCGAACGGATCCGCATCGCCGGCAACACCGTCTCCGACGCGACGCTCGAGGACTGGGGCGCCGTCGGCATCGGCGCAGGCTACGTGCGCGACACGGAGATCGTCGGCAACACGATCGAGCGGGTCAACTACTCGGGCATCGCCGTCGGCTGGGGCTGGGCGAGCCGCGACACGGGGATGCGCAACAACCGCATCGTCGGCAATACGGTGCGCGACTATGCCCGCCAGCTTTACGATGCAGGCGGCATCTATACCCTCTCGAACCAGCCCGGTTCGGTGATCGAACTGAACGACATCGGAAAGCCCGGCCCGGCACCCTACGCCACGAACGACCGCGGTTTTTGCATCTATCTCGACGCCATGACGGACGGCTACACGATCCGCGACAACTACTGCCCCGACACGCGCTTCGGCACGAACAACCCCGGACCGCAGATCGTCTGGGGCGAGAACGGCCCCGCTATCGACCGCAAAGCACTGCGGAAACGGATCCGCCGCCTGCAGAACGAATAACGTATAACCCTATCATCAACAGCGTGAAACAGACAAATTACCATTTGTTCGATTTCCTCGACTTCGATCCCGAACTGCGGGAGGACGAAGCGTTGTGGAAAGCCTGTAAGCCGACGGCCGTCGAGGCTGTCGACGGCGAGATCCGCCTCACCGTACCCTTCCAGAAACAACTCCGGCAAGCCGACATGGCAGCCGACACCGCCGCACCGCGCGTCGAGCATACGCTCACGCTGCGTGCCTACGGGCCCGATATCCTGCGCCTGTTCCTCGACACGGCAGGCCGCACGCCGAGCGACGAGAGCGAGATGCTCGCCTTTGCGCCGCACATGCGGCGCACCGCGCTCGCGGCAGCCGAATCGGAGGGACTCTGGCGTTTCACCGACGAGAGCGGAACGCTGCGCGGCGAACTCGACCTGCGCCGGGCAGAGATCGATTTCTGGAGCGATCTGCAGCCTGCGCCACAGGAGACGATCGATCTGACGCTCTACCCCGACGGACGGCTCGACAAGCCCGTCCGCCTAAGTGCCTACGACCACTTCTCGCCCCCGCGCTACGACGCCCTCCCGCTGGCCTACTGCAGCAAGGCGGAACAGGAGGGACGGGCAACCCTCTCGTTCGCCTGCGAGGCGGACGAGTGCTTCGTCGGCACGGGCGAGCGCTTCACGAAGATGGACCTGAGCGGCCGCACCTTCTACCTGAAGAACCAGGACGGACAAGGGGTCAACAACCGCCGCGCCTACAAGAACATTCCGTTCTACCTCTCGAGCCGCCTCTACGGCGTTTTCTACCACACGACCGACTACTGCAAACTCTCGCTGGCCGACCACTCGACCCGCTCGGTGCAGTATCTGTGCGAGGCGCCGACCGTCGACGCCTTCCTCATCGGTGGCGCGACGCCCGAGCGCATTCTCTACAACTACCGTTCGCTGACGGGCTTCCCGCCGATGCTTCCGCTGTGGAGTTTCGGTATCTGGATGAGCCGCATGACCTATTTCAGCGCCGACGAGGTGGAGGCGATCTGCCGCCGGCTGCGCGAGGAGAGATACCCCTGCGACGTGATCCATCTCGACACGGGCTGGTTCCGTACGGACTGGCTGTGCGAATGGAAATTCAACCCCGAGCGGTTTCCCGATCCGCAGGGCTTCCTCCACCGTCTCAAGGATGACGGCTACCGCGTATCGCTCTGGCAGCTGCCCTATGTGGCACAGGGTGCCGAGCAGATCGACGAAGCGAAAGCCAACCGCTACATCGCCCCGCTCACGAAGGAGCAGGAGCGCACCGAGGGCTCGAACTTCTCGACGCTCGACTATGCAGGCACGATCGACTTCACCTACCCCGCCGCGACCGCCTGGTACAAAGGGCTGCTCAAGGAGCTGCTCGACATGGGCGTCGTCTGCATCAAGACCGATTTCGGCGAAAACATCCACATGGACGCCGACTACCACGCGATGCGTCCCGAACAGCTGAACAACCTCTACGCGCTGCTCTATCAGAAGGCCGCCTTCGAGATCACGCGCGACGTGACGGGCGACGGCATCGTCTGGGCACGCGCCGCCTGGGCCGGCTGCCAGCGCTACCCGCTGCACTGGGGCGGCGACTCAGCCTCGACGTGGGACGGCATGGCAGGATCGCTCAAGGGCGGCCTGCATTTCGGCCTCTCGGGCTTCGGATTCTGGAGCCACGACGTCCCGGGATTCCACTCGCTGCCCGATTTCATGAACTCGCCCGTCCGCGACGACGTCTACGTCCGCTGGACGCAGTTCGGCGTCTTCACCTCGCACATGCGCTACCACGGCACCAGCAAGCGCGAGCCGTGGCACTACCCCGCCGTCGCGCTGATCGTCAAGCGGTGGTGGCGTCTGCGCTACCGGCTGCTGCCCTACATCATGGAGCAGGCGCAGCGGACCGCCGAGACGGGCTTTCCGATGGTACGTGCGCTGCTGATGCACCACCCCGACGACCGCACCTGCTGGCACATCGACGACGAGTACTACTTCGGCGACACGTTCCTCGTGGCTCCCGTCATGAACAGCCGCGGCGTGCGCGACATCTACCTGCCCGAGGGCCGCTGGGCGGATCTCTTCACGGGTGAACGCTACGAAGGCGGCCGCTGGTTGAAAGGGGTCGAGATGCCGCTCGACCGCATGCCCGTCTTCGTGCGCGAGGGGGCGTCGTTCGATCTCGCGGCGGACGACGTGCAGTGCACGGACGAACTCGATCTCACCCGCACGGAGCGGATCACGATCGACGAAGGGTTCAAAGGGCTCGCCTTTTAACGAACCGTTACGGAGGACATAACGAAACCAAAGATATGCAAACCTGGAAAACGAATTGGGAGGAGTCCAAACGGCACTACCTCTCCTGGTGGCAGCACAAAGGCTGCGTCCTGACGATGTGGGAACACCTGCAGGAGGGTGTCGCACCCCATGCCGACGTGGCGGCTCCCGCCCCTGCGGCCGACTGGAACCAGCGCTGGTTCGATCCCGCATGGCGCTCGGCCGAACTGGACCATTACGTGGCCCACAGTTCGCTGCTGGCCGATATCCCGCCCGTCGCCAACACCCAGCTGGGTCCCGGCTCGCTGGCGGCGATCCTCGGCGGACGGCTCGAGGGAGGTCCCGACACGATCTGGATCCACCCCGCCGAGACGGTCGGCGAAGAGATCGTCTTCGATCCCGAAAACGCCGCCTGGAAGCTCCACAAGGAGCTGCTGAAAGCCTGCAAGGAGCGCGCACAGGGCCACTACTACGTCGGCATGCCCGACCTGATGGAGGGTCTCGACGTCCTGGCGGCGATCCGCGGTACGGACAACGTACTGCTCGACACGATGATGGATCCCGACCTGCTGGACCGTCAGCTGCAGCAGGTGAACGACATCTATTTCCGCGTCTACGACGAACTCTACGACATCGTCCGCGAGGACGACGGAATGGCCTTCTGCTACTTCTCGATCTGGGGGCCGGGACGCGTCAGCAAACTGCAAAGCGACATCTCGATCATGATCGGCGAGGAGGACTACCGCCGCTTCATCCAGCCCTACATCCGTCAGCAGTGCCAGAAGCTCGACTACACGCTCTATCACCTCGACGGCGTGGGTGCGATCCGCCACCTCGACGCACTGCTCGAGATCGAGGAGCTCAACGCCATCCAGTGGACCCCTGGCGTCGGCGAACCGCAGGGCGGCGATCCGAAGTGGTACGACCTCTACCGCCGCATCAAGGCAGGCGGCAAGTCGGTGCAGGCCAACTGGATCACGCTCGACGAACTCGAGCCGCTGCTGGACAACGTCGGTGCCGACGGCATGCTGCTCAGCATGGACTTCAAGAACGAACGACAGATCGAAGCGGCGCTGAAGATCGTCGAGCGCTACCGCTAACCCCGCTGCACGAAACGGACCGTGCGCATCCGATCAGGATGCGCACGGCCGCATCGTTTCGCCACCAACCCCGAACAACCAACAACCAACCTAAATGATTCACGCCAAATTTTTACAAACACTGGACTGGAGCATCCTCATCGGATATTTCGCCATCCTCTTTGCGATCGGCATCTGGGCCAGCCTCAAACGCAAGAAGGGCAGCTCGCTCTTCCTGGCCGAGCGTTCGCTCAAATGGCATCACATCGGCTTCTCGATGTGGGGCACCAACGTCGGGCCCTCGATGCTCATCGCCTCGGCTTCGGCCGGCTTCACGACGGGCATCGTATCGGGCAACTACGCCTGGTACGCCTTCGTCTTCATCTGTCTGCTCGCCTTCGTCTTCGCTCCGAAATACCTCGGATCGAACGTTTCGACACTCCCCGAATTCATGGGGCGGCGCTTCGGGCAGTCGACGCGCAACATCCTCGCCTGGTACACGATCGTCACGATCCTGATCTCGTGGCTCGCGCTGACGCTCTTTGCGGGCGGCGTGCTGATCCGTCAGGTCTTCGACATTCCGATGTGGCAGTCGGCGCTGCTGCTGCTCGCCGTTTCTGCCTTCTTTACGATGCTCGGCGGCCTGAAGGCCGTCGCCTACACGAACGTCTATCAGATGCTTCTGCTGATCTTCGTATCGGCGACGATCGTGCTGGTCGGCCTCTACGAGGTAGGCGGCATCGAGGGGCTCGTGGCGAAGGTGCCGGCCGACTACTGGGTGCTCTTCCGCCCCAATACGGACGAGGCCTTCCCGTGGCTCCCCATCGTGCTGGGATACCCTGTGATGGGTGTCTGGTTCTGGTGTACGGACCAGTCGATGGTACAGCCCGTGCTGGCGGCCAAGAGCCTGCGGCAGGGTCAGCTGGGCGCCAATTTTACGGGCTGGCTCAAGATCCTCGACGTGCCCCTCTACATCCTGCCCGGTATTCTCTGCCTGGCCCTCTACCCCACGCTGCAGAATCCCGACGAGGCCTATATGACGATGGTGACGAACCTCTTCCCCGTCGGCATGGTCGGTCTCGTACTGGCCGTGCTGACGGCTGCGCTCGTGAGCACGATCGGCTCGTCGCTCAACGCCCTGAGCACGATCTTCACGATGGACGTCTACGTCAAGAAGTTCAACCCGGCCGCGACGAACAAGGAGATCATCCGCACGGGTCACATCGTGACGCTCGTCGGCGCCCTCGTCTCGGTGAGCATCACAATCGCCATCGACAGCATCCAGGGGCTGAACCTCTTCAACGTCTTCCAGTCCGTGCTGGGCTTCATCGCTCCACCCATGACAGCCGTCTTCCTGACGGGCATCTTCTGGAAGCGTACCACGAAGCGGGCCGCCAATTTCGCCCTGACGATCGGTACGCTCATCAGTCTCGGCATCGGCATTCTCTACCTGTGGGTGCTACCCGAGCTCGCCTGGCCGCACTTCATGCTGCTGTCGTTCTACCTCTGCGTCTTCCTGATTGCCTGCATGGTCGTCATCTCGTTGTTCGACCGCACGCCCGCCGAGGAGGGCACCGAGTTCTTCGCCAAACTGCACGAGCGGAGCGGCAAACTCGTTCTTTCGCTCTGGATCGCCCTGATCGTGGTGATGATCGGGCTCTACATCCATTTCAACTAAAGCGCACGCTTTCGACAAACGGGGCCGCCGACTGTGCAAGTCGGCGGCCCCGTTCCTTTAGGCGCCAATCGGCGCTATGCGAAAAGCTCCTCCACCTTCGCCGTCACCTCGTCGGCCTCGACGTCGAGCGGGAATACGCAGCTCGGCTGAAGATACCACATCTCCTTGCCTTCCTTGAAGAGCTGCTCGCCGCCGCCCGTGATGTTCAGCATCACCGTCGCATCCTTGGCGACACGGCCGTCGCCGACCGCCTTGATCAACGAAGCCGTCGCTACGGCAGCTGCGGGATGGATATCGATGCCCTCCAGCTCGCGGAAGAGCTGAGCCGCCTTGCGGGCCTGCGGGTTGGTCGCCACGAGGACATCGCCGTCGGTCGCCTTCAGGGCGTCGTACAAACCGCCTGCAATGCCGTAGGGCGGCTTGCGGTTCGACAGCACCTTGGCGTCGATGATCCCCGCATCGCGGCGCGCCTTGTCGTCCGCATAGGGAAGCATCTTGCGCGAATCGGCACGCCATGCGTCGTACATCGGCACGAAGGGGGCGTTCTGCGACACCATGAGTTTCATCAGATTCGAGCCGAAGCGGCCGTCGGCGATCAGACGCAGGTTGGCCTCCCAGGCGGCGATGGCGCCCGTGCCGCTGCCCACGGCCTGGAAATAGTAGTCGGGAATGCGGCCGATGGTCGTCACGGCCGACAGAACGGTCGTCGCCATGCCGTCGCGGCGGGCGATATTCTTCGCACCGCCCTCGGCATAAAAGCGGGGACTTTTCAGCGCCAGATCCGACAGATGAATGGCATCGAAATAGTCGCCGCCGGGCGCACAGGCGATCAGCTTCACACAGGGATTGAGCGGCTCGCTGAACCACAGCGCATTCAGGTTATCGTGCGGCACGGCCAGCAGCAGCCGGATGCCGTTGTCGGAGCAGACCTTGGCGAAGGCGCGGGCCGTATTGCCGGCCGAAGCGACCACCAGCACACGCTCCTCGTCGGCCGCAGCACGACCGCACACCGAGTAGGCCTCGGTCTCCTTGAACGAGCAGGTGGTCATGCGGGCCCCGATGGCGGGGAAATAGCCGTTGAAGGTGATCCAGAGGTTCTCCAGACCGAGCTGCTTCGCCAGCCCTTTGCTGCGGTAGGTCACGGGGGCGGCCGAGCCTTTCAGCAGGCGCTTGACGGGCAGCCAGTCGCAGAACTTGTAGAGCCCGTACTCGTCCGGACGGACCTCGATCTGCCGTTTTTCATAACGCGCGCGGACGAGCGACGGCGTCTCGCACGTGCGGTCGGCCAGCAGCCAACCCGAATCCTCGAACTCGTTGCCCGTGGCGACGCACTCGAGCGTATAAGCGGTAGGTTTGAAATTCTCCATGTATGGTTTTAAGTTTTGGTTTCGAATCAGGACATGCGGGTTTTGAAATCCTCGTAACCGAAGGTGCGCACGACGTCGATGCTTCCGTCGCGGCGGGCGATGACGATCGAGGGATGGGCCACGCCGTTGAACATCGTCGTCTTGACCATCGTGTAGTGGATCATATCCTCGAAGACGATCCGCTCGCCGACGCACAGCTCGTGGTCGAAGGCCCAGTCGCCGTAATAGTCGCCGGCCAGACAGCTGTTGCCGCCCATCCGCCAGCGCAGATCGCCATCGGCGGGCTCGCGGGCGCCGACGATGGCAGGCTTGTAGGGCATCTCCAGACAGTCGGGCATGTGGCAGGCGAACGAGACGTCGAGCATCGCCGTGCGGACGCCGCCGTTCACGACCACATCCTCGACCGTCGAGACGAGACAGCCCGTCCGCCAGGTAAAGGCGCTGCCGGGCTCGAGAATGAGGCGCAGCTGCGGATGCCGCTCCTTGAAGGCGCGCAGCAGCGCAATCAGCGCGTCGCAGTCGTACTCGGCATGCGTCATGAGGTGGCCGCCGCCCATGTTGAGCCACTTGATCCGGTCGAGGTATTGCCCGAAATGCAGCTCGAGCGCCTCGAGCGCCTTCGCGAGATGTTCGGGACGCGACTCGCACAACACGTGGAAATGCAGTCCTTCGAGCCCCGCAGGCAGTTCGTCGAGTTGATCGGCCGTCACGCCGAGCCGCGATCCCGCCACGCACGGGTTGTAGAGATCGGTCTCGACGGGCGAATACTGCGGATTGACACGCAGGCCGCACGAGATGCCGCGCAACAGCGCCATCGGGGCGAAGCGCTCGTACTGGGCGAGCGAGTTGAAGGTGATGTGGTCGCTGCACTGCAGGATCTCCTCGATGTTGCGGGCGGTATAGACCGGGGCATAGGTGTGGGCCGGACGACCGTACTCCTCGAAAACGAGACGGGCCTCGGCGGCCGAGCTGGCCGTCGCACCGTCCGAGTGTTTCGCCAGTTCGGGGAAGATGCTCCACATGGCGCACGCCTTGAGCGCCACGATAATCTCCACGCCCGCTTCACGGCGCACGCGGTCGATCACGGCCAGGTTGCGGTCGAGCAGCTGCTCGTCGAGCACATAGGAGGGTGACGGTATTTTCTGAAAATCGATCATCGGTTCGGGTGGCGTTTGGTTATGCGGAAAAAAATATATACAAAGATATAAAGAACCGGGCGCAATGCCAAATTTATTTGCACATTACGCGGCCTGCGGCGGGAAATCCGGCACACGGAACGCAAGATTCCATGCCGGGAGCGGCCTTCGCGCAACAAGCGCCGGGCCGCGCGGAATCCCGCCGGACCGTCCTTCGGCCATGGACCGCACACACCCGCCGTCGCACGTGATTTTGCGCACGAAATAAACATCAAAAAACATTTTACTATCGAAAAACGATAAAATTCGGTTGTTTTTCGAAATTAATTCGTATCTTTGTCCGTGTAAAACGACTGCAAACGCATGCAACACAAGAAACTTTATCTGCAACGACTGCTCGCCATCTACGTCGCCTTCTTCGCCGTGCTGCTCATCGCGCTGGCTCACGAGGTGATCCCCTCGTTCAGCTACGGCCAGCGCGCCGGCGTCGAGATGGGCGACTCGATGGTGCGCGACTTCGGCACGGACCATCCCCGCTCGGTCTACATGCTCCTCGACATCCCGCTGCGCGCCAAACACCCCGTCGAGATCGCCGAAACCGAGGGCGACCGCCGCGTCTCGGGATCGCCGACCCGTATGCTGCTTACCGTCAGCGAACCCGCCGAAGGAGCCTCGTTCGCCGATCTCGCCTTCCGCATCATCGGCGGATCGCCGTGGCTCTACCTGCTGACCCTCGCCGGCCCGCTCATGTATCTGGCCATCGTCATCCTCATGCTGCTCATCGTCCGCTCGGTGCGCCACGCGATCCGGGAAGAGCGACCGATCGGCCGCGCCGACGTGTGGCGTCTGCGGCTGATCGCCCTGCTCACGATCGTCTCCGAACTGCTCACGCGCCTCTGGACCTGGAGCATGGCCCGCCGCGCCGCCGCGCTGCTCGACCAAACCGAATACGCGGTCGACACGTCGTTCTCGCTCTCCTACGGCGTCATCCTGATGGGCATCCTGCTGCTGTTCGCCGCCGAGGTCTTCGCAATCGGCCGCGACCTGGGCGAAGAACAACGTTTAACGATATAATACACAATAAGATATGAACGTATTTCACACCATTTTCAAGGGGGGGGGTGAGCGATGGCGATAATCATCAACATAGACGTCATGATGGCCAAGCGGAAAATTTCGCTCGGCGCGCTCGCCGAACGGGTCAGCATTACGCCCGCCAACCTCTCGATCCTCAAGAACGGCAAGGCGAAGGCGATCCGCTTCTCGACCCTCGAGGCGATCTGCCGCGAACTCGACTGCCAGCCGGGCGACATCATCGAATACCGTCCCGACACGGAAGAGGCATAACAAAAGCAACACCTTTATATCAATGATCATGAAAAAAATCACATTCGCAATCGTCGCGCTGCTGACCACGTTCAGCCTCGCGGCGCAAGGGCTGAACCCGATGCAGCCCATGCCCGAAGACCCGGCCGTCCGCAAGGGACGCCTCGACAACGGCATGGCCTACTACATCCGCCACAACGAAAAGCCCAAACAGCAGGCCGACTTCTACATCCTGCACGACGTGGGCGCCATTCAGGAGGATGATTCGCAGCAGGGTCTCGCCCACTTCCTCGAGCATATGGCCTTCAACGGCACGAAGAACCTGCCCGGCAAGCAGATCATCAACTATCTGGAGACCGTCGGCGTGAAGTTCGGCGCCAACCTCAACGCAGGCACGTCGTGGGACTACACCTGCTACAACATTTCGGACGTGCCGACGACGCGTCAGGGTATCATCGACTCGGCCATGCTCATCCTGCACGACTGGTCGCACTTCATCGCCCTGCGTCCCGAGGAGATCGATTCGGAGCGCGGCGTCATCATGGAGGAGCTCCGCACGCGCGACGGCGCCTCGTGGCGTTCGACGATCAAGATGCTGCAGGCCCTCGGCAAGGGGACGAAATATGCCGAGCGCAACCTGATCGGCTACCTCGACGGCCTCAAGGGCTTCCAGCACGATGCGCTCGAGGCCTTCTACAGCAAGTGGTACCGTCCCGACCTGCAGGCCATCGTGATCGTCGGCGACGTCGACGTGGACCGCGTCGAGGCCGACCTCAAGCAGCTGATGAGCGACATTCCCGCCCCGGCAGCCGATGCGGCGCAGAAGGAGGTCGTAATCGTTCCCGACAACGAAGAGCCGATCATCTCGATCTTCACCGATCCCGAGATGACCTCGACGCAGGCGATGATCTTCATGAAGCGCGCCGCCCTGCCGAAGGAGGCCGCCAACACGGTCTACGCCGAGATGTTCTCGCTCATGAGCTCCTACATGGGCATCATGGCCAACGCCCGCCTGCAGGAGATCGCCATGCAGCCCGACGCTCCCTTCACGGGCGGCGGCATGGCAGCCCAGAACGCCATCGGCATCATCCCGACGCTCGACGCCACCGTCTTCACGGTACGCACCGAGGACGGCAAGCTGGCCCGCGGTCTGGAGGCCGTCATGACCGAGATGGAGAAGATCCGCCGCTTCGGCTTCACGCAGGGCGAGTTCGAGCGCGCCCAGAACGACCTGCTGCGCGCCAACGAGCGTCAGTACACGAACCGCAACGACCAGACGAACGCCTGGTACGTCAACCGCTACCTGGCCGCCTACCGCAAGAACGAGCCCATGCCCGACGCCGAGAACGAGTGGAAGATCGACAGCACGCTCATCAAGAACCTCAACGTCGACGCGATCAACATGCTGGCCCAGCAGCTCATCTCGCCCCGGAATCAGGTAATCATCGTCAATGCCCCCGCCAAGGAGGGTGCCGCCGTGCCGACCGAGGCCGAGATTCTGGCCATTCGCCGAAAGGTGGCCGAGAGCGAGGTGACGGCCTACGAGGATAACGTCGTGAAGGAGCCCCTGATCGACGAGACGGTCGTGCTGAAGGGTTCGCCCGTCAAGAAGACCGTTGTCGACGAGCGCTACGGCACGACCGAGTGGACGCTCAAGAACGGCGTGAAGATCGTCGTGAAGCCGACGAAGTTCAAAGCCGACGAGGTACGTCTGCAGGCTACGGCCTACGGCGGTCTGTCGATCCTGACCGACGAGGAGAGCATCTACACCGACCTGCTGCCGGCCATCTGCTCGATGTCGGGTGTCGGCAAGTTCTCGGCCACGGAGCTCAAGAAGCAGCTTTCGGGCGTCACGGCCGGCGTCAGCCCGAGCGTCGGCGCCTACAACAGCAGCATGAGCGGTTCGTGCTCGCCGAAGGATCTCGAGGCGATGTTCCAGCTGCTCTACCTCAACTTCACGCAGCCGCGCTTCAACGAGACCGACTACCAGACCGTGATGAAGATCGTCTCGGCCCAGCTCGAGAACCTCGAGAAGAACCCCGACTACCTGATGCAGAAGAAATTCGCCCAGATCGTCTACAACAATAACCCGCGCCGCCGCGAGCTGTCGAAGGAGGTGCTCGCCGCCTACCGCTTCGAGGAGCTCGCCCCGATCTACGCCAAGCTCTTCCCCGATGCGAACAGCTTCACCTTCAAGATCGTCGGCAACGTCGACCTCGACGTGCTGAAGCCGCTGGTCGAGAAATACATCGGTTCGCTGCCCGTCTCGAAGAAGCCCATGCAGGCCGTCGATGACAAGTGCGATCCCGTCAGCGGCATCGTCGACGAGACGTTCCGCACCGAGATGCAGCAGCCGAAGGTTTCGGTACGCTATCTCTACACGGGCGCTATGCCTTACACGACGAAGAA
This sequence comes from uncultured Alistipes sp., assembly GCA_964626515.1. GTDB lineage: Bacteria > Bacteroidota > Bacteroidia > Bacteroidales > Rikenellaceae > Alistipes. Next base: position 25,407 of record CAZVGH010000005.1, read on the forward strand.
CATCGTAGCACTGACCTACCTCACGCAGGCCCTCAACGCCCGCTACCTCGAGTCGATCCGCGAAGAGAAGGGCGGCACCTACGGCGTACACGTAGGCGGCGGCTTCGAGTGGCTCCCCAAGGCAGGCTACAGCATGAGCATCGTGTTCGACACGAACGAGGAGATGGCCGACGAGCTCTGCGAAATCATCCTCAAGGAGATCGACGAGATCGTAGCCAACGGTCCCAAGGCCGAGGATATCGAGAAGACGCGCGAATTCCTGCTCAAGCAGTGGAAGAACAGCCTCGAGCAGAACGCCGGCTGGATGAACAACATCAGCCGCAAGTGGGGCTCGGGCCTCGATTACCTGGCCGAGTACGAGCAGACCGTACAGAGCATGACCTACGACGATATTCAGGCCTTCGCCAAGCAGATCGTCGCCGACGGCAACCGCATCAAGGTGATGATGCGTCCCGAGACCGCCAAGGCAGAGTAACCGCTCCGCCGCACACGACCGAGCGCCCGGCCTCCCGCAAGAGGCCGGGCGTTTTTCCGTCAGTCCGAACAGCCCCGGCAAGTGCTTCCAATTACCCCTCGCAGAAAACTTTCGATAAAAATCAATCGTAATTCGATATGTTTTTTTTGTTTTGCAGATTTTTTGACGTATATTTGCATCGTCAGACAAAAAAAACGGAGCGACGGACAATGCAACGCCTCGCCGATCCGTTTACGGATTCAAAGCAACGCAAACAGAACAACAGACTCATGAAACGCTACTTTCTCCTCCTCGCCGCACTGATCGCGACGACCGCCGCAGCTACGGCACAAAGCATCGTCACGGGCCGCGTGACCGACCCCGAAAACGCCGCCGTGGGTTACGCCACTGTTGCCGCCCTGCGCGAGCAGCTTCCCGTGGCAGCCGTCGCCGCCGATGCCGAAGGACGCTTCACGCTGACGATCAAAGAGGCTGGCGACTATACCCTCTCGATCTCCTCGGTCGGCTACACGACCCGCACGCAGCCGCTGAAGGTCGCCGGCAAGCCGATCGAGCTGGGCGACCTGCGTCTCGAAGCGGGCGTCGAGGTCGAGGCGGTGGTGCTCACCGTGCAGCGGCCGATCGTGACGACCGACGCCGAGAAACTCGCCTACTCGGTCGAGGACGATCCCGAGGCGCAGTCGAGCACCCTCGAAGAGATCATCCGCAAGGTGCCGCAGCTCTCGATCGACGCCGACGGCAACGTACTGATGAACGGTCAGAGCGACTACAAGATCCTCGTCAACGGCCACCCTTCGAACGCCATGTCGCGTAACTTCTCGGAGGTCATCAAGTCGATGCCCGCCAACTCGATCAAACGCATCGAGGTCATTACGAACCCCTCGATGAAGTACGACGCCGAAGGTACGGGCGGCGTGCTGAACATCATCACCTCGAAGGCGCGCTTCGACGGCTACAACGGCTCGCTCAACGCCTCGTGGAACATCGCCGACACAGGGATGCAGATGACCAACAACTCGGCCAACCTCGCCGTGCAGACCGACAAGCTGACCCTGTCGGGCGCCTTCTACTACAGCTACGCTGACGGACTGAACAAGACGGGCGGCCGCACCGTCTCTTCGCTCGAGAACTTCGCCGACGACGGCACCTACAAATACATGAACTCCGAGGGTGAATACGGGTTCCGTTTCCGCTCGCTCTACGCCAACCTGCAGGCCAGCTACCAGATCGACTCGCTGAACCTGCTGACGGCCGAGTTCTCGGCCTACGACGGCTACTCCCGCACACGGATGGACAATGTCGTCGAATACCTCGATGCGCTGCGCGACCCGATCCGCCGCTACATGAGCTGCACCGACGCGCGGCCCGAATGGGGCGGCTACGACCTCGGGGTCAACTACGAGCACACCTTCCGCCGCGAAGGCCACACGCTGACCGTCTCGGACAACATCTCGATCGAACCGCCGACAGGCCAGCCTTCCGAGGAGCGGATCACCGACCTCGCAGGTTCCGCCGGCTACGGGCTGCTCTTCAGCAACAGCCGTTCGCAGAACCTCGCGAACGTGCTGCAGATCGACTACAACAACCCCCTCGGCAAGGGGCAGGCCCTCGAAGCGGGATTCAAGCACAACTACGACTACGATCGCCAGCGCTCGGTGAACACCTATGACGAGAGCCTCGAAACCCGCGGTGATTCGCGGCTGACGAAGCACATCATAGGTCTCTACGCCGGTTACTCCTACACGACGCAGAAACTCTCCGTCCGCTTCGGCGCCCGTCTCGAAAGCGCCCGCTACAAGCTCTCCAGCGACAACGACGGCGCCGGGCAGCACTACACGAGCAGCCTGACGAACATCGTCCCCTACGCCTCGCTGACGCTGACACCGGCCATGGGGCAGATGTTCGCCCTGACCTACACGCAGCGCCTGCGCCGCCCGAGTGTCTCGGCCATGTCGCCCTACGTTTCGGAGAGCCTCACGACGCGCACCTACGGCAATCCCGATCTCGAGACGGGCATCAGCCACTCGGTCAACCTGCGCTACAGCCGCTTCACGAACAAGTGGACGCTGGCCGTCGGTCTGACGAGCAACCTCTCGGACAACCTGGCGAGCGCCTACTCCTTCATCGACGACGAAGGCTTCATCAACTCGACCTACGCCAACGACGGCCGCATGCAGTTCCACATCGGCGACCTCTCGCTCTCCTACCGTCCGTCGCAGCGGCTGAACCTCTCGGCGAGCCTGCGCGGCGGCTGGGGCAAATACCGGCTGCCGAATCAGGGAATCGAGACTGAGGGCTGGTCCTACGCCCAGGCGTTCAACGCCACGGTGGGGCTCTGGAAGGGAAGCCGTCTGACCCTCTCGGAATACCTCTCGATGCCCGAGATCTCGATGACGAGCAGCTACGGCCGGCCGTTCCTCTTCACGAGCCTTCGGCTGGGACAGAAATTCCTGAAGGAGAAGCTGGAGTTCTCGGTCGCCGTGGCGAACCCCTTCGAAAAGTCGATGAAGTTCTCCCAGCGCACCGAGACCCCGAGCTACATCCAACGCACCTGCACCTACAACTATCACCGCGGTGTCCGTTTCTCCCTGAGCTGGCGCTTCGGCAAGCAGCAGATCGCCGTCAAGCAGACCAACCGCAAGACCGACACGACCACCGAGTCGGTCGGCGGCAGCGACAAGAGCGCTTCGGCCGGCAGCGGCATGGGCGGCGGCATGTAGTTTCGCCGTGCACACGATCAAACGGGATGCGCCCTGCTGCGGTGCATCCCGTTTTGTACTATCTTTGCAGACAGCGCGGATGATGAATCGAACGATCCTGTTTCCGCTGCTGCTGACGCTCGGGGCCGGCCTGGCCACGGGAATCGGCAGCGCCGTCGCCTTTCTGGCGCGCCGCACGAACCGGCGGCTCCTCTCCTTCTCGATGGGGCTTTCGGGCGGCGTGATGATCTACGTCTCCTTCATGGAGCTCATGCGGCAGGCCGATGCACTGCTCGCAGCCGACCGCGGCGGCCGCACGGGGGCGGCATGGAGCGTCGGGAGCTTCTTTCTCGGCATGCTCGCGATCGGCATCATCGACCGGCTGGTCCCCTCCGTCGAGAATCCGCACGAGGCACACCGCGTCGAAGAGCTGCGGCGGCGCCCTCGCAATCCGAAGCTGATGCGCATGGGGGTCATGGCCGCACTGGCGATCACGATCCACAACTTTCCCGAAGGCATCGCCACCTTCGCCTCGGCGATGAACGATCCGCAGTTAGGCGTGGCGATCGCGGCCGCCATCGCGATCCACAACATTCCCGAGGGAATCGCCGTCTCGGTGCCGATCTTCTACGCCACGGGGAGCCGCATGAAGGCCTTTCGCTGGTCGCTCCTGTCGGGGCTCGCCGAACCGCTCGGCGCCCTCACGGCATGGCTGCTGCTGGCTCCCGTGATGACCCCGACCCTCATGGGGTGTCTGCTGGCGGGCGTGGCGGGAATCATGGTATTCATCTCGGTCGACGAGCTGCTGCCCGCCGCCCGCGAATACGGAGAGGCGCACACGGCGATCTACGGCGTCACCGCGGGCATGGCCGTCATGGCCGTCAGCCTGTTGCTGCTGAAATAGCGGGCGCCTCCGGGAAAAACACCGGCAAGTTTTGCTTTTGTGACCGACTTATGCGTATCTTTACGTCCCCCAAAATGCACGCACGACCATGAACATACTCCTGCTTCTACTCGGCCTCGGCCTCATTCTCGGAGGTGCCGATCTGCTCACCGACGGCGCCGCGACGCTCGCCAAACGACTCCGCATGCCCGAGTTTCTGATCGGCCTGACGATCGTCGCCGTCGGCACCTCGATGCCCGAGCTCGTCGTGTCGGTCCTCTCCTCCGCCTCGGGGCAGACCGACATGGCGCTCGGCAACGTCGTCGGTTCGAACCTCTTCAACAGCCTCGTCATTCTAGGCTGCTGCGCCGCGATCCGCCCCGTCCCCTACACCCGCGACAACATCCGCCGAGACATACCCTTCGGCATCCTCGCCTCGGCGCTCCTCCTGCTCTTCGCCTCGGACCGCCTGCTGCACCTCGGCACGACCGACACGATCGGCCGCGGCGAAGGCATCTGCATGCTGCTCCTCTACGCCGCCTTCATGGGCTTCACGATCCGCCACGCCGAGCGGCCGGCTGCCGAGGAGAATCCGCAGCAGCCGGCGGCATCCGCCGGGCGGATCGCCGCGATGATCGTCTTCGGCCTCGCAGGGCTCGTGGGCGGCGGCGAGCTCTTCCTCGACAGCGCCACGAAGATCGCCCGCGCGCTGGGCGTCTCGGATGCGGTGATCGCCCTGACGCTCGTCGCGGGCGGCACGTCGCTCCCCGAGCTGGCAGCCTCGGTCGTCTCGCTCGCCAAAGGAAAATCGGCACTGGCCCTCGGCAACGTCATCGGCTCGAACATCGCCAACATCCTCCTTATTCTGGGTCTCTCGGCCACGATCCGCCCGCTGACGATGGGCGGCATCACCCGCGTCGACCTCACGGCCGTGCTCTCGAGCGCCGTGCTGCTGTGGATCGCCGCCTTCACCTTCCGCCGCAAGGCGATCGACCGCACGGAGGGCCTTCTTTTTCTCGGGCTCTATGCCGCCTATCTGTGGATGCTGCTGCGGTAAACCCGCTTCGCCGCACCGACCTGCCGCCACGCCTCTTCGGAGGAGCGGCGGTTTCGTTTTCGGTCCGTATGTACATGCTCGGCGTCAAAACAGGCGGTTCGAACGGTCGGAATAACAAAAATCTTCGGCGAAAAAAACGCTGTAAACGATCTGAATACAGGATCAAGGGAACAAATCGTCGTATGGCCTATTGCATTAACGGATTTGTTTATTATCTTTGCATCAAATACGCGAACGCAAGAACGCTCCCGACGACAAGGGAGGAAGCAGGAGACCGACGACCGCGATACGGGGAAAAGCCGACCCGGCGATGCGACGCAGGCATCGAAAAAAAAGCGCGGCAGAAGATGCTGCCGCGCCGGAAAAAGCCGATCGACTTTGGTGATCCCGAGGTGATTCGAACACCTATCGTAAGAACCGGAATCTTAAATTCTATCCATTGAACTACGGGACCGGGACTGCAAAGATGCGAAGATTTTTTAATTATACCAAATAAAAATGGAAGAAAAACAACAAAACTGGCAGCGCCTCGAAGCAGTCATCCGTTGGGCCAACATGTCGACGAACTATTTTGCACGCCACATCGGACTGGCTCGCGGCGAAAACCTCTATCAGATCAAGCGGGGTAACAACGGCATTTCGCTCAACCTCGCCGAGCGCATCGTGAGCACCTACCCCGAGATCAGCAAGCTGTGGCTGCTGACCGGCGAGGGCGAGATGTTCCTGCCTTCGATCAGCCGCGCACCCCAGATTCCGCTCTACGACGTCGACGTCGAACTCGCCGTCCGGAACATCGAGAAACTCGAGACCGAGCAGCAGCTCGTGATCCCCGAGATCGTCAGCTGCGATTTCGCCATGCGCTACATGGGCAGCGCCATGAGCCCCCAGACACCCACCGGATGCGTCGTATTGTTGCAAAAGACGGACATAAATGCGATTATTCCCGGCAACGAGTATGTGATTGTCGGCCGAAAAATCGTAACTTTGCGTACCGTACGCACGGCCGAGAACTCCAAGCAGCTGCGCCTGGTCGCCGTCGACCGCGGGCTGTTCGACGACGTACTCATCGCCAAGAGCGATGTCGAGGTCGTGTACGCCGTACGGGGCAAACTCATTATCAACAACTAACAGCGGATACGCACCACAACCGGTATGTTTTCGGGAATCGTAGAGGCAGTAGCCGAAGTGACCGCCGTTCGGATCGATCGGCAGAACAAGGATTTCACCTTGCGCGCTCCGTTCGCGCAGGAACTCAAAATCGACCAGAGCATCGCCCATAACGGCGTATGCCTGACGGTCGTGGCCATCGACGGCGACTGCTACACCGTGACGGCCATGAAGGAGACGCTCGACCGAAGCAACCTCGGGCTGCTCCGCGTCGGCGACGAGGTCAACGTCGAACGGTCGATGCGTCCCGAAGCATTGCTCGACGGACATATCGTGCAGGGGCACGTCGACCAGACGGCCCGCTGCACAGCCCGCGAGGATGCCGACGGAAGCTGGTACTACACCTTCGAGTACGAGCCGCGCGGCGGCGGCATGACGACCGTCGAGAAGGGTTCGGTGGCCGTCAACGGCGTGAGCCTCACCGTCTGCGACCCCACACCGTCGTCGTTCCGCGTGGCGATCATTCCCTACACCTTCGAGCACACGAATTTCCACAACATCGAAGTCGGCTCGGTCGTCAACCTCGAATTCGACATCGTCGGCAAATACATCGCCCGGCTGATGGAAAACTACCTGAAGCGCTAAAACGCACGCCGTCATGATTACGATCAAAACCAAAGAACTCGCCTCGCTGCTCGTCGCGCTGGTGGCTGCTGCGATCGTCGCAGCGGTGCTCGTCGCCGTGCATGCGGCCTGGCTGCCCGCCGTCATCATCGTGCTGGGCACCTTCTCGTCCATGATGTTCGTCGCGCTGTTCCTCATCCGCAAATACGTCGCCTACAAACTCAAACCGATCTATTCGATCGTAAGCGCGCGCGACGTACACACGCACGAGATCTTCGACCAGCTGCAGGACAAGCGTGTCGAGAACATCGGCGAGGAGCTCACCGCCTGGGCCGACACGAACGACCGCGAAATCGCCCGTCTGAAAGAGGCCGAGCACTTCCGCAAGCAGTATCTGGGCAACGTGGCGCACGAACTCAAGACCCCGATCTTCAACATTCAGGGCTACATCTCGACCC
>CAZVGH010000006.1:0-10228 GCA_964626515.1 uncultured Alistipes sp.
GGCAGTCGCGCGGAAAATCGGGAACGAGCACGCCGGCCAGGTATTCGGTGAAGGGTTCGCGGTCGGCGGCAGCGGTCGGCACGCCGCTGCGCACGATGCGGTGCAGCCGCCTGTCGGCCGTCAGCTCGACCAGCGGATGTTCGACCGGCTCGCCCGTCGCCCCGAGAAGCAGGCGCGCGGCGATGCGGCGGTACGGGAGGGCGGCCGAGGCGTTCATCGGTCGCGCTGCGCCGAGGTGCCGAGCGCCCCGAAGAATTCGTCGGCGAAGATGCGGATGTCGAGCTGCTGCTCGTAGAGGGCGCGGATCGCCTCCTCCTCGGGCAGGGTGCGGACGATCTTCACGTCGTAGAAGGTCACCGAGGGCTGCTGCGCCTTCTCGGTGAAGGTGAGCAGGTGCACCCGCAGCGCGCGGGCGGCGGTGTCGACGCGGAAGGTGCGGCGGACCTGTTCGCGGCGGTTGCGGCGCAGCGCGACGTACTGCGGCGCCACGCGGCGGCCGTCCGACTGCACGAGCCACATGCGGCTCTGGAGCCCCGCGTTGCGGTCGAGCGAGTCGACGAGGTAGCCGAACGTCACGGCATACTCGCCCGGCTCGGCATCGAAACGGAGCGTCAGCCGCGCCGTGTCGCGCAGCGAACCGATGTGCACCGCCGAGTCGGCATAGAGCGTGCGGGCGGTCTTGCGCAGGGCCGCCTGACGGACCGTGTCGAGGATCGCCACCTCGCGGTCGTAGTACTTGCCCTCCTCCTCGAGCATCGCGATCGCCGCCTCGACGACGTCGCTCAGGCGGGCGCTCTTGCGTTTCGAGAAGTTGCCGATCGTGTACTGCACATCCTCGGTCGTATAGCCGTAGCGGGCGAAGAGGGGCTCGTAGAGCTTCGCCGAGTCGGTGCGCAGGCTGTGCTCGTTGATGTAGGCATTCGTCAGGAAAGCGTCGCGAAAGATCGCGGCGAGCTCGCGGTCGGGGATCACCGTGCGCTTGTGGCAGGCGGTCGGGAGCAGGAAGGCGGCAAGCAGCAGGACGCCGAAAAGTCGTTTCATGATTGCGGTATGTTTTTCAGCAGGTTATGGACGGTCAGCGCCGTGAGCCCGCGTGCGACGGGCACGAAGGCGGCGACGACGATCAGCAGATCCGACAGGCGGAACTCGATCGGATAGCTCTTGGTGAGGAAGCTCTCCGCGGGGATCTCGACGAGGCCGAAGTGCTGCTGCACGAGGCAGAGCGCGACGCCGAGCAGCAGGCCGAGGCCGCCGCCGAGGGCGCAGATCAGGTCTCCCTCGCGGCGGAAGATGCGGCGGATCAGGCGGTCCGGCGCACCGAGTGCGCGGAGGGTGGCGCAGTCGGCGCGCTTCTCGAGGATGAGCATCGAGAGGGCGCCAACGATCGAGAAGGCGGCGTCGACGAGGACCATGAGGGCGATGAAGAAGACGCCCCACTTCTCGTAGCGGACGAGGCGGTAGATCGAGGCGGAGACCTCCTCGCGCGTCTCGACGCGGAAGCGGTCGCCGACGACGGCCGCGACGGCCGTGCGGAGCCGCGGCACGTCGGCCGGGGCGGTGCAGCGCACGAGGATCGCCGAGGCGCGCCCCTCGCGGTCGAGGAGACGCTGCGCAGCCCTGAGCGGAGCGACGACGCAGGCCGTCTCGGTGTTGTAGTCCGCCTCGAAAAGCCCCCCGACGGGGAGCGAGCGGAGCGTATAGTTGTCGAGCGGGAGGAGCGACGAGAAGCTGTTGCGCCGCACGGCGTAGAGGCGCAGCGAGCTGCCGACGTGCGAGCGGATGCCGAGCTGTCCCGCCAGCGAGCGGCCGACGACGAGGTAGTCGAGGTCGCCGCGGCGCAGCTGCGCGTCGCCGTAGGTGACGGCCGCGGCGAGGGGCAGCACGTCGGTGTAGCGGTCGTCGGCACCGCGCAGCGTGGCGGTGCAGCGCCGTCCGTTGGCCTCGAGCAGGATGCGCTCCTCGAGGATCGCCGTCAGCGCCTCCGCACGATCGAGGCGGGCGAGGGCCGCCGTGTCGACGGCGGCGAGGGGGAAGGTGCTCCCCTCGCACGGCGAGATGCGCAGGTCGGCATCGAAGAGGGTGTTGCTGTGGCGGATAAGGCCCTCGAAGCCGTTGATGACCGACAGCAGGATTATCATCGCCGCCACGGGAATCGCCACGGCAGCCACGCTCAAGGCCGCGATCAGGTTGATGACCGAACGCGACTTGGGCGAAAAGAGGTAGCGGCGGGCGAAGAAGAGCGAGAGCAAAGCGAAAGGGAATAAAAAATGAGAAATGAAGAATGAAAAATTAAAAATGAAAAATGCAGCCTCAATTTTGAATCTTGCATTCAGAATTTTGCATTTGCGATGCCGTCGGGCATCGCGCGGGCAGCAGCCTCCACTCGGCTGCGCAGCGGTCCTTCCCGGCCGATTAATTTTGAATCTTGAATTCAGAATCTTGAATTTCTCATTTCGAATCCCGTTTCAGCGCCTCGTCGATCTGCTCGATGTACTCGAGCGAATCGTCGAGGAAGAACTGCAGCTCGGGGATGTTCTTCAGCTGGTTGCGGATGCGGCGGCCGAGCTCGCGGCGGATGAACCAGTTGTTCTCCTCGAGCGTGCGGAGCAGCGCCGCGTGCTGCTCGAAGGGGAAGACGCTGACGTAGATCTTCGCGTAGCCGAAGTCGGGCGACACGCGGACGGTCGTGACCGTCACGAGAAGCCCCCGCACGAGGTGCGCACCCTCCTTCTGGAAGATCTCGGCGATATCCTTCTGAATCTGTTTGGCAACTTTCTGTTGGCGTGTGTTTTCCATCTCTTGTGGTTATGTCGTGTGTTGTTCGTTTCTTCTCCGGCCCCCGGTCGCGCTACTTCGCGAAATCGAAGGTCTTGCTGCTCTTCTCACGCCTGCGGCGCGGCTTCCAGGCCTCGAAGCCCTCCTTGCCGATGCGGTAGTTCACGCCGACCGAGACGGTGAGGTTGTCGAGCGGCGAGCGCAGCGGCGTGGCGGTGAAGCCGTCGATCGTGCTGCTGTATTTGTTGCGGTTGCGCAGGATGTCCGAGTAGCCGAAATAGTAGCGGGCCCGCAGGTTCAGCTCGATGCGGCCGACAAGCACCGCGACACCGCCGCCCCCGACCAGTCCGTAGCCCCAGCGGTTGTCCCGCACGGTGCGGAAGGCGTAGTCGCCCTTCTCGGTCGCCACGACGCCCGCCTCGGTCAGCACCTCGCGCTCCCAGGTCGACGAGAGGTTGTAGGAGAAGGTGACGCCCACCTCGCCGTAGACGCGGAGGCGGCGGTGCACCAGATAGGCGTGGGGCTGCCAGACGATCGGCAGCGAAAGGGAGTTGATGCGGCGCGTGTAGTAGAGGTAGTCCTTCGGATCGTCCACGCGCGAGGCGTTCGTGGCGATCGAGAAGGCGCGCTGCAGGAACTCGAGGTCGGCGCCGACGCATCCCACGGCGCGCTGCGCCGTGTAGTAGCGCCACGAGAAGCCGCCCGTGAAGGTACCCCACACGGCACGGCTCTCCTGCGGCGGGTCGAGGCGGCCCGAGGCCATGCCCGAGCCGAAGGAGACGCCCACGGTGTGCTGCGCCGCCGCGGGACGGGCAGCCGTCAGCAGCAGCGTCAGCAGGAGTGCGGTATACAGGTTTCGTTTCATGCGTTATCGGTAGGTGTCGAACATGTTGCCGGTCGACATCATGGTGCGGTTGTTCATGCCGCCCGTGCCGCCGTGGTCTCGATCGCGTTTGTTGCCCTCCTTGCGGCGGCGCTCCTCCTCGCGTTGGAGGCGGTGGCGCTCCTGCTCGTCGAAGAGCTGCTGCAGCGAGCGCATCGTCACGGGAGCGAAGAGGCGGTCCATGTCGATCGTGAGCTCCAGCTCCCAGTTGGCGCGCACCGTGAAGCGGTCTTCGCCCGCGTCGTTCACGTAGCGCTCGCTCCGCTCGGGCTGGCGCCGCCCGACCACCGAGCCCGTATCCCAGCGGCCGTTGCCGTTGCGGTCCTCGATGACGCGGAGCTGGATCTCGCCCGGCTGGACGTAGCGGAACGTAAGATCGCCGGCCTGCACGTCGCGCTGCTCCCGGTCCACGCGGCCGCTCTTGTCGAGCAGCTGGACGACGTAGCGCGCCTCGGGGTCCTTCGCCCCGACGTGCAGGACGAGCGAAGCGAACTTCTCGGGGTCGGCGACCGTGTAGGAGCAGACGATCGAGTCGTTCTGCTCGCCCGCGACGTTTCGGAGCGCCCCTGCGGGGATCGTCAGCGTATAGGTGCCCCCGGGCTCCCAGTCGCTGCGGAGGAGGTAGCGGCGCAACGCCGCCGTGTCGCGTTCGAAGCGGATCGGGCGGTCCTCCACCGTGCCGTCGCCGAACGTGCGCGTCAGCAGCACGGCCGCCGAGTCGAGGCGCGTCAGGGGGTAGGCGAACTCGACCTGCAGCGGCTTCTCGGGGTTGATCTCCCCCTTCGACGGAAGGTCGTGTTTGAAGGGGTTGGGGATCTCGGGCTCCTGCCACTCCTCGCCCGCCGCCTCGGCGCGGCGCCGCTCGCGTTCGAGCTTCTCGCGCTCGCGCTCCTGCTCCTTGGTCTCGATGAGCCGCCAGGGGAGTTTCAGCTCCTCGCTGACGGGCTGCAGCATGTTGGCCGTGTCGTGGCGGAAATACTCGATGGTGCCGCGGATCGTGTCGGGAAGCTCGGCCGCGGGCATGTCGAACCAGACGGCCAGCGTGTCGCGCCCCTCGGTCAGCGGCTCGACGATCACCCGCTCGGCGGGGATCCCCTCGAAGTTCAGCGCCTCGATGCGCGGGTGCGGAGCCGCGAACTGAAGCAGCGCCTGATGCTGCAGGGGGCGCGTATGCTCCTGCAGGAGCTGGCGGCGGAAGGGGCGGTCGGTGAACATGCGCAGGTAGAGCTGCGGCTCGGCCGTCACGTAGCGGCGCAGCGAGTCGTACCAGATGGCGAAATCGGGCAGCTTGGCCGGGTTGCGGGGCTCGTCGAGGAAGCCCACGCGGTCCACGCCGGGATCGTAGAGCTGGTTGTCGTTCTTGTCCTCGACGGCGTAGATGCGGTAGGGAATCGGCTTGAGCTGCTGGGCGATGAAGACGCCGTTCGTCTCGGCGCGGGCGATCTGCGCGGGGGCGTGGAGGAAGATCGTCGAGTCGTATTCGCCGGGAGCGGCGACCGAGTCGGCGGGGAAGAACCAGATGTAGCTCTTCGAAACCGAATCGGCGGCGTAGCCGTCGGCCGTGTAGCCCGAGAGGATCATCGAGTCGATCTCGGGACCCGTCGAGAAGACGTAGCGCATCGAGTGGAGGGGGTTGCCCTCGTTGTTGTCGCGGATGGAGCTGCCGAAGTTGATCGAGTAGGTGGTGTTCTGGGCGAGCGTGTCGCGCAGCTGCACCACCAGCCCGCGGCCGCGCTGCGTCACGAGGGGCTTCTTCTTCATCGCGGGCGAGGTGTAGATCTCCTTCTGCTGGTCCTTGAGCTGGATGTACTCGTCGAACTCGATGTAGATCTTCGCATGGCCCGTCACGGGGCGGTTCGTCGCGAAGTTGTCGGGCGAAAGGTGCACGATCACGGGGGGCAGCGTATCCTTCGGGCCGCCCGTCGGGGTGCCGATGGTGGCGCAGCGGCACAGGAAGAGCGTCGAGAAGAGCAGCGCCACGCAGGCCCGCAGCAGGTACGTCGGGAAGGGGTCTTGTCTCATCGGTTGCATGTTTGTTCAATCGGGTCGGGCTGCGGCGCGGGGGTCTCTTCGGCGGGGGCCTGCTCGGGATCCACCACGCGCCAGCCGCCCTCCTCCTCGCTGATCCACGCCGTGCGCCAGAGGCGGAAGGTCACGCCGAAGCGGAGCGGCCCCTCCTCCGTGAGGTCGACCGTGCGCTGCACGTAGGCGTAGCGGCGGTGCGTGCGGTCGACGGCGACGACGAAGAGGTTCGGGCGGTCGACCGTCAGGCGGTAGGTATCCGCCTCGTTCGTCTCGTAGGCGTTGAACTCGGGGTTGTCGCGCGTGACGGTGGTGTCGCGCTTCGAGGTGAGGATCCCCGCCACGGCATCGTCGTAGGAGGCGATGCGCCACTCGGCGGTGTCGGCGGCGAAGGCGTAGCCCTTCACGCTCGCGATCGGCTCCGGATCGGCCCCGTCGAGGCGCTGCGCGTCGATGCGCAGGAGGCACTCGCGCTTCGGCGCGGGGGTGTAGAAGGGGTTGTAGAAGGACCACCGCTCGCTATAGGAGGTCGCCTCGCGCCACGGCTTGAACGTCAGGTCGACGTAGAGGCTTCCGAGCCCCTCGACGAGCGGCTGCTGCGTGTAGGCGTAGAGGCGGTGTTCGGTATCGACGGCCAGCACCATCACCGGACGGGCGGGGAGCGTCATGACGAGGCGCCCCTCCATCCCCTCCGTTTCGCAGGGCAGCGCCTCGGCGATCGGCGTCGCGAGCTGCTCCGCGGGGCGCTCCTTCGCGGTGAGGATCCCCTGCAGGGCATCGTCGTAGGAGGCGACGGTCCAGGCCGCGGTGTCGGCGTCGAAGGCGTAGGCGACGACCCCATCGAGCGGCTCGGCGAGGCTGCCCGAGGTGAGCTGCACGAGGGGGCGGAGCACGTAGTCGGTCGAGCGGCTCACCTTCTCGAAGCAGCCCGTGCAGCAGAGCAGCAGGGCCGCCGTCAGAAGCGGGAACAGGGCGGTGCGGTGTCTCATACGCGGTCGGTTACGGGCTCCTCGTCGCTCAGGGCGGCGAGCATTTCGCCCACGGTGAGCCCCGTGACGGGGTGACGGAACGTGCGCATGATCTCGGCCAGCGGAGCCAGCACGAAGCGGCGCTCGGCCATGCGCGGATGGGGAATCTGCAGGCGCTCGTGGTCGATCACCTCGCTGCCGTAGAAGATCAGGTCGATGTCGATCGGCCGCGAGGCGTAGCGGGCCCCCGTGGCGGCGCGCTCGATCTGCTCGGCGGCGCGGTTGCGGCCCAGCTCGGTCTCGATCGCCTGACAGGCGTCGAGCACCTCGAGGGGCGTGAGGTCGGTCGAGACCTCGAGGGCCTGGTTGAAGAAGGAGTGTTCGGCGCGAAAGCCCCACGGCTCGCTCTCGTAGCGGTGCGAGCAGCGCATGACGGCGCCGACACGCGAATTGATGAGCCGCTGTGCCTGCTGCAGGGTTCGCTTGACCTCCCCGCTGTTGCCTCCCAGAAGAATTGCTGCGCGTGCCATCGGTTACAGGTGTTTGATCATTTTGCTTACCGCCAGGGCAAAATGGGTGAATACGATGATCGGATTGCCGTTCTGTGCGATCTGCGCGCGGGCAGTCTCGATCTCGGCGATCAGCGGTTCGATGTTGTCGGTCCCCACGAAGGGGGCAAATTTCGAGCAAAAGGCGAGCTCCTCGCCCCACAGGTAAGAGATTTCGCCCATCCCGGCGTGGAGCATGAAGCTCTCGCGCAGCAGGCGGGCGGCGTCGAGCAGCATCGAGCGCTGCTGCTCGCGCGAAAGGGCCGCGGCCTCCTCGGCCCAGCCGATGAGTTCGAGGTGTTTATCGTTGTACGAGAGGCGCATGAGGCGGCAGAAGAGGTCGAAATTCTCGTGCCGCACGGCGTCGCTCTCGCCCGCGACGAGGTGTTCGAGCTCGATCAGGTCGCCGTCGGCCAGACGGGCCGTGTTGCGGGCCTGCAGCGGGTCGCTCACGCCGCGGCGGCGCGCCTCCCCGGCCAGCACCTCGGGTTCGATGCGCTTGACGGCGACCTCCTGCGTGCGCGAGAGGATCGTCGGCAGCAGCAGCGAAGGCTGCTCCGAGACGAGCAGGAAGAGGGTCTTCTCCCACGGCTCCTCGAGGATCTTGAGGATCTTGTTGGCCGCCTCCTCGTTCATCGCCTCGGGCAGCCAGACGAGCATCGTCTTGTAGTCGCTCTCGAAGCTCTTGAAGGAGAGCTTGCGGATGATCTCGTCCGCCTCGCGGGCCGAGATCATCCCCTTGAGGGTCTTGCCCAGATCGAGCCGCTCGTACCACTGGCGCGGCGAAACGTAGCCGCGGCGCTCCTCGAAGAGGGTGCGGAAGGCGGGCAGGAACTCGTCGCTCAGCATCGCCTCGCCCGACTTCTTGCCCTGCTTGTTGACCGGGAAGACCAGGTGCAGGTCGGGATGCGCGAGGGCGGCGATCTGACGGCAGTCGGGGCACTCGCCGCACGAGTCGCCGTCGTGGCGGTGGCGGCAGCAGAGGTACTGCACGTAGGCGACGGCGAGCGCCAGCGCGCCGCTGCCCGCCGACCCCGTGAAGAGCTGGGCGTGGCTCACGCGGCCCGTGTCGACCGAGCGTATGAGATGGCGTTTGAGCTCCTCCTGTCCGATGATATCCTTGAACTGCATGGGGCGTGGGTCTCTGTGGGTGTTTATCGTTTGTGCAACGCGGCACGCAGCAGCGCACCGAGGTCGATCCGCTCGCGCCGCACGAGGTAGGCGCCGTAGGCGAAGAAGAGCACGGTGTTGGCGGCGTATGCGGGCAGGCCGGCGCCGAGGCGGGCGTCGAGCCGCTCGGCCGCGAAGAAGACGAGCAGGGCGGCGGCGGCGTACTCGGCGATGCGGCGCCAGTGGTAGGGGGTGGGGTAATAGCGGCGGTTGAGCCACAGGCTCACGGCGACCATCGTCGTCTCGCTCGCCAGGCGGGCCCAGGCGGCGCCGTAGTAGCCGAGGCGGGGGATGAGCGTGCAGCCCGCAACGAGCATCGCCACGAGGCCGGCCCCCGTGACGAGGATCGCCAGCGCGGTGCGTTCGGCGCGTTTGTACCAGAACGAGAGGTTGAGCCAGACGCCCGCCAGCACGTTGGCGCCGAGGACGGCGGGCAGCAGGTCGATCCCCTCGCGGAAGTCGCGGCCGACGATCAGGGCGAACAGGTCGCGGAAGAGGGCGATGGCGAGGAAGATCACCATCGAGGCCATGACGTAGTACTTGAGGGCGGCGGCGTTCATGGCGACGAACTCCTCCTTCTTAAAATTCGAGAGGAAGAAGGGTTCGGCGGCGAGGCGGTACATCTGGTAGAAGAGCATCATGACGACGGCGATCTTCGTGATGGCGCCGTAGATGCCGAGCTGGGCCATGGCGTCGGCCGGGACGAGGTACTTGATGAGCTGGCGGTCGATGAACTCGTTAGCCGTGCCGGCGAGGCCGCCGACGAGCAGCGGCAGCGAGTAGACGAGCACGGCGGCGAGCAGCTGCCGGTCGATGCGCGGGAGGGTGCAGCGGGCGGCGGGGAGCAGGACGAGCCACGTGACGAGGCTGGCGGCGAAGTTGGCGACGAGGACCCAGCCGACGCCGAACGCGGTGTCGAAGAGCCCCGCGGCGCCGCAGGCGAAGGCGAGGGAGACGTTGACGACGACGCTCAACAGCTTCAGGGCGACGTAGGTCATCGAACGGCCCTCCTCGCGCAGGCGGGCGAAGGGGATCGCGGCGGCGACGTCGAGCAAGACGATCGCGCCGACCCACACCACATAGGACGGGTGGGCGACGTAGGCGGCGCCCATGCGGGCCGAGAGGGGGGCGGCGAAAAGGACGACGAGCAGGAAGAAGAGCAGCGCGGCGGCCGACGTGGCGCCCCAGGTGGTGGCGAAGAGGCGGCGTTTGGCGGCGGCGACGGCGGCCGGTCCGCCGGCCGCCCCGACCTCCTCGGCTTTGGCCGAGAAGCGGAAATAGCTCGACTCCATGCCCATGGTCAGCAGCGTGAGCGCCAGCGGGATAAGAGCATAGACGTCGGTCACGATGCCGTAGGTCTCCTGCCCGAATACGCGCGTATAGTAGGGCGTAAGCAGGTAGCTCAGGAAACGCACGAGGATCGTGCTGATGCCGTAGACGGCCGTCTGTTTCGCTAATCGTTCGAGCATAAAGAGGCAACTTAACCCACAAAGATAGGGATTTTTCCGGATCAAAGGGAACGGGGAGCGAAAAATGAAGAATGAAAAATGAAAAATTAAGAATGCAGGGGGCTTCAATTTTGAATCTTGAATTCTGAATTTGGAATTTTGAATTCATTCTCGGGCGCAGCTTGCGAAGGTCTCGTGCGACGGACAAGGAGCTGCGGGCCGCGCGACGGCACCCGCCGTCGCAAATGAAGAATGAAAAATGCAGGGGCATCTTCAATTTTGAATCTCGAATTCTGAATTTTGAATTCATTCCCGGGCGCAGCTTGCGAAGGTCGCGTGCGACGGAAAGGAGCTGCGGACCTTCGCGGGGCGAAGCTGCGGCCCGCACGATCCCTGACGGGATCGGTTGCAAAT
>CAZVGH010000006.1:10328-29543 GCA_964626515.1 uncultured Alistipes sp.
CCTTCGCGGGGCGAAGCTGCGGCCCGCACGATCCCTGACGGGATCGGTTGCAAATTCCAAATCCAAGATTCAACATTGGGAGGCGGGGCCCAAGGCTGCTGTTTCGTTCGGCACGAAAGATGCACCGATCCGACGCATGAAACAGTCGTTTGCACGCACCTTTTCTCGCCTCGGCATTACCCGCGCAAGCGCGGCGATGCTCGCGGCGGCGGCACTCTTCGCCGCCTCCCCCGCTGCCGCGCAGGAGCCCCGCAGGCAGGGAGGCGGGGTGCAGGCATCCTCCGTACAGGAACCCTTCGCGCAGGAACCCTCCGTGCAGGAGCCCGGGACGCGGCGGCTTGCGATGCCCGACACGCTGTCGCTGCAACTGCAGCCGATCGAGCTGCCGCCGCTGCGCAGCGCCCTGCAGATCGACGAGGCGCCGCGGATCGACTGGCAGGGCGCGCGGATCAAGCCCGTCTATCCGTCGATCCGCATCGACCTCGGGCGTCGTCCGACCCGCATCTACGTCATCAACAACATCATCCTCCAAGTGGGCGGCTACGTCAACCTCACCAACGGGCAGGCCTGGATCTGGAGCCCCTATCCGAACGGTTTTCTCGACGCCCGCACCCTCTCGATGCCCCTGCCGCGCTGACGGCCCCGCGGCGCTGACCGAACGGAAAAGGCGGCAGACTGAGCTGAAAGGCGGCCGCCGCAGCGCGCCGCATCCTGCAAACGGTTCTCTTTCGATGCCGTTTAGGTATTTGTACGTATGGCCGATTCGCCCGTTTTGACGATCTTTGTACGTTCAAACTACCCCGTCGAACATGAAACGAATCCTGCTGCTGCTCCTGCTCGCCGCCACGTGCGGCGCGCAGGCCCAACCAATGACCGCCGACGAGCAGTCGGAGGCGATCCGCCGACTGACCGAGGAGGTGCAGAGCCTCCGCACCAAACAATCCGCATGGGAGAAGATCAAATCCGCGCTGCCGACCTTCTCGGGCTACGCACAGATCCGATACACCTACGGCACCGATCTGTCGGAGTTCAAGATGCGCCGCGTCCGTCTCTCGATGGCCGGTTCGGTCACGCCCAAGATCGACTATCGGGTGCAGGTCGAGCTCGCAGGCTTCAAACTCCTCGACGCCTACGTCGATTACAAGCCCTTCGACCAGCTAAAGATCAAGGCCGGGCAGTTCCGCATCCCCTTCTCGATCGAAAACACCGAGTGCGCGCCGGCCACCATGGAGATGCTCGAATTCCCGCTCGCCCTGCAAAAGCTCATGGGCTTCTCGGAGCAGATCGGCAGCGAGGTGATCCGTGCGGCGGGACGCGACACGGGCATCGCCCTGCGCGGCGACCTCTTCGGCCGGATCCTCTCCTACGACCTCGGCGTATTCAACGGCACGGGGGTCTGCACGGGTGAAAACAACAAGTCGAAAGATATCTCCGCCCGGCTGCTGCTGCGCCCCGTCAAAGGGCTGACGATCGCCGGCTCCTATTTCTACGGCGAATTCGGCAGCGCGTTCTACGAACGGCAGCGCACGAGTTTCGGCGCCTGCTACGACCGCGGGGCCGTGGTGGCGCGCGCCGAGTACTTCATCGGCACGACCGGCATCGAGGGGAGCGGCGAGGTCGACAGCGACGGCTGCTACGCCCTGCTCGGCTGGCGCTTCGCGCCCCGCTGGCTGGCGGCCGTCCGTTACGACAGCTTCACCGCCGACATCGACGCCCGCGAGCTGACCACGCAGAGCGACTACACTGCGGGGCTCTCGTGGATGCCCGTCAAGCGGCTGCGGCTGCAGGCCGAATATCTCTATACGGATTATTCGGTCACGCACGCCCACGGCGCCCGCATCCAGCTTACGGCGTCGTTCTGACGCGAGCTTCGCCGCCGGCGAAGCACCTACGAGCGCGCCGGCGCGGGCTGCGGCCCGACCCGTTTAACGAAGAGAACGGGCTTCCCGATGCGGGAAGTCCGTTCTTCGTTGTCGGTCCGTCCGGTCTACAGGCGCGCGAACCAGTAGGCACCCGCGCGGTCGGCCGTCAGGCGGTAGGAACCGCCGCTCTTCACGCGCTTGTGCACCGTCGTCACGGCGCCGCTGCGCGGGTCGATGTATTTCACGGCATAGGTGCCCGCAGGCAGCTCCACCTCGACCGTCGTCGGGACGGAGAGGTAGCAGACCGCACCCTGCGGACCGCTCAGGCGGTAACAGCCCTCCGACACGACCGACCGTTCGGTCATTGCGGGAACCGCCGCGAGGAAGGCCGGATCGTCGACGCGCACCGACGGGCACGAACCGCCCGCCATGAGCACCGCCCAGCCGAAGGCGGGATAGTTCTGCGCGAAGTAGGTGACACCCTTCTCGGGGTAGCGGCTGCGGTACTCGTCCACGGCGCGATAGACCGAGGCGAAATCAAGCTGTCCGACCGGCATCTTGCGGGCGTACTGGCGCGGCGCCATGCTGACGCCGCCCTGCGGCTCGTAGGTCGTACCGTCGGCGCGGTGGTGCCAGTAGCGGATGTCGATCAGGTCGACCGTCTTCGAACGCTCGGGGTCGCGCAGAATCGCATCCTGCACATCCTTCGTCGCCGAAAGCGCCACCAGCGCATCCTTGCCCGTGTCGCGCTGCCACTCGGCGATGCAGTCGAGCCAGAACTCGACGAAGTGGAGCGGTCCCGTGAACTCCTCGCCCACGAGCTGCACCACGTTGCCGTTATCGGCGAAGTGGTCGAGGCACATGCGGATGTAGTTGCGGTGCAGCGCCCGGCGCGTCGGGTGCGTGATGTCGTAGAACATCTCCGCCTCGAAGATGCGCTTGTCGCCCGTGAAGTTCACCGGCTCGGCGAAGCCCGTATCGTTGATGTTGTTCGTCGTGCGCCACGGGCAGTCCACCCAGTGGGCGCCCGCCTCGATGATGTTGTGCTGGAAATAGTTCTGGTGGAAGAGCAGCAGTCCCTCGCACGCCGCGCGGTCGGCGAAGCCCTTCAGACGGCTCCAGTACCACGTGTCGGGCTTCGTGAGGTCGTATTTGCTCATGCCCTCCCAGCCTGCGCCCTCGCCGCTGCGGGCGAAGGGCTGCTCGTAGAAGGGGGCCCAGACGTCGGCGTCGCGACGGCGCACGCGCAGGTGGTCGACACGGCGCAGGTCGTACCAGAGGCCGTAGTTGTGGTCCAGCAGCAGCGAGCCGCGGCGCTTCATGTGCGCCACCACCGAGTCGATGCGGTCCGTGAGGCCCGTGCCCTCGCGGTCGGGGACGAAGCGCGTCAGGTGGTCCCCCATCTGCGGCAGCTGGCTATCCTCGAAGCTGCCGTTCCACCAGCGGATCGACTGGCGGGCTCCCGCCAGCAGCGCCCCGTCGGCCGTCAGGCGGCCGTTCGTCAGCGCGAAGGTCATCGGCCGCCGCACGCGCGGTGCGGGCAGGTCGCGCACCTGTCGGCGCGAGCGCATCGGCAGCGTCTCGAGGGTCGGGACCCCGTCGGTCGTCACCGACGCCGTGAAGGGCGTCCGTTCGATCCAGTCGGTCAGCGTCAGGCGCGGCTCCCACGCCTCCTTGGCCAGCTGCACGGCCTGCTCGACGGTCGGGCTCGTCGAGGCAACCGTATTGCGCGGCAGCGTGCGGCAGATCGCCCCGGCACGCTCGGCGCCGATGCGCTCGGCGAGCTGTGCGGCGAAGAGGCTGCGCGGCTGCACGAAGTTGTCGCTGTTGCCCCACACGCCGTTGCCGTAGCGGTGGGCCCAGCTGCCGTTGGCGTAGTTGCGGGCGTCGGCGGCGGGCGAGAAGCAGTAGATGGCGGCAGCCGTACACTGCCAGACCATGCTGTTCGCCGTGTTCCAGCCGCAGCGGTTGAAGGTGTCGTAGAGGTCCATGAAGCGCAGGTCGTTGCCGTCGATGTTCACCACATCGAACAGCAGGCCGCAGGCCCAGGCGCCCGTCGAGCCGCTGAAGCCCTCCGACTCATAGCTGTCGCACTGCACGAAGGCGTTCGGTCCCGGGGCGTGGATGCCCGCCGAGAAGTCGTTCCGGCCGTGCTCCGACCAGCAGCGCTGAAAGAGCGTCTGCTGACCGAGCGTCAGGAAGGTGCGGCGGCGCGAGCCGGCGTTCTCCGAGACGGGCTCCGTCGAGCGGCAGTCCTCGACCGTGATGCGCGAGGCGCCGCGCTGCAGCGCCACGACGCTGCCCGCGAAATGGCGGAAATCGACCTGACGCACCCAGCAGTCGGCCGCGGCGTCGATCCAGACGCCCATCCAGGCGTGGTTCTCGTCGAGCGGGTAGGCGCGGTCGTAGTCCGAGACGATCGTCAGGTGTTCGACGCCGCACTCCGTGATGCGGCCCGGCCACGTGCAGGGGGCGACCGTCACGGTGCGCAGGGAGGGGTCGAGCGCCACGGGGATCGCCGCGTCGATCGTCACCGTGCGGCCGTCGACGGCCGTCACGGTGCGCTCCCAGGCGAGGGTCGCATTGCCGGGGCCGAGGGCTTTGAGCTGCGTCGGCGTCAGCACGACCTCCCGGCCGCGGGGACGCTCGGCCGCCTGCTGGCGGATCAGGAGCGTCGCACCCGCCGTCAGCCCCTCGGCCGAGGCGACCTCGAAGCGGGTCGCGCCGACGGGGAGGTAGGGCGTTTCGAGGGCCGTCTCCGCACCGCAGCGGCGGTCGGCGGCACCCTCGATGTAGATCGCGGCGCCGCGGTCGACGCCCCGCTTGACGAGGCAGGTCTCCCGCTTCGAGACACCGCGCAGCACGACGCCCGAGGTGCGGATCCACAGCGCCTCGTCGAGCGTGTAGGTTCCCTTCTCGAGCAGCACCGCGCCGCGCAGACCGCGCGCATCGGGCTGCAGCGAGGAGACGTAGTCGATCGCCTGCTGCAGCCGCGCGCTGTTGTCGCCCTCGACGGGGGCGACGCGCACGACGGGGGCGGCATCGGGGATCGGCGTCTCCGAGAGGCGGTAGCCGCAGTACGAATAGTCGGGGACGCGGTTGCCCCGCTCGTCGGCCGCATAGGTCAGGCGGCCCTTCTCATAGCCGACGGGGAAGGCGGGTTGCGCAGCACCCTGCGCGCAGCCCCACCCGATCGCTCCGAGGAGCAGGATCGTCCGTTTGAGTGCGTTCATCGTCGTCGGGAATTAGAAGAGGCGCTTGCGGCCCAGCAGCGTGTCGCGGTTGTTGTCGAGGTTCGTCCAGTCCACCTTCCGCGAGGGGTCGATGCCGTTGATGTACTTCTCGATGTTCGTATAGCCGTCGCCGTTGAGATCCCGCACGGCATCCGACGGATCGTTCGGATCGAGGCCGTAGCGCTTCTCCCACGCGTCGGGCATGCCGTCGCCGTCCGTATCGAGGTAGGGCGTGCCCTTGTATTCGGGCAGACCACCCACCTGCTGCGGGTCGGTGATGATACCCATCTTGTAGGAGTCGGCGGGCAGGCGGCGCTTCACGTAGAGCGGCTGGTGCTCGCGGGCATCCTTCGCGTAGATCGCCTTGCCCGTGCGGACCGTCTTGACGATGCGGGCATCGACGGCGTCGCGCTTCGGGAAGGAGGCGCCGACGTTCGCCAGCACGAACTCATAGGCCTCGTCGGTCCCCAGAATCGTCACGGGAGCCATTCCGAAGGGCTCGTCGACGCGCACCTCGGCCGCGCGGTCACCCACGGGACCCGCATTGATCTGCACGCCGCCGGCCCAGTTGTCGGCCGTCACGGCGGCATTGCCCCACACCTTATTGCCGGCCACGTAGGCCTTGCCGTAGCGGTCGCGGCTCTCGGGGCTGCGGCCGCTGTCGAGCTTCACGATGCGGTACGAAATCGGCTGGCCGGCGGGGGTGATCGGACCCGGCTTGTAGGTGTTGTTGATGATGTTCAGCAGGCTCGTGTGGTCGCCGCCGTCCACCGAGCGGTTCCACCAGTTGAAGACGACGTTGTTCACGAAGTTGAAGCCGCCGTTCATGCCGATCGAGCAGTTGCGCGAGATGTTCGAGGCGAAGAGGTTGCGGGCGAACATCGAGTTGTAGCCGCCGATCGTCGCGCCGAAGGCGTGGTTGTAGAGGTCGAGCGCCTCGGAGAAGACCGAGTTCTGGATGGTAATGTTCACCGTCGGGAGCTTCGCGCCGCGGTTCGTCGACGGATCGCGGTTGTAGACGTGGCGGTAGATCGACATGTTCTCGTCGAGGCCCCACGAGCCCGAGACGTGGTCGATCATGATGTTGCCCACGGCCTGGCCGCCCAGCGCGTCGTCACGGTCGGCGACATCCATCGCGCCGCGGCGGAAACGCATGTGGCGGATCACCACGTCGTGCGTGTCGATCAGGAACGAGGCGCCCGTCACGCAGACGCCGTCGCCCGGAGCGGTCTGGCCCGCGATGGTGATGTAGGGGGCGCGGATGCTGATCGCCGACTTGAGACGGATCACACCCGCCACGTTGAAGACGACGATACGGGCGCCGCCCGCCTCGCACGCCTCGCGCAGCGTGCCCGGACCGCGGTCTTCGAGCGACGTCACGACGAAGACCTTGCCGCCACGACCGCCGAAGGAGTACATGCCGCCGCCCTCGGCACCCGGGAAGGCGGGGATCTTCGCCTGCGGCAGATCCTCGGGCTTCGCGGCCCACGGACGGAAGACGCGGCCGCACTCGCGCTCTTCGCGCTGTACGACGGCGTAGGCCTGCTCCCAGGCCTCGTGTGCCAGGCGGTCGAACTCCGCCTGTTCGCGGGCGGCACGCTGTTTCACCGAATCGGGGATCGTCGGGTACTGCGCCGCAGCAGGCAGCGCCAGCAGGACGGCAAGGCCCCAAAGAAGAAACGACTTTTTCATGATAGGCTGTGTATTAGGTTGTTATTCAAAATTCTAAATGCAAAATTCAAAATTACGTCGCGGGGCGCAGCCTGCGGAGCGACCGCAGGAGCCGCGGCGAACTGCGGGCCTCCGCCGGGCGGAGGCTGCGGCCCGCGCGATGCCTGGCGCATCGCGAATTCAAGATTCAAAATTCAGAATCGGGCGTACCGAAATTTTGAATTCTGAATACTTCATTTTGAATTGCGAAGCTGCGGTTCGCCGCCGGCGGTCGGACGCGCGAGCGCCTGCGCGAGATGCGGTCCGCCGCGTGGGGCGGCGGCGAACCGCACGATCCCTAACGGGATCGGTTGCAAATTCAAGATTCAAAACTCAAAATCGGGCGTGCCGAAATTTTGAATTTTGAATACTTAATCTTGAATTGCGCAGCTAAGGTAGCCCTTTTCGGGCAGGCGAGGTGCGCGGCGGCGGTCAAACGGCCGAAATCAGGGGCCGAACGACCTGAACGGCATCCGAACAGGCCTAACAGCACCCGAACGGACCGAGAATGCCGCGAGCAGAGCCGCGGCGGCCGTGCTACTGCCGCCGCGGCTCCCGCGCTTCGTCAACGGACGCCGAACTCCTGCTGCTGGCGGTCGACCTCCTCGAGCAGGCGGCGTTTCTCGCTTTCCGAGAGTTCGCGGCCGCCCGTCGCACCGTCGCGTGCGCCGGTCTCGCGCCGCACCGTCGGCTGCTGCTCGTCGCAGCAAAACGGCAAGCCGGCGGGAATGCTCTCGAACTCGATCTCGGCGGCCTCGGGGGCATGCGTACCCGGGAAAGCCACCTCGGCACGCACGCGGATGCGTCCCGCACGGCGCGTCGAGCGCACCAGAATCGGCGCCGAGCCGAACTCCACCTGCCGCGGGTTGGCCCCGATCCGCTCGTCGCCGATCAGTTCGCCCTCGCCCTCGACCGTGAAGCGGACCGTCTCCTTCGCAAGGCGGCGCACATGGCCGCTGTCATCCGTCACCTCGGCGACCACCACCACGAAGTCCGAGCCATCGGCCATGAGCGGTTTGGCGTTCCAGTCGACGCTGAGGCGCAGCTTCGTCGAGCGGCGGGCAGGCATGCGCGTCGCCGTGCAGACCACCTTGCCGTCGATGAAACCCTCGGCGACCATCTTCACGGCCTGCCAATTCTTGTTCGTATAGCTGTACGAGCGTGCCTCCCAGAAGTCCCACACGTTCTCGAAGACCACGGGCGGGTTGGGCATCGAGCGCTCCGTCCGCACGACGGGCTTCGTCCAGACGTGTTTGCCCTCGTAGATCGACAGGCGCACCGAGTCGCAGTTGGTGAAGACCACCACGTCGGGATCCGAGAACTGCGTCATCTCGTGCATGATGTAGATCATCGGGCCGCTCTCGGCCGTCGGGTGGTGCAGGTCGGCCGCCGTCTGGCTGCGGAACATCCAGTAGGCGTATTTCGGCTGGCGGAAGCAGTCGAAGATGCCGCCCCAGTAGGGATCGGGGTGATAGCCGCGCTGGTGGTCGAAGGGATGCCACTGCGCACCGCCCGTGAACTGCGCATCCGTGTCGTAGAGGCGGTCGTAGGTCCGTGCCAGCGACAGCGCCTGCACCTTCAGCGGGCGCTCGCCCCAGCTGCGCGAGGCGCGGTTGTCGTTGTTGTGGGCGTACCAGTCGTCGACATTCTCGCCCCACTCGCGCGTGAAGATGCACTGCGCGGGGGCATCGGCCCGACGCTCGTCGCCCGGCCAGCCGTAGACCACGTCGTAGTGCTTGCGGACGCCCGCCGAGTGTTCGTCGGCCGCCGCCAGCGGACGGTACGGGTAGGGATACTCCTCGCGCGTGAGCCGCAGCGCCTCGAGCGAGAACTCCTCGGGGAAGCGCGTCTCGTTCAGGATCGGCTCCCACATCAGCACCGAGGGGTGGTTGCGGTCGCGGCGGATGATCTCGCGCGTATTGCGGTGCACCCGCTCGGCGAACTGCGGGTCCTTGTTCCAGTATTGCCAGCCGGGCGTCGCCACGATGACGAAGAGGCCCAGCTCGTCGCAGGCATCCATGAACGAGGGGTCCTGCGGGTAGTGCGCCACGC
Source organism: uncultured Alistipes sp. (assembly GCA_964626515.1). Classification (GTDB taxonomy): domain Bacteria; phylum Bacteroidota; class Bacteroidia; order Bacteroidales; family Rikenellaceae; genus Alistipes. The sequence goes on from CAZVGH010000006.1 coordinate 19,186, forward strand.
GGATGATGCGGCATCCCGCATCGCGCAGCCGCTTCGCGTCGCGCCACTGCTGCGAGTTGGGCACGGCGTTCCCCACGTAGGCGAAATCCTGGTGGCGGTTGGCGCCCACCAGCTTGCCGAAGGGTTCGTCGTTCAGCACGAAGCCCCGCGCCGGATCGAAGGCGAAGGAGCGGATGCCGATGCGCGTCACGCCGCCGTCGATGCAGGTGCGCCCCTCGCGGATGCGCGACTCGACGCGGTAGAGGTAGGGATCGTCGGGCGACCAGCGGTGCGGCGTCGGAACGACGATCCGCTGTTTGGTCTGCCCCACGGCGCCCGCCTTCAGCGTCAGGCGCGAGGCGGCCCGGCCCACGACGGCGCCCGCGGCGTCGGTCAGCGTCGTCTCGACGACGACGCTCTTCGTGCGCGGCGCACGGTTCGCCAGCTCGGTGTCGACCCACACGTCGGCGCTGCCGGCCGAAATCCGGTCGAAGTGGACGAAGATGCCGCCCGCGGCGACACGGCCCGCCTCGACGGCGTCGGTAATCGCCACGTCGGAGCGGCCGATGAGCCACACATCGCGGTAGATGCCCCCGTGGTAGGAGAAGTCGAGCGTCAGCTGCGGCTTGCCCGGGGGATAGCTCTTGTCGTTCGAGTTATCGGCCAGGACCGCCACGACGCAGCGGTCGCCCGCCCCGACACCCGCCTCCGTGAGCGAGATCGTCACGGGCAGGTAGCCGCCGAGGTGCTCGCGGACGAGCCGGCCGTTCACGTAGAACTGCTGCTTGCCCATGATGCCCTCGAAATGCAGCAGCACCTCCTTCGCGGCGCAATCCGCCGGGACGGTGAAGTGCTTGCGGTACCACGCCGGACCCTGGTAGTTGCGGCAGCCGCTCGCCTCGGCGGGCTCCAGTTCGACGCAGTGGGGCGTCGCGACCGTCTCCCAGGCCGAGTCGTCGAAGTCGGCGGCGGCGGCACCCGGCACATCGCCGCGGTAGAAGCGCCACCCCGCATTGAAGTCGTAGACGACGCGGCCGCTGCCGGCGAGCGGCATGAGGCCCGCCACGGAGATCTCCTGCGGCCGCAGCCCCTCGGGCGTCTGCGCCGTCGCGGCCGTCGCCAGGCAGAGGCAGGCGGCCGACAGGATGGTAAGGATTCGTTTCATATCGTTCGGTTTATTCGTTTTGCGCATTGTTCAGCAGGATGTGCACGTCCCGGCGGCGGGAGGCGGGTTGAACGTCGAGCCGCACCAGCTTGCCGTCGCGCAGCTCGGCCTCGACCGTCGTGCGGTGCGGCGCGTGCAGCTTGAAGCGGACGTTCCACCGCTGCGGCCAGGCGGGAAAGAGGACGATGCGGTCGCCGTCGGTCTGCATCAGCATCTCCTGCAGGGCGATCGCGCCGCTGCCGCCCCAGTTGTGGTCGGGCGTCCAGTCGAAGCCCGGGCCCCAGAAGGCGGGGAAGCGGTGCGGGCCGTCGGCGAGCTTCTCGCCCGTGAGGCGCGCGGCATCTTCCGCAAGGCCCAGCTCGGCCGCCCAGATGCAGTCCTGCTTCCACCCCTTCGACGAGCGCTGCGCCACGGCGTGGTCGTCATATAAATAGGTGTTGAGCGCCACGTCGAGCGGGCGTCCCGAGGCCTTCGTGTAGAGGCGCCACGGGAAGACGGGATAGAGCTGCGGCGTCTCGACGTTGTTGATGCGCTCCCACACCGCGGCGGGGGCGATCATCTCGCGGCCGCCGACCGTGCGGTGCGGGATCTCGGGAATGCGGTCGAGCATCGCCTGCCACGGCGCCGTGCAGGTGTCGCCCCGCATCCGCTTCACGTCGAGGTAGCTCTCGAGCACCGTGCGGAGCCCCGCGACGGTCGACGAGGCGTTGTAGGCCATCTTATAGGTTTCGCAGCCCGAGCCGGGGAAGAGCACCAGCTTGCCGTCGGCATCGAGCTCCTTGCGGCCGCGGCGGGCGGCCAGGTAGCGGTAGTGCTCGTCGAAAAAGCGCAGCGAGCTCTCGACGAGCGGCTCGTAGCGGGTGATGTCGGTGCGGTCGTAGCGGTAGCTCTCGAGGATCATCTGGCAGAACTCGAGGACCGTATCCCAGCAGTACTCCAGCCAGGCGTTGTACTCCACGCCGCGGTCGAACCATGCGGGGCGCTTCGTGCCGTATTCCATGTAGTTGGGCAGGCCGAAGAGCTCGATCTGTTCGGTGAACGAGGCGCCGCCGTGGCCCCAGTAATGCCGCGAGCGCAACTCGGCGTTGGGCCGCATCCGCTCGTAGAAGTCGAACTGCACGGGGAGCAGGTCGAAGTCGCCCGCGCGCAGCATCGGCCAGTAGACCAGCCGCTGGTTCTGGGCCGTCATCGTGCCGCCGCCCCAGTTGCGGAAGTCGGGCGTGAAGCGCTGCGCCGAGTCGACCCCCTCGGGGTCGAAGGTGAACAGGCCGCCGTTGAACTTCGTCGGATCGGCGCCCAGCCGGTTGCAGCCCAGCATGTAGCGGAAGAGCGTGTAGTTGCGGGCGAGCGGCGCCGCCTCGCCGTCGGCCTCGATGCTGCTGCGCTCCCAGAAGGCGCGCCACCACGCCGCCGTGCGCCGTTCGGCCCCCTTCGGGTCGGCCTCGGCGCGCGCGACGGTCCGCTCGAGCTCGGCCTGCCACGGCGCGAGCGTCTCGGACTGCAGCGTGGCGAAGGCGAGCGTCACCTGCTGGCGGCGCAGGGGCCGCACGGAACGGAAGCGCCATGCGCGGCAGTCGGTCGAGAGGTAGGCGCCGTCGGCCGTCCCCGCATAGCGCAGGTCGCGGCTCCAGAGACGGCCGCCCGAGATGCGGTGGGCCAGCGGATTCCACAGCGAATCGCGCACACCGGCCATCCCCTCGACCTCGACCGTGCGGTCGAAGACCGTCGCGGCGGGATTCCGATGGCAGAAGGTCACCCCGTCGTCGGCGGGGAGCACCGTGTCGGCCGTCGTGGCAAGGCCGGCCGTCTTGGCCCACTTGTGGGAGGACTGGCGTCCCTCGCCCGTGCGGTAGGGGCGGTCGCGGTAGCGCCAGTTCTCGTAGCGCACCTCGCAGGTCACCGCCCGCGGGCTCTCGACCGTCATCCGCACGACGGGATCGAAGGCGTCGACGCGCAGCGTCACGGAGGCCCCGAGCAGCTCGACGCGCATCGAGCCGTCGGCCAGGCGCAGCGTCTGGCGGAAAGGAGCCGAGGGGTCGCCGCCCTCGATCTTCAGGCGCACGCGGCCCGCCTTGAGCAGCGTGTTATGTTCGTCGTAGGAGCCGCTGCGGCAGACGTAGAAGAGCAGTTCGTCCCCCTCGGCCCAGACATTCAGGCCGAGGTCGCCGCCGCCGAGCGGCATCGACTCCGAGGAGTTGCGGCTCTGCGAGGTCCAGACATAATCCTGCGGCTGTCCCCAGACCGTGAGCGGGAAGAGCCACAGCAACAGCAGCCATCCGAAGCGTCGCATGGCCGGTTACTCCTTGACGGGTTGCGGATCGGGCCAGTCGTCCGTGCGGAACGACGAGACGGGCAGGCCGTCGCTGCCGAAGAGGTCGCCGACGACCCAGTCCTTGAAGGCGTAGCGCACGGCCACGGGCTCCTTGACCCGGTCGCAGCGGACAATGAGCTTGCTGCGCTCGACGCGCGCCTCGGCGGGATAGAAGACGCGGTCGGCACCCGCCACCTCGACGCACTTCGACTCGAAGGCGTGCTTGCAGCTGATCCACATCGGGGCCCGCGCGAAGGAGATCGTCACGCGGTCGCCCTCGACGGTCATCGACTCGTAGACGGGGCTGTCGCAGAAGATGCCCTCGATGCCGTAGGTCTTCGCCAGGGCGTGCAGCGCGAGGCGCTCGCCCGCGGGGCGCTTGTCATAGGGGTGGATGCCCCGCTCCATACCCGTGTCGAGGAGCACGGCCATGCCCGAGTTGGGCACCATGTGCTCCACCTTGGCCTGCTGCTCGCGCAGGTAGGCCGAGTTGTAGAGGGGCTGGCCCTGGGCGGTGATGAGCGAATAGTCGTAGGGGGCGATCTGGCAGTAGTAGAAGGGGAAGTCGCCGATGCCCCACTGCTTGCGCCAACCCGTAATCATGGCGGCGTGCAGGTCGGCGTAGTAGGAGGCGCGGTTCCAGTTGTCCTCGCCCTGATACCAGATCGCACCGCGCATCGCCATGCCGATCAGCGGCTTGAGCATGCCGTTGTAGAGGGCCGTCGGGCAGCGCTGCTGGCGCTTCGCCACATCGGCCTCGGTCGTCGGCAGCTCCGCCTGCGGGAAGGCGGCGAGCATCTCGCGGTCCATCCACGCCTCGCAGGCCGAACCGCCCCACGCGACGCAGAGCAGTCCCACGGGGACGTCGAGCTGCTCGCGCAGCATGCGGCCGAAGTAGTAGGCCGTGGCCGAGAAGTCGCGCACCGAGAGCGGAGCCGCCTCGCGCCACTCGCCGCGAACGTCGTCCGTCGGCTCGAGCAGCGCCGTGCGCTTCACCGTGAAGAGGCGCAGCTGCGCGTCGCGGCTGCGGGCGGCGTCGAGGTTGCCGTTCTCGACGGGCTGGTTCTTGAAGCCCTTCATCGGCATCTCCATGTTCGACTGGCCCGAGCAGATCCACACCTCGCCCAGCAGCACGTTGTGCAACGTCAGCGTCTCGCCGTCCGAGAAGGTCAGCTCGTAGGGGCCGCCCGCCGAGGGGGTCGGGATCTCGATGCGCCAGCGGCCTGCGGCGTCGGCCTTCGTGCGGAAGATCTCGTCGCTCCAGCCCGCCGTGACGGTCACGGTGTGTTTCGGGGCGGCCGTACCCCACAGCCGCACGTCGGTCTGCTGTTGCAGCACCATGTTGTCGGCGAAGAAGGCGGGCAGCTTCACTGCGGCGTTCGCCGTGCAGGCCAGCAGCAGCGCCAGGCCCGGCAAAAAGAGTTTCAATCGGTTCATATACGTTGTGTGTTTAGAATTAGCGGTTCGTCGGGCCGCTGTCCGACAGCGGCGGTTGCGGCGGTCGGTTGCGGCGGTTACAGTCGGTCGCGGTTGGTCGGGGGCGGCCGGTCGCGGGGTCGGGGCTACTGCTCGATGCGGAGCTGCAGCGCGCCCGTCAGGCCCGCCGGCAGCAGCGTCTCGGGCTGGCGGCGGTAGGGGGCGTTGGTCCAGATGCCGCGGAAAGGCGCCTTGCCCTGCGAGGCGCCGAGCAGCGCGTTGGCCCACGTGTTCGAGACCTCGATGACGAGCGTATTCTCGCCCTTGCGCAGCGCCTCGGTCACATCCGCCTCGTAGGGGGCCGTCCAGGCCGTGCCGCAGTCGCGGCCGTTCACCCGCACGGCCGCCACGTCGTGCACCTCGCCCAGCTCGAGCACCACGCGCGCACCCTTCGGCAGCCGCTTCAGGCGGAACGCGGTGCGGCAGGTCACCGTACCCGAATAATAACGCAGCCGCGGGTCGTCGGATTGCGACCAGTCGAACAAATCGGCGCTCCGCTCCGTGCGGACACCCTCCGACCCGAGGTCGAAGGTGAGCCACCAGTCGCCCGTGCGCAGCAGGCCGAGCGGCCGCGTCAGCACGGTGCGCCCGGCGGGCTCCGCCTGCGGTGCGCCCGTGCGGCGGAAGACGACGAAGATCGACCCGTGCGCCTCGAGCGGCAGCTCCACCTCGGTGCGGCCCGCAGCCGCCGACCAGCGGCCGGCATCGGCGATCGCACCCGTCAGCGGGTTCCACAGCTCGGGAACGCGGCCCTCCGTGCGCAGCGAGACGCGCACGCGGCGGCGGTCAGCGGTCTGGTTCGAGAAGAAGTAGACATCCGTCGCCTCCTCCTCCGAGCGGCGGTGGGTCCACGCGATGCCCGCAGGCACCACGACATCCCGCTCCAGCCCGAAGGCTGCGAGGTCGTCCTCCGTCCAGGGGATCGCGGGCACGGCGACGCCGGCACGCTTCAGGGAGTCGATCTTGGCGCGCACGGCCTCGCTCATCGGCCGCTCGGGGTCCATCGGATGCGCCGCGGGGAGCACCAGCACGCGGTACGAGGCGCCGCCGGGCAGCACCATGCGGCCGTTCTCGGCCCGCGCGAGGCGCAGCAGCGCGTCGCGGTTGAACGAATCGTAGGCATAGCCGCGCAGCGGGTCGATCCACTGCTCGGGGTCGGCCATGTTGGCCGAATGGGAGACGCCGACGGGCTTCACGCGCAGCGGCTGGCCCTCGTTGGCCAGGCGGCGGCGTTCGCTCTCGACCCGCGCGGCACCGAAGAGCCCCGGCAGCGACGGCACGAGGCGGTCGGGCAGGATCGAGCGGCGCGGCACCTCCTCGCCCGTGAAGACGGCGATGTCGACCACCGGCACGCCGTACTGCAGCAGCGCCTGACAGCGGGCCGCATAGTCGCTCAGGGCGCGGGCGCCGTGGCGGAACCAGGTGTTGTCGCGCTGGAAGAAGAGGCCGATGCCGTCGAGGGTCATGCCCGGACGGCGGTCGAGCCACGGATTGTGCGTCATGACGTGGTAGACGAGGCGGTTCAGACCGAAGGCGTAGTTGCGGTCGAGCACCGGTTTGAGCAGCGCGGGGGTCTCGTTCCAGACGCCGCGCAGCTCCGTGAAGCCCTCGGCCGAAATGATCCGCTTGCCGTAGACGTGCGCGCCGCTCACGGCGTCGGCCATGTCGTTCGGCTTGTCGTGCGTGGGGCTGTCGAGCCAGTACTCGCCCATCGGCAGGTCGACCTTGTCGTAGTGCAGCATGCCGTCGCCGACCATCGTCGGCGCCACGCTCTCGGCCGTGAAGCGGCAGCCGTAGGTGTCGGCCTTCTGCGCCAGCACGTCGAAGAAGACGTCGTGCACCAGCTCGGCGATCGTCTCGCGCACGTCGCGCAACACCTCCTCCGAGCGGGCGGCGCTCTCCATCGGCACGCCCGCGAGCAGCGGCAGCCACGGCTGCAGATCGTAGCCGCGGCGGGCGCGGAATTCGTCGGCGAAGGAGGCGCTCCAGTTCTGGCTGCCGCACTCCCAGCTGTCGACGTAGAGAATCTTCAGCACGCGGCGCACCGTCTCGGGGTCGCCGGCGACGCCGCGGATGTAGCCGAACCAGCGGTCGATCTGTTTCGAGACCGCCGCGCGGCTGAACTTGTCGCACTCGAGGCCGCGGCCCGCACCGCCCGTGGCGTTCGTGTGGCCCGTGGTCGTGTGGCCGATGCGCAGGATGCGCCAGCTGCCCGCGGGGAGCTGCACGAGGGCGCTGTCGCCGTCGACGGCCGCCGTGAGGTCGATCACCTCGTCGGGGCGGACGCAGTCCGCGGCCGGCACCTCGTCGGCCGTCGTCGCGCGCGCGACGCGCCAGACAAGGCCCGTCTTGCCCTCCCACTGGTGGAGGCGCGGCGTGCCGTGCAGGCGGATCTCCTTAATTTTCAGGGTCGGTTTCCACTTGGCGGCATCCAGATCCTCCGAGCCTGCCTCCGAACCGTCGGGGGTCCACTCGAAGCGGAAGATGCGCGCCGTGGTGGGCGGGATGGCGTGCGTCGACTGGAAATCGGTATTCTGCCAGCCGTGGCGGGCGGGCTCGAGCTGCTTCACGAAGCGGAAGGTGCGGCCGTCGTCCGACACGGAGAGGCGCAGGCGGTGCGCCTGGTAGTTGTTGCCGCCGAGGATGATCTCGATGTTGCGGCAGGTGACCGGCTCGGCGAAGGCGTAGTCGACGCGGCACGGCGCGCCGGCGCGGATCGTCCCCGCGGCATCGACCGCGACGCGGTTCTTCTCGGAGGCCGACGGATCGAGGTTCTCGCACGAGATCGTCGGCACGAGGGTCGTTTCGCACCCCTTCGCGGGCATCGCACGGAGAGCGATGTCGCCGTAGTAGCCGAGGTTGCGTTCGGGGGCGGGAAGGCGGAGGCGGAGCGGGTGCAGGCCGTCGGTCGTCACCACCGTGTCGGCCGAGACGATGCGCTGCATGGATTCGGCGGGGCTGTTCCACGGGCCGCCCGCCAGCGCGAAGCCGTCCGAGATGTGGACGCCGAGCTGCAGGCCGAGGCGGTCGGCCTCGGCGAAGGCGGTGCGGATGCGCTGCAGCCAGTTGTCGGTCAGCTGGTCCGAGTCGCCGCCGTAGGCGCGGCCGCGCGGGTCGTCGCTCGAGCGGATCGTCACGATGTAGGCGCCGCCGAGGCCCGCCGAGGCCATCGCCTCGAGGTCGGCGCGGATTCCTTCGTCGCTGACGGCGCCGTACATCCAGTACCAGAGGGTCCAGGGACGCGCATCGCCCGTCGGGTGGCGGAACTGCGCCTCGAGGGCGGAGGAGGGTTGATCGGAGGGTTGGGCCGTTTGCGCGTGTGCGGTTTGTGCGGTTTGTGCGGCGGCCGGGGCGGCGAGGGCGAGCGTCAGCGCGCCGAAGAGGGTTATGAACGGGTGTGTCTGCATCGTTGCGGGTGTGTCTGAACAGGTTCGTTGGCGGTTTCGTCGCGGCTTTGCGACGGTTTCGCGACCGACAGGGTCGGTCTCATACAAAGGTAACGAATCGCGCCGACAATTCAAAGCGGACGATCGAGAAATTGAGCATGAAACTCGTTTTTGCGGAGCAGGGCGCCGTCGCTTGCGACGGCGAATTCAAAATGCTAAATTCAAGATTCAAAATTACGGCACGGGGCACAGAGGTCGGAATTCAAGATTCAAGATTCAAGATTCAAGATTCTAAATTCAGAATTACGTTGCGGGGCGCAGCCTGCGGAGCGACCGCGTGAGCGGCTGCGAACTGCGGGCCTCCGCCGGGCGGAGGCTGCGGCCCGCGCGATGCCTGACGCATCGCAGATTCAAGATTCTAAGTCTACTGTTCCGAAATTTTGAATCTTGAATACTGAATTTTGAATTGCGAAGCCTCGGTCCGCCGCGTGGGGCGGCAGCGAACCGCACGATCCCTAACGGGATCGGTTGCAAATTCAAGATTCAAAACTCAAAATTGGATGACCCGAAATTTTGAATTTTGAATACTTCATTTTGAATTGCGAAGCCTCGGCCCGCAGCTCCTTTTCGTCGCACGCGACCTTCGCAAGCTGCGCCCGAAGATGCCGAACCCTGCATTTTTAATTTTTCATGCTTCATTTTTCACGCACAAAAAAGCGAGGCCGTCCCGCATCGGGGACGGCCTCGTCTCGAACGAAGGCTGCGGTCTATTTGTAGATCGGACCGTAGGTCTCGCAGGCACGGTAGTCGGCGCCCTCGGCATCCATGCCGTAAGCGGCCCATGCCGACGGGCGGAAGATCTTCTCGTCCGTCACGTTGTGCATGCAGACGGGGATGCGGAGCATCGAGGCGAGCGTGATGAGCTCGGCGCCGATATGGCCGAAGCTGATCGCACCGTGGTTGGCGCCCCAGTTGTTCATCACCGAGTAGACGTCGCGGAAGGCGCCCTTGCCCGTCAGGCGGGGTGCGAACCACGTCGTCGGCCAGGTGCGGTCCGTGCGGTCGTTGATGATGCGAAAAATCTCCTCGTCGACGTTCACGGCCCAACCCTCGGCGAGCTGCAGCACGGGACCGAGCCCCTTCACGAGGTTGATGCGGCACATCGTCATCGGCATCTCGCCGCGCGTGAGGAAGTGCGACGAGAAGCCGCCGCCGCGGAAGTACTCGCGGCTCGCGGGATACCACGTCGTCGCCTCGAGGCACTGCTTCGTCTCGTCCTCGGTGATCTCCCAGAAGGGTTTCATCGTCGGGTTGCCCTCAGCGTCGCTCTGGCGGCCCGTGGCGTCGAGCGTGCAGGCGCCCGAGTTGATGAGGTGGATGATACCGCCCGCGGCCTTGCCCTCGAGCTGCTTGCCCGTCACGCGCTCGACCGCCTCGGGCGACCAGAAGGTGCGCACGTCGGCGAACATCTGCGAGCGGTTCGTCAGCAGGTTCATGAGCAGCATCGTCACGCCGTTCAGCGTATCGTTCTCCGTGGCGAACGGTACGGGCTGGCGAATGCCGTTCCAGTCGAACGAGCTGTTGAGCATCGCCTCGGCGAAGTCGCCGTTCGGACGGCAGTCGGTCCACTGGCGCTGACCCTGGAAACCGCCGACGATGGCGTTGTGGCCGCAGGCCTCCTCGATGAAGCCCTTCTCGGCCAGCTTCTCGTTGCCCTGCATGAGGTCGCGGAAGATCATCATCATCTTGACCGAGAAATCCCAGATCTCCTCCTTCTTCTCACGCGGATAGACGAGGTGTTCGGGGTTCCAGTCCTTGCCCTCCTGCGGCTTGCAGTAGGCATCGACCCACGCCTTGGCGCGCTCGAACTCCTCCTCGTCGTAGATCTTCTCCTCCATGCGGCGCGTGATCTCCGTACAGTCGACGAACTCGTTGCGCATGCCCAGGTACTCCTGGAAGAAGTCGGGGTTGGGCGTCGAACCGGCGATACCCATCGAGACCGAACCGATCGAGAGGTACGACTTGCCGCGCATCTGCATCA
>CAZVGH010000007.1:0-29197 GCA_964626515.1 uncultured Alistipes sp.
TAGTAGTGCAGGTTCTCGAGCGAGAGGTCGTGGCCCGCATTGAGGCCGAGCCCCTGCCGGCGCGCCTCCTCGGCCGCCGCCACGAAGGGGGCGATCGCCGCCTCGGGTCCTGCGGGATAGAGCCGCGCGTAGGACTCGGTGTAGAGCTCGACACGGTCGGCGCCGCAGGCGGCGGCCCCGGCCACCATCGCGGGATCGGGATCGACGAAGATCGAGACGCGGATCCCCTTCTCATGGAAGCGTGCCGTCACCCGGGTGAGGAAGTCGCGGTTGGCGACCGTGTCCCACCCGGCGTTCGACGTGAGGGCGTCGGGGGCGTCGGGGACGAGCGTCACCTGCGCGGGCACCACCTCGAGCACCAGATCGACGAAACTCGGGATCGGGTTGCCCTCGATGTTGAGTTCGGTGGCGATCGAGCGCTTCAGCGCACGCACGTCGTCGTAGCGGATGTGGCGCGCATCGGGCCGCGGATGGACCGTAATGCCGTCGGCACCGAAACGCTCGATGTCGAGCGCCGCCCGCAGCACGTCGGGGCAGTTGCCGCCGCGCGAATTGCGCAGCACGGCAATCTTATTGATATTTACACTTAACTTTGTCACAATTTACGTATATTTGTCGGCATAAAGTTACTCAAATTTTTCGTTCGGACCGATGAAAATCCTGCTTTTTTCCCGCAGTCGCCTGCAACACACCGCCGCCGGGCTTGCGGCCCTGCGCGACGCCGTCCTGCGGACGGGGTTCGACTACGCTGTAAACGAAGAGTTTGCCCCGCTGCTGGCCGAGCTGGCCGGGTGGGCCGTGCCGCCCGAACGGCAGTACGGCGGCGCCGTCGGCGAGCAGCCTGCGGACGCGGTGCTGGTCTGCTACGGCGGCGACGGCACGCTGCTCGAGGGGGTGCACCGCCTCGGCGGACGGCGCCTCCCGGTGCTGGGCATCAACGCCGGCCACCTGGGCTTCCTCACCGTCGCCCCGGGCGAGGGACTCGACGAGCTCTTCGGCCGCCTCGCCGGCGGCTCGCTGCGCTTCGAGGCGCGCACGCTGCTCGAGGCCTCGGGCGGCTTCGCCGAGGAACCCGCCTCGCCGCTGGCCCTCAACGAGTTTTCGATCCGCCGCCGCGGTGCGGGGATGCTCTCCGTGGAGGTCTTCGTCGACGACCAGCCCGTGGCCACCTGCCACGGCGACGGCGTGATTCTCTCGACCCCCACCGGATCGACCGCCTACTCGCTCAGCGCGGGCGGCCCGGTCGTCGCCCCCTCGTGCGCCTGCTTCATCCTCTCGCCGCTCGCTCCCCACAACCTCACGATGCGCCCCGTCGTGGTCCCCGACACAAGCCGCATCCGCCTGAAGGTGAACGGCGACCGCGCCGAGGCCTTCGTCACGCTCGACAACCGCTCCTACACCGCCCGCGCCGGGGCCCTTTTCGAGCTGCGCAAGGCCGCCGAACCGATTTTTCTCGCCGTGCCGCACAATATATCGTTTTACGACACGTTACGCAATAAGATGATGTGGGGAGTCGACCTGCGCGGCTGACCGGCGCCCCGCACGTCCGAATAAGGCAAAAACCCGCAAAGTTGCGCGGCCGATAGGCTGTTTTTCAATTTTTATCCCTATATTTGTGCCCTATTATGAGCATCGTCAAACCCATACCGCAGCACGTCGCCATCATCATGGACGGCAACGGCCGCTGGGCCGAGCAGCGCGGCAAGGCGCGCTCCGAAGGCCACATGGCGGGCATCGAGCCGATCCGTGCCACGATCCGCGCCGCCCGGCGCAACGGCGTGCGCTGCGTCACCTTCTACGCCTTCTCGACCGAGAACTGGGGACGCCCCGCCGCCGAGGTGGAGGCGCTCATGGAGCTGCTCTGCTGCTGCGTCATCAGCGAGACGCCCGACCTCATCCGGCAGGGAGTGCGCGTGCGCGTGATCGGAGACCGCAGCCGCTTCTCGGAGAAGGTCCGCGGCGCCCTCGACCGCATCGAGAGCGACACGGCCGCCGGTGAAGCGCTGACGATGGTCCTGGCACTCAACTACTCCTCGCGCGACGAGCTGCGCCGCGCCTGCCACCGCCTCGCCGAAGCGGCCGCCGCCGGCTCCCTGCAGCCCGAAGAGATCACCGAGGAGCGCATCACCGCGGCGCTCGACACGGCCGGCATGCCCGACCCCGACCTGGTGATCCGCACCAGCGGCGAACAGCGGTTGAGCAACTTCCTGCTCTGGCAGGCGGCCTACGCCGAATTCTATTTCCCCGAGGTGCTCTGGCCCGACTTCACGGAGGAGGAGTTCGACCGCGCGCTGGAGGTCTATGCCCGCCGCGACCGCCGCTTCGGGCTGGTCAAAGGGGCCGACGAGGCGTAAAGAAACCATACACGACTGAACGAAGATTTGTTTCGAGAAACACGATGAACTACTTACGAACGATATGCGCCCTCGCGGCGATGCTCCTCGCGAGCCTGCAGGCATCGGCGGTCCGTCCGGCGGCCGCCCTGCTGCGCGACGCCGACTCGACGGCTGTCGGGCGCCCCTTCCCCGAAGACGCCCCCATGCTGCGCTCCAACCCGAACCGTCAGCAGCGGTACGTGATCCGCAAGGTCGACGTCCGCGGTCTGGAGCACCTCGACCCCGATCTGGTGAAGGCTTCGGCCGGCCTCGTCGACGGCGACACGCTCTATCTGCCGAGCAACTTCATCTCGAACGTCATCACGCGTCTCTGGAGCCAGCGCTACTTCGCCGACGTGAAGGTCGGCGCCGACATCGAAGGCGACAGCCTCGACCTGGTGCTCTTCCTGCAGGAGCGTCCGCGCGTCTACGAATGGAAATTCGAGGGCATCTCGAACGGCAAGAAGAAGGATATCGCCGAGAAGCTGCAGCTGCGCCGCAACAGCGAGCTCTCAGACTACATCCTCGACAAGAACGTCAAGCTCATCAAGGACTACTGGAAGGAGAAGGGATTCCGCAACGCCGAGGTCACCTACCGCATCGACCAGGATTCGGCCCGCGCGCAGTACGCCACGGTGACCTTCGTCATCGACCGCCGCGAGCGCGTCAAGATCGGCCGCATCCGCTTCACGGGCAACGACACCTTCAAGGAGAAGCGTCTGCGCCGCACCTTCAAGAAGACCCACCAGAAGAGCATCAACTTTTTCAAGAGCTCCAAGCTCAACGAGACGGAGTACGCCAACGACAAGGAGCTGCTGATCGACTTCTACAACTCGAAAGGCTACCGCAACGCCGCCGTCGTGCGCGACTCGATCTACTTCATCTCGCCCAACCGCCTCGGCATCGACATCGACCTCTCGGAGGGCAACAAGTACTACATCCGCAATGTCTCGTGGGTCGGCAACTCGATCTACGAAACCGAGGAGCTGCAGCGCATGTTTGCCGTCAAGACGGGCGACACCTACGACAAGAAGTCGATGCACAAGCGCCTCGGCATCGGCCGTGAGGAGAACCCCGAGGAGTCGTCGATCAAGTCGCTCTACCAGAACAACGGCTACCTCACCTCGCAGATCGAACCCGCCGAGACGATCATCGGCGCCGACTCGATCGACATCGAGGTGAAGATCTTCGAGGGCAAGCAGTTCACCATCAACAACGTCGGCATCACGGGCAACCAGCGCGTCGACGACGAGGTGATCCGCCGCGAGCTCTACACCCGTCCGGGCGAGCTCTACGACCGCTCGATGCTCATGCAGACGATCCGCATGCTCGGCTCGATGGGCCACTTCAACCCCGAATCCGTCGCTCCGGACATCAAGCCCGTCTCGAACGAGCTGGTCGATGTCAACTGGCCCCTCGAGGAGCAGGCCTCCGACCAGTTCAACATCGCCGGCGGCTGGGGCTCGGGCACCTTCGTCGGTTCGGTCGGCATCACGTTCAACAACCTGTCGGTCAAGAACATGTTCAAGAAGGGCGCTTGGCGTCCCTACCCGATGGGACAGAACCAGCGGCTCTCGCTGACGGCCCAGACGAACGGTACCTATTACAAGGCCTTCGCCGTCAGCTTCACCGATCCGTGGCTGGGCGGCAAGAAACCCAACTCGTTCACCTTCTCGGCCCACATCTCCGAGCAGAACAACGCCTACTACGTCTGGCAGACCTCGACGATGCACTTCCGCACCTACGGCGTCGCCGCCGGACTGGGCAAGCGTCTGACGTGGCCCGACCCCTATTTCTCGTTCTACGCCGAGGCCAACTACGAGCGCTACGACCTGAAGAACTGGAACTCGTTCATCATGTCGAACGGTGCCGCGAACCTCTTCTCGCTCAAGTTCGTCTTCTCGCGCAACTCGGTCGACCAGCCGATCTACCCGCGCCGCGGTTCGGAGTTCAGCATCTCGCTGCAGCTCACGCCCCCCTACTCGCTGTGGGACGGCAAGGATTACAGCGACCAGTCGATGAGCGACCGCGAGCGCTACAAGTGGATCGAGTTCCACAAGTGGCAGCTCAAGTCGCAGTGGTTCCAGGCCCTCTCGCGCAACCAGAACCTCGTGCTGATGCTGCGCGCCGAGATGGGTTATCTGGGCAACTACAACAAATATAAGGTATCGCCCTTCGAGCGCTTCGAGGTTGGCGGCGACGGCATGTCGGGTTACAACATCTACGGTATCGACATTATCTCGATGCGCGGTTACGAAGACGGCGCCCTCGACCCCGTGAACGAATACTACGCCGTAGGTTACAACAAGTACACAGCCGAGTTGCGCTACCCGGTCATCCTGAAGCCTTCGTCGCAGATCTACGTGCTGGGCTTCCTCGAGGGAGGTAACGCCTTCGACTCGTGGAAATCGTTCTCGCCCTTCAAGATCAAGCGTTCGGCCGGTGTCGGTGTCCGCCTCTACCTCCCCGTGGTGGGTATGCTCGGCATCGACTGGGGTTACGGCTTCGACGCCCCCGCGGGCCAGTCGGGCAAGAGCGGCAGCCAGTTCCACTTCACGATGGGACAGCAATTCTAACCCGGCGGCGTTCCGCCCCGCCCGCCGCCGGAGAGGCGGCGCCCTGCGGAACGAAAAATGTACCGTCACAGCCGCTGCGGCAACATATTTGACGGAAGAGGAGTGTAAAACTTAAAACAACGGTCATGAAAAAGTGGATCCTGACGATCGCCCTCGTGCTGGCAGCGGCCGCCGCATCGGCACAGAACTGCATCGTCGTAAACAGCGAAAAGATCTTCAAGTCGATCGCCGCCTACAACACCGCCATCGCCGAGCTGGAGAAACTCGCCGAGCAGTATCAGCAGCAGGTCGACGAGAAATACCGGGAGGTCGAGACGCTCTACAACAACTACCAGAACCAGAAGGCGTCGCTGAACGCCGCTACGCGCCAGACCTTCGAGGAGGTGATCCTCCGCAAGGAGCAGGAGGCGGGCGAACTGCAGGAGAGCCTCTTCGGCAACGAGGGCGAACTGATGAAGCAGCGCGTGCAGAAGATCAAGCCGATTCAGGAGCGCGTCTTCGCGGCGATCGAGGCCTATGCCGTCGCAGCGGGTGCCGACGCGGTGATCGACTCGTCGAACAACCCGACGCTGCTCTACACCTCGCCGCGCGCGGATCGCACGCAGCAGGTCATCGACCGGCTGAAATAACCGAACCGACAACGCAAACAAAAAAAATAAACAATTAACACCAATCTATTCGTATGAAAAAGTTGCTTAAACTAACCCTTGCGGTTGCCTGCGTAATGAGCGCCACGTCGCTCTTCGCCCAGAAATTCGGACGCATCAACACGAGCGAGATCATCGCTGCCATGCCCGAGGCCAAGGAGATGCAGACCAACATGGAGGCCTTCGTCAAAGATATGCAGGAGACGCTCGAGGGGATGAACGTCGAGTTCAACAACAAGTTTCAAGAGTTCCAGAAGAACATGTCGACCATGTCGGAGGGCGTTGCCCAGATCAAGCAGAAGGAGCTCAACGATATGCGCACCCGTGCGTCCGAGTTCGAGCAGATGGCGCAGCAGGAGTACCAGAAGAAGTATCAGGAGCTGATGACGCCGATCGTCGAGAAGGCGAAGGCAGCCATCGACGCCGTCGGCAAGGCGGGCGGCTATCTGGTCGTATTCGACATCACGGCGGGCTCGCTGGCCTACTTCGACGAGGCAGCGCTCACCGATATCGCCCCGCTGGTCAAGAAGGAGCTGGGCATCAACGAGTAACCGAAGAGGCGCAGCCCTCTCGAAAAACGGTCTCCGCAGCGCGCGGGGGCCGTTTTCTTTTATTAAAAATGAAGAATGAGGGGCTCTCATGTTTGGATGGCGACTTGGACGGCTGCAAGAACGGTGACAGCCGGCCTGCGGGACCTTTCCGGCTATTTATACAGTTCGGATTGCCGTCGGCGGCGGACGCACGAGCCTCCAGCAAGCCTGCGGTCCGCCGCACGAGACAGCCGCATAGGACAACGCACGGAGCGGAGCACGGGACAACGCACGGGACAACGCACGGGACAGCGCACGGAGCGGAGCACGAGACAACGCACGGGACAGCACACGGGGCAGCACACGGGGCAGCACCGGGGCAGTGGCGAACCGCACGACGGCTGACGCCGTCGGGGCGCCTGTTCGGCTCCCCGTATCTATTCCCGTTCGGCCTTTCCCGCACAAGCGCAGCCCCGCCCTCGGCTTGCCGAAAACGTTCGCAGGCTCTCATCCTTTACCACCTCTATTTTCCACCGCACGCGCAGTCCCGCCCCACAAACGTTCACGGTCTCGCACCCTCTCCCGTCTCTCCCTGCACACGCGGCACCGTCTTCACCATGAACGGTCCGATCCGCAGCAGCCCGAAAACTCCAGCACTCGGCCATTCTTCATTTTTAATTTTACATTTTTCATTCCCCGCATTCCCTCCCACCGGCCGAATTTCGTCCCATAGTCCGCGAATTTCATCCCTCGGGCGAATATTCGGCGCACCGAATCGCTATTTTTGCAACAACCGACCGCCGAACGAACGACGGTCCGTCTAATCTCATTTTCAAGATGAAAGCACTGCAAATCGGAGATCTCCAGGCACGCGTACCCATCGTGCAGGGAGGCATGGGCGTAGGCATCTCCCTCTCGGGGCTCGCCTCCGCCGTCGCCAACGAGGGAGGCGTCGGGGTGATCTCGGCCGCCGGTCTCGGACTTATTTATAAGGAGCATTCGAACGACTTCGACGAAGCCACGCACTGGGGGCTCCGCGAGGAGCTGCGCAAGGCGCGCGCCGCCACGAAGGGTATCATCGGCGTGAACATCATGGTCGCCATGAACGATTTCGCGAACCTCGTCCGCACGGCCGTCGCCGAGAAGGCCGATATCATCTTCTCGGGCGCAGGCCTGCCGCTCAACCTCCCCTCGTTCCTCACCGAGGGGGCCCGCACGAAGCTCGCGCCGATCGTCTCGTCGGCCCGCGCGCTGCGCGTCATCTGCCGCAGTTGGATCGGCAAATACCACTACGTCCCCGACGCCGTGGTGGTCGAGGGCCCCAAGGCGGGCGGACACCTCGGCTTCTCGCGCGAGCAGCTCGCCGACCGCGACTGCACGCTCGAGCAGATCGTCCCCGAAGTGGTGGCTGCCGTGCGCGAGATCGAGGCGGAGCAGGAACGCCATATCCCCGTCATCGCCGGCGGCGGCATCTACACAGGCGAAGACATCTACAACATCACCTCGCTCGGCGCCGACGGCGTGCAGATGGGTACGCGCTTCGTCGCCACCGAGGAATGCGACGCCTCACCCGCCTTCAAGCAGGCCTACCTCGACGCCACGCAGGAGGCGATCGAGATCATCCAGTCGCCCGTGGGCATGCCCGGCCGCGCCATCCGCAACACCTTCCTCGACCGCGTGAAGGAGGGGCTTACCCGCCCGAAGGCCTGCCCCTTCCACTGCATCAAGACGTGCGACGTCACCCACTCGCCCTACTGCATCATGCTGGCCCTCTACAACGCCTTCCGCGGCAAGCTCGAACAGGGCTACGCCTTCTGCGGCGCGAACGCCTGGCGCACGGACCGCATCGTCAGCGTGCGCGAGCTCATCGGCTCGCTCAAGGAGGAGTTCGACCGCAAGGTCGCCTCGCTGCGCAACCGCTGATCCACGGAACCGCCGCACTTCGCCACGCCCCTTCGCCCGCGTTCGGCGAGGGGGCTTTTTCGGAAGGCCGCTCCTTTTCGGCGGACGCGGCTGCCGCCCCGGCCCCGCACCGCCCCGGCCCCGCCGCGAGCGCGGTCTGCCGCCGGCCGCAAAACCGGACTGGAAACCGCCCGGAAAACGGCCCCGGGAAGCCGGCGGAAGCGGGCTGCAGGCTCGCGGCGCCCCGCACGAAGGCAGGCGCCGCAACCGCATGATTGTAACGCAAAAAGATTCTTGCCGCCGCTGCAAAAAAATCCGTCGGAAAACGCCCGCGAATCAACGGTTTTTTCATACCTTTGCATGGGTCTTTCCCCGCAGCGGCGGAGCACGACAGGCAAAAAGCGCGCAACGGGCTTGCAGACAAGCTGTTGAAACGGTTAAGAGCGAATAATTTCGGATATGGGACTTTTTTCACTGACACAGGAGTTGGCGATCGACCTCGGAACGGCCAACACGCTGATAATTTATAACGGCAAGGTCGTCGTCGACGAACCTTCGATCGTTGCCGTCGACGTGCATACGGGCCACCTGATCGCCGTGGGCGACCAGGCGCAGAAGATGCACGAGCGCACGAACCCCAACATCAAGACGATCCGTCCGCTGAAAGACGGCGTGATCGCCGACTTCAACGCCACGGAGCTCATGCTGCGCAGCCTCATCAAAAAGGTGAAGACCTCGGGCAGCCTCTTCTCGCCCTCGCTGCGCATGGTGATCTGCATCCCGTCGGGCTCGACCAACGTCGAGATCCGCGCCGTCCGCGACTCGGCCGAGCACGCCGGCGGCCGCGAGGTCTACATGATCTACGAGCCGATGGCCGCCGCCCTCGGTGCCGGCCTCGACGTCGAGGCCCCCGAAGGCCACATGGTGATCGACATCGGCGGCGGTACGTCGGAGATCGCCTGCATCTCGCTCGGCGGCATCGTCTGCTCCGAGTCGGTCAACGTCGCCGGCGACGTCTTCACCAACGACATCCAGAGCTACGTCCGCCAGCAGCACAACATCCGCATCGGCGAACGTACGGCCGAGGCGATCAAATGTTCGGTCGGCGCGGCCGTCTCCGACCTCGACGATGAGCCCGAAGATTTCGTCGTCACGGGTCCCAACATGCTCACGGCCCTGCCGCAGACCGTCTCGCTCTCCTACAGCGAAATCGCCTACGCCCTCGAAAAGTCGCTCACCAAGATCGACGCGGCTCTGATGAAAGTCCTCGAATCCATGCCGCCCGAGCTATACGCCGACAT
Source organism: uncultured Alistipes sp. (assembly GCA_964626515.1). Taxonomy (GTDB): domain Bacteria; phylum Bacteroidota; class Bacteroidia; order Bacteroidales; family Rikenellaceae; genus Alistipes. The sequence continues at coordinate 9,332 of CAZVGH010000007.1, forward strand.
CGTCAAGAACGGCATCTATCTGGCCGGCGGCGGCGCCCTCATCAAGGGTCTCGACCGTCGTCTCACGGAGAAGACCGGCATTCCGTTCCATTTGGCCGAAGACCCGCTGCGCGCCATCGCCCGCGGTACGGGCATCGCCCTGAAGAACATCAACCGATTCTCGTTCCTGATGAAATAACCCCGACGAATTGCGAGCTCCGAAGCCCGCAATTCGCATCTTAAGGCCATGCGCAAACTCATCGAGTTCATCCGCAGCACCTATGTGGCGGTGCTCTTCATCTGCATCGAGCTCATCGCCCTGAACAGCTATGCCCGCTCGTCCGCCTACACCGAGGCGCGGCTGCTGGCGCACGCCGACCGCGTGACGGGCGGCGTCCACAGCCTCTGCGCAGGCATCGGCCGCTTCTTCCGCCTGCGTGGCGAGAACCGCAGCCTCACGGCCCGCGTCGCCGAGCTCGAGGAGCAGCTCGCCCGCTACGAAGAGGCCGCCTCGCGCACCGCCCAGAGCCGCGAGCAGTTCGGACTGGGCCCCTCGAAGTACCGCATGGTCGTGGCGTCGGTCGTCGGCAACACGACGAACCGCCGGCGCAACTACCTCACGCTCGACCGCGGCCGCAGCGACGACCTGCTGGGCGGCATGGCTGTGACCACCCCCGAAGGGGCGATCGTCGGCTACATCCTCGACTGCTCGGAGCGCTATGCCGTGGCCATCTCGATCCTCAACACCGAGTTCCGCGCCAGCGGCATGCTCACCGACGCCGACTACTACGGCTCGATCCACTGGGAGGGGGAGGACCCGCACCACGTGCTCCTCGACGAGCTGCCGAAGTACGCCGAGCCGACCGTCGGGGCCCGTGTCGTCACGACGGGTTTCGAGCCCTATTTCCCGAAGGGAATGGCGATCGGCACGGTCGAGAGCTTCACCTTCAACGAGGCGCAGATGGTCTACCGCGTCCGCGTGCGGCTGGACGCCGACCTGACGAAGATCGGCAACCTGATCGTCATCGACAACCTCGACCGCGACGAGATCGAGCAGCTGCAGGCGAGCGAAGCCATCCGCGAAATCGAATCGTAACCCATCGTCCCTACCCACCGCCATGTACCGCACCCCGCCCTATATCGTCCTCTTTCTGGCGACGACGCTGCTGCAGACCTTCTTCTTCAACAACCTGCCGCTCGGACCGCTCTGCAGTCCGCTCGTCTACATCGCCCTCGTGATCCTGCTGCCGCTCGAGACGCGGCCGATCGTGCGGCTCGGCGCCGGCCTCCTCTCGGGACTCGCGGCCGACTACGCCATGGGGACCGCGGGACTGAACGTCGCCGCCACGCTGCCGATCGCCTTCCTGCGGCCGAACCTCACGGCCCTCGTCTCGAACCGCGAGGACCGCGACGAGGGGATCCCTTCGCCCGAGCTGTTCGGCACACGCGTCTACTGGAGCTACCTCACGCTGCTCGTCGGCCTCCACCACCTGCTCTTCTTCCTGCTCGAGGCCCTCTCGTGGCAGCAACTGCCCTACACCGCGCTGCGCATCGTCGTCAGCGCGCTCGTCACCGTCGCCGCCGTCGGCATCGCCGAACGGCTTCTCACCGCCAAAGCCTTCCGCGTATGATCGACCGTGAAGAGGGTTTCCGCCGCCTTAGGACACTGCAGTGGGTCGTGCTGGCGATCTTCGCCCTGCTGGCGGGCCGCGTAGCCTACATCCAGCTCGTCGACTCGCGCTACAAGGAGCTCGCCCGCTCGAACGTCATGCGCCGCGAGGTGCAGTATCCGCCGCGCGGCGAGGTCTTCGACCGCCACGGCCGCTACCTGGCGCAGAATCGCGAGTGCTACGACCTGACGGTCATCCGCCGCGAAATGGATGCGCGCGGCTTCGACACGGCCCGCCTCTGCGAGATCACGGGCCTCACGCTCAAGCGGCTCCGCCGCCGTCTCGCCGACGCGGCCATGACGCCGCGCGCCCCGGTGCTCGTCACGAGCTACCTCTCGAAGGAGGACAAGCTGCGCCTCGACGCCTCGGGCTTCCGCGGCTTCTACACTGTCTACCGCACCGTGCGCCACTATCCGCTCAACGTGGGCGGCAACCTGCTGGGCTACCTGAGCGAGGCGTCGCCCGTCTACCTGAAGCACAACCCCGAATACCGCGCGGGCGACTACGTCGGCATCGGCGGCGTCGAATCGGCCTACGAGCCCCTGCTGCGGGGCCGCAAGGGGGTGCGCATCCTCGAACGCGACACCCACGGCGCGATCCAGGGCTCCTACATGGACGGTCTCTACGACACGCTCCCCGAGCCGGGCCGCCACCTCGTCAGCACGATCGACGCCCGCCTGCAGCTCCTCGGCGAGGAGCTCATGCGCGGCAAGGTGGGAGCCGCCGTGGCGATCGAGCCCTCGACGGGCGAGATCCTGATGATGGTCTCGTCGCCCACCTACGACCCCGAGGAGCTCGTCGGGCGCGAGCGCGGCAACCACTACATGCAGATGCTGGGCAACAAGCGCCGCCCGATGTTCAACCGCGCCGTGAAGGGCAAATACCCCCCGGGATCGACCTTCAAGCTCGTGCAGGGCCTCATCGGCCTGCAGGAGGGCGTGCTGCGGCCGTCGGACCTCCATCCCTGCCACATGGGCTACACGCTGGGGCGTCTGCACGTCGGCTGCCACGCCCACCCCTCGCCCATCGACCTGCGCTACGCGATCTCCACCTCGTGCAACGCCTATTTCTGCTACGTCTTTCGCGACATCCTCGAGAATTCGGAGTACGGCGGCGTGAAGAACGGCTTCGACATCTGGCGCGACTACGTGCTGAGCTTCGGTTTCGGCCGCCGGCTGGGCTCCGACTTCCTCGACGAGGGCAGCGGCTACGTCCCCGACCGCGCGCTCTACGACAAGCGCTACCGCGGCTCGTGGAACGCCCTCACGGTCCTCTCGCTCTCGATCGGACAGGGCGAGCTGGGCTGCACCCCGCTGCAGATGGCCAACCTCGCGGCGATCATCGCCAACCGCGGCTACTACTACATCCCGCACATCGTCCGCAGCGTCGAGGGGTGCGACTCGCTCGACGCCCGCTTCTACGAGCGGCACTACACGAAGGTCGATCCGCGCCATTTCGAGACGATCGTCGAGGGCATGTGGCGCGGCGTGCACGTCGACGGCACCTCGCGCGCGGCCTACCTCGAGGGGTACGACGTCTGCGGCAAGACGGGTACGGCGCAGAACCCCCGCGGCCGCGACCACTCGACCTTCCTCTCGTTCGCCCCGAAGAACAACCCGCGGATCGCCATCTCGGTCTACGTCGAGAACGGCGGCTTCGGCGCCGCGGCGGCCCTGCCGATCGCCTCACTGCTGGAGGAGCTCTACCTGACGGACACGATCCGCCGCCCGGAGCTCGTCGAGCGGATCAAACACATGCAAATCAACTATCCCGTCTATGATCGCTAACCGCTCCGCCAATTCGCTCTTCGACGGCGTCGACTATCGGACGGTACTGCTCTACGTGCTGATCGTCGCCGTGGGCAGCCTCTCGATCACGGCCGCCTCCTTCGACGACACGACCGACGCGATCTTCTCCTTCTCGCATTTCTACGTGAAGCAGCTCGTCTGGATCGGTGCGGCGTGGACCGTCGCCCTCTTCGTGCTGCTGCTCGACGTGCGCTTCTACCACATGTTCGCCTACCCCGCCTACATCGCGGGTATCGCGCTGCTCGTCGCGGCGCTCGTCTTCGGCAAGGAGGTGAACGGCGCCAAGGCGTGGTTCGAGTTCGGCTCGTTCCGCGTGCAGCCCGTCGAGTTCGCCAAGATCGCCACGGCGCTCGCCGTCGCCCGCCGCATGAGCGAATACACCTTCTCGATCCGCCGTTTCGGCGACCTCGTGCGCATCGGCATCCTGATCTGCATCCCGCTGGGCATCATCGTCCTGCAGAACGACACGGGGTCGGGCATCGTCCTCGGATCGTTCCTCTTCGTCCTCTACCGCGAGGGGCTCAACAAGTGGCTCTGCATCCCGGTGCTGCTCGTCGTGGCGCTCTTCATCGCCTCGCGGCTCCTCTCGCCGATGACGATGCTCGTGCTGCTCATCCTCGGCTGCACCCTCTTCGAGGCGGCCGGCTCGGGAGCGTGGCGCGCGCGCCTCACCCTGCTCGCGGGGCTCTTTCTCGCGGCGATCCTCGGGTCGCTTCTCGGGTCGCTCCTGCCGAACCGGGCCGTCAGCCCCTACGCCGTGCTGCTCGTCCTCTCGGTCCTGGCGGCCCTCTGCGGCATCGGCTACGCCCTGCGCCGCCGCATGGGCGGCACGCTGCTCACGATCGGCATCTTCCTCGGCTCGCTCGTCTTCCTCTTTTCGACCGACCACCTCTTCGACCACGTGCTGAAGGAGCACCAGCAGAAGCGCATCGAGAGCTACCTGGGCATCATCAGCGACCCCGCGGGCGCCGATTTCAACGTCAACCAGGCGAAGATCGCCATCGGATCGGGCGGCTTCGCGGGCAAGGGCTTCCTGCAGGGGACCCAGATCAAATACGGGTTCGTCCCCGAGCGCCACACGGACTTCATCTTCTGCACCGTGGGTGAGGAGTGGGGCTTTCTCGGCACGATGACCGTCCTGACGCTGCTCTGCCTGCTCATCCTGCGCCTGATGCGCATGGGCGAACGGCAGGAGGAGCCTTTCGGCCGCATCTACTGCTACTGCGTCGCGGCGATCCTGCTCTTCCACGTGCTGGTGAACGTCGGCATGACGATCGGTCTGGTCCCCGTCATGGGCATCCCGCTCCCCTTCATGAGCTACGGCGGATCGTCGCTCATCGCCTTCACGATCCTGCTCTTCATCGCGATCCGCCTCGACGCCTCGACACGCCAGTTCTCCTTCGACCAATTCTGACACGACGATGCAGGCTCCCGAATACAGCTCGCAAGGACTTACGTCCGCCGAAGTCGAGGCGGCACGCGCCGCCTACGGCCCGAACGTCGTCACGCCGCCGCGCGACACCCCCGCCTGGGAACTCCTGCTCGACAAGTTCCGCGACCCGATCATCCGCATCCTGCTCGTCGCCGCGGCGCTGTCGCTCGTCGTCGGCATCCTCGAACACGATTTCACCGAGTCGGTCGGCATCCTCTGCGCCATCGTGCTGGCCACCTGCGTCGGCTTCTGGTTCGAATGGGATGCCCGCCGCCGCTTCCGCCGCCTGAACCGCGTGCAGGACGAGACCCCCGTGAAGGTGCTGCGCGACGGCACGATGCACCGCATCCCCCGCCGCGAGGTGGTCGTGGGCGACGTCGTCTGCATCGAGGCGGGCGAGACGCTCCCCGCCGACGGCCGGCTCGTCGAGGCGGTATCGCTGCGCGTCGACGAATCGACCCTCACGGGAGAACCCGAGACCGAAAAGAGCGCCGACCCGGCACGCTTCGACCCCGAGGCGACCTACCCCACGGACCTCGTGCTGCGCGGCACGACCGTGCGCGACGGCTACGGCGTGCTGGTCGTAACGGCCGTCGGCGATGCGACCGAGGCGGGCCGCGTCACCGAGCAAGCCACCGTCCGCAGCGGCGAACCGACCCCGCTCGAGCGGCAGCTGGAGCGCCTCTCGACGCTCATCGGCAAGGCGGGCATCGCCCTCGCTGCGGCCATCTTCACCATCATGCTGGCCAAGGCCTGCCTCGGCGGCGGGCTGCTGCAGCGCCCGTGGATCGAGGTGGCGGAGGAGGTGCTGCGGCTCTTCATGTTCTCGGTGGCGATCATCGTCATGGCGGTACCCGAGGGGCTGCCGATGTCGATCACCCTCTCGCTGGCCATGTCCATGCGCCGCATGCTGCGGACGAACAACCTCGTGCGCAAGATGCACGCCTGCGAGACGATGGGAGCCGTCACGGTGATCTGCACCGACAAGACGGGCACGCTGACCCGCAACCGCATGGAGGTCGCCGAGCTGCTGCGCTGCGACGACCTCCCGGAGGAGGCCTTCGCCGAGACGGTCGCCGCCAACTCGACCGCCTTTCTCGACGCCGAAGGGAGGGTGCTCGGCAACTCGACCGAAGGGGCGCTGCTCGCCTGGCTCGACCGCCGGGGCTATCCCTACGCGCCGCTGCGCGAGGGGGCCCGCATCCTCGACCGCCGCACCTTTTCGAGCCACCTCAAATACATGGCGACGCTCATCGAGAGCGGCGTCGACCACCGCCGCCGCCTCTGCGTGAAGGGCGCCCCCGAGATCGTGCTGGCGATGTGCGGCGAACAGCCCCGCCGGGAGGAGATCGCGGCGCAGCTGCTCGAGCTGCAGCGGCGGGGCATGCGCACGCTGGCTGTCGCGTGGTGCGAAACCGAAGAGGAGGAGGTCGCCGAGGCGATCGCCGCCCGCAACCTGCGCCTCTCGGCCGTCGTCGCCATCTCGGACCCCGTGCGCGAGGATGTGCCCGCCGCCGTCGGCACCTGCCTCGCGGCTGGCATCGGCATCAAGATCGTCACGGGCGACACGGAGGCCACGGCCTGCGAGATCGCCCGCCGCATCGGGTTGTGGGACGACGCCGTCGATACGGAGCGCAACCGCATGACGGGGCGCGAGTTCGCCGCCGCGAGCGACGAGGAGCTGCTCGGGCGCGTCGCCGACCTGAAGATCCTGTCGCGGGCCCGCCCGCTCGACAAACAGCGCCTCGTGCAGCTGCTGCAGCGGCGCGGCGAGGTGGTGGCCGCCACGGGCGACGGCACGAACGACGCCCCCGCGCTGAATTTCGCCAACGTCGGGCTCTCGATGGGTTCGGGGACCTCGGTGGCTAAAGAGGCGTCGGACATCACGCTGCTCGACGACTCGTTCGCCTCGATCGCTACGGCCGTGCTGTGGGGCCGCTCGCTCTACCGCAACATCCAACGGTTCGTCCTTTTCCAGCTGACGATCAACGTCGTGGCGATCGTCATCTGCTTCGTTAGCGCACTGTTCGGCTCCGAGATGCCGCTCACGGTGGTGCAGATTCTGTGGGTGAACATCATCATGGATACGCTGGCCGCCATGGCCATGGCCTCGCTGCCCCCCTCGAAGGAGGTGATGCGTGACCGCCCGCGGCCGCGCAACGAGTTCATCATCACCCCCGCCATGCGCCGCATGATCGCGACGTGCGCCGCGCCGATGATCGTCGTGCTGCTCTGGATGCTCGCCGCATTCCGCGAGCCGACCGTCCGCCAGCTGACCCTCTTCTTCTCGACCTTCATCTTCCTGCAGTGCTGGAACATGTTCAACGCCAAAGGTTTCGAGGCACACCGCTCCGCATTCTCGCAACTGCGCGGCTGCCGCGAATTTTTCCTCATCCTCGCCGTGATCTTCGCCGGACAGGTGGCGATCGTCGAGCTGGGGGGCGAGGTGTTCCGCACCGTGCCGATGCGGATCGGCGAATGGGCGGCAGTCATCGCCCTGACGTCGCTGCCGACGATCGTCGGCGACCTCCTGCGCAACAGGAAGCAGAGCTTGAAAAATTAACCGGGGAGGAGCGCAGCATGCAGGCGGCACCCGCCGCCGCGAAAAATACCGAAGTCGGCCGTCACGATCGTGGCGGCCGACTTCGTCGGTCTTGCGCACCCGTCCCGCTGCGGGGCGGTGCGGCAGCTGCCGCAGGGCAGCCTATTTCTTCTCGCCGTTGATGGCCGAGAGCTTCTCGACCAGCTCCTCGAAGGCGGCGGCCGTCTCGCGGCGCAGCGCTGCGTAGTGCTTGCGCACCAGCGAGCGGTTGTGCGGCTCGGCGGGATTCATCACCTTCGTGAAGAGTGCATTGCGCACGGCAACGGCCTCCTGCATCAGCTGCATGATCTGCTCCTCCTTCGAGGGCTGGAAGCAGATGGCCATATCGCAGTCGAAGACGATCTCCTCGAGACAGTAGTCGATCTGCTTTTTCAGTGTTCGTAAATTTGCCATATCGTTTTCGATAAATTGTTTAGGCAAATATACGCATTTCTTTCGGGATAATCAACCGCCGCCGCAAAAAACTGCACGGCGCGACGTTCCGGCTAAAAATCGACGTCGTTGTCGGGCATGGCGACGATGATGCCCAGCTGGCTGCTGCGGCACAGCTCGTCGAAGCAGGGATCCTGCGAGGCGGGCGGACAGGCGGGTTCGACGGTCTCGACGATGACGATCTGCTCGGGCACGGGGCGCGGACAGCGCGTGCGCTGTTCGACGACGACACCCTGTCCGTAGTCGATCTGCACCTCGACACGGCGCAGCGGCGGCAGGATGTTGGCCGCCAGATAGCTCCAGACGGCGGGCATGCGTTTCAGGGCGGCCTGCTTGTCGGCGGCCGAATCGCGGCTGTCGAGGATCTCCAGCACGCGCTGACGGTCGGGCACGGCCGACGAGGCGATCTCGTCGCGGATCTCGGACCACGACACCACCGCCGAGCCGCTCTTCACGTCGTATTTGCGCGAAAAGCCGTAGCGGCGGTCGACGTAGTTCTTAAAGTCCTGCATGCGCCGGCGGGCCAGGTTGCGGTTCAGCTCCAGCGGGCCGTCGGGCGAGGCGTAGCCCATGATCGAGACGCTGCCCACCTGCGTCAGCGAGTCGGCCAGCAGCCCTTCGACCAGCTCGCCGAGGCCGGCCAGCTGGCTGCGGTTCGTGCCGAAAGCGGTGTTCAGCTGCGCCGAACTGATGTGGTAGCGGATCGAATAGTCGGCGTCGTCCTGCTCCTTCACAAGGTAACGGCGCACCCGGTAGTCGCCGTCCGTGTCGTCCGACAGCAGCACCGAATCGGCCTGCCGCCGGACGGGCGACTGCGCCGAGACGGCCGTCGCCGCGACCGTCAGCGCCATCGCGCTCATCAGGGGGATGATAATACTCTTTTTCACGATTGATGTGGTTTGGTTGTTTGCCGACACCTCGAGCAAGATTCGTACCACGCCGCCCCGTCCGACAAAGAGGGAGGGCGCCGCACCGGCACCCTCCCTCTGCTTCGTTCCGCTGTCGGATCCGCCCTACATGCGCTCGGGCACGTCGATGCCGAGCAGCTTCATGCCGCTGTGGATCACCGCCGCCACCGTGCGGGCCAGCTGCAGACGCAGCTTGCGCACCTCGGCGTCGCTCTCCTTGAGGATCGAGTGGTCGTGATAGTAGCCGTTGAACGACTTGGCCAGCTCGTAGACGTAGGCGCCGATGATCGACGGCGCGAAGTTCTCGCCGGCCGCCGCCACCGTCGCGGGATAGTCGGCCAGCTGCTTCACGAGGGCGATCTCCTCGGGAATCATCGCGGCCGCCGAACGGCCCTCGCAGTCGATGCCCGCCTCGGCCGCCTTGCGCAGCACGGAGCAGATGCGGGCGTGGGTGTACTGGATGAAGGGGCCCGTGTTGCCGTTGAAGTCGATCGACTCGCGCGGATCGAACAGCATCGTCTTCTTGGGGTCCACCTTCAGGATAAAGTACTTGAGCGCGCCGAGGCCCACCATCGTCGAGACGGCCTCGGCCTCCTCCTCGGAGCAGCCGTCCAACTTGCCCAGCTCGGCGGACATCTCGCGGGCGGTCTTCACCATGTCGGCGATCAGGTCGTCGGCGTCGACGACGGTGCCCTCGCGCGACTTCATCTTGCCCTCGGGCAGCTCGACCATGCCGTAAGAGAGGTGGGTAATGTGGTCGCTCCAGTCGGCGTAGCCCAACTTCTTGAGGACGAGCTTCAAGACCTGGAAGTGGTAGTTCTGCTCGTTGCCGACGACGTAGATCATGTCGTCGAGGCGGTTGTCCTCGAAGCGGCGGAAGGCGGTGCCGAGGTCCTGCGTCATGTAGACCGACGTGCCGTCGCCGCGCAGCAGGAGCTTCTCGTCGAGGCCGTCGCCCGTCAGATCGATCCACACCGAGTTGTCGTCGCGGCGGTAGAAGACCCCTTTCGCCAGCCCCTCCTCGACGAGCGATTTGCCGAGCAGATAGGTCTGCGACTCGTAATACACCTTGTCGAAATCGACGCCGAGCGCCTTGTAGGTCACGTCGAAGCCGTCGTAGACCCAGCCGTTCATCGTCGTCCAGAGGGCGCGGACCTCCTCGTCGCCCGTCTCCCACTTGCGCAGCATCGCCTGGGCGTCGCGCAGGATCGGGGCCTCCTTCTTGGCCTCCTCCTCGGTGCGGCCCGCGGCCATGAGCTCGCGGATCTCGGCCTTGTAGTGCTTGTCGAACTCGACGTAGTACTTGCCCACGAGGTGGTCGCCCTTCATGCCCGACGAGGCGGGCGTCTCGCCGCCGCCGAAGCGCTGCCAGGCAAGCATCGACTTGCAGATGTGGATGCCGCGGTCGTTCACCAGATTGGCCTTGATGACCGTGTGGCCGTTGGCCTTCAGGATCTCGGCCACGGACCAGCCCAGCAGGTTGTTGCGGATATGGCCCAGGTGGAGGGGTTTGTTCGTGTTGGGCGACGAGTACTCGATCATGATCGTGCGGCCCGTCGGGGCGGCGAAGCCGTAGCGGTCGGCCGCGGCGATCTCGGCGAACCGGTCGCTCCAGAAGGCGGCGTCGAGCTCGATGTTCAGGAAGCCCTTCACGACATTGAAGGCGGCGATTTCGGGGCAGTCGGCCACCAGCCGCTCACCGATTTCGGTCGCGGTCGCCTCGGGCGACTTGCGGCTCTTTTTCAACAGCGGGAAGGTCACGAGCGTATAGTCGCCCGCGAACTCGCGGCGCGTCTTCTGCAACTGCAGCTGTTCGCCCGTCAGCGGGCCGTAGAGCGCCTCGACCGTGCGGCGAACGGCGTCCGTTATGAATTTTTCGATCTCCATAAGTCAAAATTTGTCCGCAAATTTAGCGTTTTATTGCGGAATATCAACTACATTTGCCGCACAAAATCGCCTGCGGGCCGTCATCCGCCGCATTCCGGGGCGTTCGAAGGCGTTCACCGCGGCTGTCGCCGCGGCTGCGGACGCCCGGCCGCCGAAGGCCGCCGACCGGGCGGCGCCTCCGCACCGCGCCCCGCCGGGCGCACCTTACACCGATCCGTACCATGAAAATTGCCGACATAGACCTGGGCGACCGCCCGCTGCTGCTCGCTCCGATGGAGGACGTCACGGACCCCTCGTTCCGCTACATGTGCAAGCGCTTCGGCGCCGACGTCGTCTACACGGAGTTCATCTCCTCGGACGGCCTCATGCACGAGGCGGCCAAATCGCTGCGCAAGCTGCGCATCGACGACGGCGAGCGCCCCGTGGGGATCCAGATCTACGGCAACCGCATCGAACCGATGGTCGAGGCGGCGCGGATGGCCGAGGCGGCCGATCCCGACCTGATCGACATCAACTTCGGCTGCCCCGTGAAGAAGATCGCGGGGCGCGGAGCCGGCTCGGGGATGATGCGCGACGTGCCGCTGATGGTCGAAATGACGCGCCAAATCGTGCAGGCGGTCCATAAACCCGTGACGGTCAAGACGCGGCTGGGCTGGGACGACGAATCGAAGAACATCGAGGAGATCGCCCTGCGGCTGCAGGACACGGGCATCGCGGCCCTGACGATCCACGGCCGCACGCGGGCCCAGATGTACCGCGGCGAGGCGGACTGGACGCTCATCGGCCGCGTGAAGAACAACCCCGCGATCCGCATCCCGATCATCGGCAACGGCGACGTCGATTCGGGTCCCAAAGCGGCCGAGATGTTCGACCGCTACGGCGTGGACGGCGTGATGATCGGCCGCGCCACCTACGGCCGCCCGTGGATCTTCCGCGAGGTGAAGCATTTCCTGCAGACCGGCGAGGTGCTGCCCCAGCCGTCGGTCGTCGAGCGCGTGGCGATCGCCAAGGAGCATCTCGACCGCTCGCTCGCCGTCAAGGGCGACTATGTCGGCATTCTCGAGATGCGGCGCCACCTGACCAACTATTTCAAGGGGCTGCCCGACTTCAAACAGACCCGCATGAAGCTCGTGACGTCGCTCGACCGCAACGAACTCTTCGCCACGCTCGACTACGTCGCCGAACGCTGGGGCGATTTCGACACGAGCGCCGTCGTCCCCGCACCGCTGTCGCACGAGCTGTAAGCGGATTTTCGGAAAAGCGTTTTCTACACTGCCGGCGGCCGTGTCGCGCCGTCGCGCAAAAGATCGGGCGGTGCGCTGCTGCCCCCCCCAATTTTGAATTCTGAATCTTGAATTTAGAATTTAGAATTCTCCGTGCTCAGCAATCCGCAGGCCGCCTGAATATCCTCGCCGCGCGAGGCACGGATTGTCGTGTGGATGCCGCGGGCGGTCAGCGCGTCGCGGAAGCGGAGCATCGCCGCATCGTCGGGCGAAAAGTAGGGCGAGCCGGGAATCTTGTGAAAGCGGATGAGGTTGATGCGGCACTTGATGCCGTCCAGCAGACGGCACAGCTCGCGGATGTGCCGCGGCGAGTCGTTGAGCCCGCTCATGACGATGTATTCGAACGAGACACGCCGCTGGTGCGTGAAATCGTACTCCCGCAGAATCGCCGCCACCTCGGCGATCGGCCAGGCGCGCTCGACGGGCATGATCTCGGCCCGCTCCTCCGAAAACGGGTTGTGCAGGCTGACGGCGAGGTGCACCGCCGACTCGTCGAGCAGCCGCCGCAGCTGCGGCACGACACCCGCCGTCGAGAGGGTGATGCGCGTGGGCGACCAGCCGAATCCCCACGGCGCGGTGAGGATCCCGAGCGCCCGCAGCACCTCGTCGGGGTTGTCCAGCGGCTCGCCCATCCCCATGAACACGAGGTTCGTCAGGCGGTCGCGCTCGGGCAGCGAGACGATCTGGTTCAGGATCTCGGCCGCCGAGAGGGAGTGCTGCAGCCCCTGCCGTCCCGTGGCGCAGAAGCGGCACCCCATGCGGCACCCCGCCTGCGACGAGACGCAGAGCGTCGCCCGCTCGCCGTCGGGGATGTAGGCCGACTCGACGAGCGCCCCGCGCAGCGTGCGGAACAGGTACTTCTTCGTCCCGTCCGCCGAGCACCACTCGCGGATCGGCGCCGCGAGCGCGGGGCGGAAACGGGCGGCGAGCGCCTCGCGGTGTTTGCGCGCCAGATCGCTCATCGCCGACGGATCCTCCGTGTGACGCACGTAGAGCCAGCGGGCCAGCTGTCCCGCCGCAAAACGGGGCATGCCCAGCTCGGCGCAGAGCGCGGCCAGCTCGGTCGGATTTTTACCGTAAAGTATTTCGGGTTGCATCGTCATGGTCCTCGAACAGGGCTTTCACACCGCAAAATTAAGGATTTTTTGAAGTTTTTTCCGCCGATCCTCGCATTTTCGGATTTTTCTCTTTATATTTGTGCTGCATAGCTCCCCGAACCCGCTCCGTGCGGGGTCGCAGGCGCATCGCCCCCGCGAAACGAGCGAACGACAATAACAATTTAAAACTACAATAACATGGAGATTAAAAAGAGTCCCAAAGCTGACCTGCAGAACAAGCGCGGTCTTCTGCTGGAGATCGGTCTGGCAGTAGCGTTGTTGCTGGTCATCGGTGCATTCGCCTACACGCCGAAAGAGCACCGCATCGAGAAGGTCGACATGAACTACGGTGTCGTCGAGACGGAGATCACCGAGATCACCCGTCAGGACCAGAAGCCGCCCGAACCGCCGAAGAAGGTGGAGATGAAGGTGATCGCCGACCTGCTTCAGGTCGTGAAGAACGACACGAAGATCACCACCGAGGTCGACTTCGCCGAGTTCAGCGACGATACGGAGATTCTCCAGCAGGTCGAGGTAGTCGAGGAGACGATCGAGGACGACGCCCCCTTCGTAACGGCCGAGACGATGCCCAAGTTCCAGGGCGGTGACCTCAACACCTTCCGCAACTGGGTGCAGAGCAACGTGAAGTTCCCGCAGATCGCCCTCGAGAACGGTATTCAGGGTCGTGTGATCCTCTCGTTCGTGATCGAGCGCGACGGCCGTCTGACCAACATCAAGGTGCTGCAGACCCCCGACCGTTCGCTCTCCGAGGAGGCCATCCGCGTACTGAACAAGTCGCCGAAGTGGACGCCGGGCAAGCAGCGCAACCAGGTGGTGCGCGTCAGCTACACGCTGCCCGTGGAGTTCCGCGTAGCCAACTAACGGCCGCGGTCCGTCCCGCAACCTCTGCAAGGGTATCCTGCCGCAAGGCGTGATACCCTTGTTTATGCAAGGCGTGTAGGCTCGGCCCGCGCCTACACGAAATCCGCAGGCCGCTCGGCCGCCATGCCGCAAGCCGGCGCGTCACGGCCAGCCGACCCGACATCGGCAACCGACCGCGCAGCCGATGCTTTTGCATGCTGCCGTCCGCGCAGCGTGGCAGCCTCCTTGCAACGGAACATTCCGCGCAGCAGCCGCCCCTGCAAACCGAAACGAACGCTTCCGCCCGCGCGGAGGCCTCACGCATAAACCGAAACAGCCTTTGGAAAGAGCCGTTTTAATCACCGTCATCCGGGATCTGCAGGATCCCCGTCAGGCCGAGGAGTACCTCGACGAACTCGAGTTTCTGGCCGAGACGGCGGGTATCGAGAGCGTCCGCCGCTTCTCGCAGCGCCTGCCCCAGCCCTCGTCGCGCATCTATGTCGGCCCGGGCAAGTTGCAGGAGATCGCCGACTACTGCCGCGAGGCGGAGATCGACGTGGCGATCTTCGACGACGAGCTGAACCCCGCCCAGACGCGCAACATCGAGCAGGCGATGCCCTGCCGCATCCTCGACCGCACGCGCCTGATCCTCGACATCTTCCTTTCGCGCGCCCAGACCGCCTACGCCAAGACGCAGGTGCAGCTGGCCAACTACCAGTACATGCTGCCCCGTCTGACGGGCATGTGGACCCACCTCGAGCGCCAGCGAGGCGGCACGGGCACCCGCGGCGGTGCCGGCGAACGCGAGATCGAGACCGACCGCCGCATCGTCCGCAACCGCATCGCCAAGCTGAAGGAGGACCTGAAGAAGATCGACCGCCAGATGGCCGTGCAGCGCTCGAACCGCGGGCAGCTGGTCCGCGTGGCGCTGGTCGGCTACACGAACGTCGGCAAGTCGACCCTCATGAACCTCCTCTCGAAAAGCGAGGTCTTCGCCGAAAACAAACTCTTCGCGACCCTCGACACGACGGTCCGCAAGGTGGTTTTCGACAACCTCCCCTTCCTCCTCTCGGACACCGTGGGCTTCATCCGCAAGCTCCCCACGGAGCTCATCGAGTCGTTCAAATCGACCCTCGACGAGGTGCGCGAGGCGGATCTGCTGCTGCACGTGGTCGACATCTCGCACCCGCAGTTCGAGGATCAGATCGACGTCGTGAAGCAGACCCTGCAGGAGATCGGCGCGGGCGACAAACCCGTCTATCTGGTCTTCAACAAGATCGACGCCCATACCTATATAGAAAAAGATCCCGACGATCTGACGCCGCCCGCCCCCGAGAACCGTTCGCTCGACGACCTGAAAAAGAGCTGGATCGCCAAGGCGAACACCCCCTGCATCTTTCTCTCGGCGCGCGAGAAGATCAACCTCGAGAAGTTCCGCAACGACCTCTACGGCATGGTCCGCGAGATCCATGCGGGCCGCTACCCGTTCAACAACTTCCTCTACTGACAACCTCTAAAACGCTTTATACCCATGACGATCCACCTCCTGACCGAACAGAACAGCGTTCTGAACAAATTCATGACCGAGCTCCGCGACAAGTCGATCCAGCGCGACTCGATGCGTTTCCGCCGCAACCTCGAGCGCATCGGCGAGGTGACGGCCTACGAGCTCTCGAAGGGACTGAACTACACCCCCCGCACGGTCGAGACGCCGCTCGGCGAGGCCGTCGTGCAGCAGATCGACGAGCAGATAGTCATCGCCACGATCCTGCGTGCCGGTCTGCCGTTCCACC
This sequence comes from uncultured Alistipes sp., assembly GCA_964626515.1. GTDB lineage: Bacteria > Bacteroidota > Bacteroidia > Bacteroidales > Rikenellaceae > Alistipes. The sequence goes on from CAZVGH010000007.1 coordinate 25,084, forward strand.
GCGGGTTCCTGAACTATTTCGACGACGCGCAGAACGCCTTCGTCTCGGCCTACCGCAAGAACCACAAGGACGGTTCGTTCACCGTCAAGGTGGAGTACATCTCGTGCGGCGAACTCGAGGGCAAGACGCTGCTGCTCGTCGACCCGATGCTCGCCACGGGTTCGTCGCTCGTGCTGGCCTACGAGGCGATGTGCCAACGCTGCGGCACCCCCGCCAAGCTGCATGTCGCCGCCGTGATCGCCAGCGAGCAGGGCGTCGACTACGCCCGACGCCACCTGCCGCAGGATACGACCCTCTGGGTCGCCGCCGTCGACGAGGAGCTCACCTCGCGCTCCTACATCGTTCCGGGTCTCGGCGACGCGGGCGACCTGGCCTACGGCGAAAAGATCTGATCCGCACCCCATGAGACGCAAGCTCCTCTTCCTGCTGGCGACCTTCGCCGCCACGACGCTGCTCCTGCTGCTGCAAAAGCCCGTCTTTCTGGCCTACTACGCCGTCGAAGCCTCGAAAGCCACGGTCGGCGAGTGGTTCGCCGTCCTCGGCCACGGGCTGCTGCTCGACCTGACCGTCGCGGGCTACGTCACCGTCCTGCCGCTGCTGCTGACGTGGCTGACGCTGTGGGTGCGCATCCCCGTCCGGGCGGGGCGCCGGCTCGTCGAGGGCTATTTCGTCTTCGTCTCACTCGTCGTCGCGGCGATCTTCGCCGTCGACCTCGGGCTCTACGAATTCTGGAGCTTCCGTCTCGACGCGACGATCCTCATCTATCTCTCCGACCCGAAGGAGGCGCTGGCGAGCGTCGACACCCGGATGGCCGTGCGGCAGACCCTCTTTTTCCTCGGCTGCGCCGCCCTGATGATCTTCGTCTACCGCCGCATCGCGCGCCTCTTCGACGGCGAACGCCTCCGCCCTGCGCGGGCGGCGCTCTGGAGCGCAGCGATGGTGCTGCTCGCGGGGCTCGACTTTCTGGCGATCCGCGGCGGCACGGGCCCTTCGGTGGCCAACGTCTCGAAGGTCTGCTTCTCGCCCACCCTCTTTCTGAACCACGCCGCCACGAACCCCGTCTTCTCGTTCCTCTCGACCATCGGCCGGCAGGAGCGCTACGCGGAGCAGTACCGCTTCTACGACGAGGCCGAGCGCGCCGAACGGTTCGAGGCCGTGCGCGGCGACCGCCCCGACAGCGCGCCCGCCGAGCGGCTGCTGACCACCGACCGGCCCAACGTGGTGGTGATCGTCCTCGAGAGCTTCGGCCGCACCGTCATGGAGGCCGAGGAGGAGGGGCGCCCCGTCATGCCGCAGCTGCAGCGGCTCCGCCGCGAAGGCATCTTCTTCGACAATTTCTACGCGAACTCCTTCCGCACCGACCGCGGGCAGGTATCTATCCTGAGCGGCTTCCCGGCCCAGACGCGCATCTCGCTCATGAAGCTGACACCCAAGTGCCTCGAGCTGCCCTCGATCGCCCGCTCGCTGGCCCGCGAGGGCTACCGCACGAGCTTCACCTACGGCGGCGACCTCAACTTCACGAACCAGGCCTCCTACATGTACGCCACAGGGTGGCAGGAGCTCTTCTGGCAGAAGGACATGGACTTCGACGCCCCCGTCACGAAATGGGGCTACGACGACCGCACCGTGGGCGATTGGTTCGCCGATGAGGTGATCCGCCGCTCGGCCGGGGAGCAGCCCTTCCTCGCGGGGTGGCTGACGCTGAGCTCGCACGAGCCCTTCATCGTGCCGTTCGAGGCCTTCGAGGACCGCATGACGAACGCCTTCGCCTTCACGGACGACTGCATCGGCCGCTTCATCGAACGCGTGCGCAACTCCCCCGCCTGGGAGAAGCTGCTCGTCGTGCTGGTGCCCGACCACGGCATGTACAACTTCCGCCGCGGCACCTACACCGAGAACGAGATTCACCGCATCCCGATGCTGTGGCTGGGCGGCGCCGTGCGGGAGCCCCGCACAGTGGAGAGCTACGCCTCGCAGATCGACCTTGCGGCAACGCTGCTCGGCCAGCTGGGCATCGCGCACGACGACTTCGCCTACAGCAAGGATATCTTCGACCCCGCGCTGCCGAAATTCGGCTACTACGCCTACAACGACGGTTTCGCCGTCATCTCGGCCGAGGGCGAAGCCTCCTGGGACGCCGCCTCGAACCGCACGGCCGAGGGGTCCGACGAGCGGCTGCTCGACATCGGCCGCACGCTGCTGCAGACCACCTACCTCGACATCGACCGCCGCTGACGCTGCACGCCGCGGCCGGCGAACCACAGAAACCCCGGGGCCCTGCGCCCCGCCAAACACCGCTTGCCCTATGTACCAGGCCGAACACTACACGCACGAAGACCGGATGAGCGATCTGGTCTGCGACCGCTACGAGGTCCTGCAGGTCATGAGCCGCTTCGGCGTCGCGCTGGGCTTCGGCGACAAGACGATCGCCGAGGTCTGCGCCGAGAACAACGTCGACGCGGCGACCTTTCTGGCCGTCGTCAACCTGCTGCTGAACGACAGCGGCGGCTGTCCGATCGAGTCGATCTCGGTCCGCACGCTGACCGACTACCTGCACAACGCCCACCGCTATTTCCTCGATTTCCGCCTCCCGTCGATCCGCCGCAAGCTGATCGAGGCGGTGGATTGCAGCCTGAACGACATCTCGTTCGCCATCATGCGCTACTACGACGAGTACGTCGCCGAAGTGAACAAGCACATGGCTTACGAGGAGCAGACGGTCTTCCCCTACGTCGAATCGCTGCTGGCGGGGACGCCGAAGAGCGACTACACGATCGACATCTTCCGCCGCCACCACGACCAGGTCGAGGCGCACCTGCGCGAGCTGAAGAACATCATCATCAAATACTACCCCTCGGGCGGCACGAACGAGCTGAACGACGTACTGTTCGACATCTTCACCTGCGAACGGGAGCTCGCTTCGCACAACGCCGTCGAGGATACGCTCTACATCCCCGCCGTCGAGCTGCTGGCCGCCGACACCTCGCGCGAGGCGCCGCAGCCGCAGCAGGAGACCCTGAGCAGCCGCGAGAAGGAGATCATCGTCTGCGTCGTGCGCGGCATGACCAACAAGGAGATCGCCGACGAGCTCTGCATCTCGACCCACACGGTCATCACCCACCGCCGCAACATCGCCTCAAAGCTCCAGATCCACTCGGCGGCCGGTCTGACGATCTACGCGATCGTCAACAAGCTGGTCGAGCTCTCCGAGATCCGCGAGACGATCGACCGGGCGTGATTCGGGAACGGGGCAGGCCCCGCAGCCCGGGACGACGGTCCGCGAAGCCGCTGCGCGCCGCGCGGTGCGCACATCCGATCCTGCCGCGGCTGCCCGCGCGCCGCACCGCCGGCATACCGCCGCCTCATGCAACGGCCGCATGCCGGGAGAGCGTGCGTCAGGGAGACCGCGAGCCGTAAGAAAATATTTTCGGCCGAAGAGAGCCGATTCGGCGAATTTTGACTATTTTTGTACAACTACGCAAACAATCCGTTTCATCATGGAATACGCCAATCATCTCAACGAATACGCTGCGGCCGCAACGGCCGAACAGGTGGAGCGCGAAGCGGCCTGCATCGCCGAAGCGGCGCTGCGCAACCGCACGACCGACGTCTACAAGTTCTGCTACTCGACGATCGACCTGACGACCCTCTCGTGCAACGATTCGGTCGCCTCCGTCACGGAGTTCGCCCGCAAGGCGGCCGACTTCTACGGCCGCTACCCCCACATTCCGAACGTGGCGTCGATCTGCGTCTACCCCTCGTTCGTCGAGACGGTCGGGCTGGCCGTCGACGGCACGCCGATGCGCATCACGAGCGTCGCGGGCGGCTTCCCCGCCTCGCAGACCTTCCTCGAGGTGAAGGCGCTCGAGGTGGCTATGGCGGTCGAGAACGGCGCCGACGAGATCGACGTCGTGCTCAACGTCGGCCACATGCTGACGGGCGAATACGACGAGGCTGCCAACGAGATCGAAGTGCTGCGCAAGGAGTGCTCCGAGGAGGTCGTGCTGAAGGTCATCATCGAGTCGGGCGCCCTGAAGAGCCCCGAGCTGATCCGCAAGGCATCGCTTCTGTCGATGTTCGCCGGTGCCGATTTCATCAAGACCTCGACCGGCAA
>CAZVGH010000008.1:0-28711 GCA_964626515.1 uncultured Alistipes sp.
ACTGCCCCACGTCAAAGGGGAAGAGCTCCCCCTCGATGATCGAGCGCGCGGCCTCCTATCCCGCACGGGCGATCGTCCTGACGGGCGGCGAGCCGCTGCTCTATCCGCTCGATCCGCTGACCGACGCCCTGCATGCCCGCGGGCTGGAGATCTTCCTCGAGACCTCGGGGTCGCACCCTTTCAGCGGCCGCTTCGACTGGGTCTGCCTCTCGCCGAAGCGGCGGCAACCGCCTCTGAAGGAGGCCTATGCGCGCGCCGACGAGTTGAAGGTCATCATCGAATCGGAGGCCGATTTCGAGTGGGCCGAGCAGAACTCCCGCGAGGTGTCGCTCCGCTGCCGCCTCTACCTGCAGCCCGAGTGGAGCGTTTCGGAGCGGATCATGCCGCAGATCGTCGAGTACGCCAAGGCCAATCCGCGCTGGAACATCTCGATCCAGACCCACAAATATATGCACATCCCGTAGCATGAAATTCGAAACCGGCTCCCGCTTCTGGATCACGACGACGGTCATCGTCGTCCTTTTCTCGCTCTTTTTCATCGGGCAGCACCTGGTGCATGCGTTCGGCATCAAGCGCGACATCTCCCGTCTGCGGCGGGAGGGGGCGCAGTATCGCCAGCGCATCGAGGAGGACAGCACGCTGGTCGAGCAGCTCCGCTACGACGATTACCTCGAAGCCTATGCGCGCGAGCATTTCCGCATGCAGCGCTCGAGCGAGAAAGTCTATCTGCTGAAAGAATAGGCGGCTCCGGTACCCGCTGTAAAAAAACGCCCTCCCGCAATTACGGGAGGGCGTTTTTGATCGTCGTTCGGTGCGACCGCCTCGGTTAGAACTTGAAGTCCAGACCGATGCCGACTACCGAGTTCTTGCGCGAGTAGACGTCCTTGTTGCCGTTGCCCAGCTCGTTCGTCACCTTGTCGTAGAAGGTGCTCATCGTGCCGAGGTTCAGGCGCAGCGTGCGGCTGATCTGGCAGGCGGCGCCGAAACCGAGCGTGAAACTCGAGGTGACGAAGTTCATATCCGAATAGTTGGCGGCATTCAGATCGTAGACGGTCTGCTGGTAGCCTGCGCTGATGAGCCAGCGCTCCGAGATCTTCCACTCGGCACCCAGCAGGTACTCGTTCGTGTTGCCGTCGACGGTGCCGTTCTGCTTGAACGAGTTGTCGGCATCCTTGTCGAAATAGTGGTGCCACTCGGCCGTGATCTTCACGGGACCGCACCAGCGGCTGGCGGCCACGGTCAGCAGGGCGGGGGTCTCGCTCTTCATCTTCGAGCCGTCGGGGAAGATGGCGTTTATGACGGGATCCTGCGCCGAGACGCTGCCCGCCTTGACCTTCACTTCGGTCGGCATCTTAAACTCGTACTTGACGGCGGCATCCCACTTGCCCTTGTGGAAAGCGAGCGCGATGACGGGGCTGATCGAGGTGCCGGTCTGCTTCACGTCGAGGTAGTGATCGGCGGTCAGGGCGGCATACTGCAGCGCCTGCGGAGCCATCTCGGCCATGCCGACGGTCGGCATGATGCCGGCTACCTGCTGGAAGAACTGCGCGGCGGGCATCATGGTTCCCGTCATGCCGAATGCGGCGCAGGTCGGATTGATGCTGATATCCTTCATGTAACCCTCGTAGGAGTTCGAGGTGACGCCGAGACGCAGCTGCACGGCGGCCGAGAGCCAGTCGGTGATGCGGTAGGCCGCGCCGACCTGGAACTGGAGCGTCATGAGGGTGCCGGTGAAGTGCATGTTCATGCCGTAGCGGTCGGCCGAGAGGCCGAACGGCTGACCGAGGGCGCTGACGGCCGACGGCAGTACGGCGTACTGACGCTCGAACGAGGCCAGACCGTCGTCATACTCCACGCGGCCGCCGCCGCCGTTGACGCCCATGGCTGCCATGACGGCCCAGCGGTTTCTCTTCCAGGCGAGCTGGAAGCTCGGGATGATCGGCGAGAATACTTTGCCCTTGAAGGTCTTGGTGCTGCCGACATTTCCCTCGCCCTGTGCGAAGGCGGCGAAGGTCGACTCCGTCTGTCGGGTCTGCCAGGCCGTCTGGTTCGTGAGGCCGAGGTGCCAGCCGTCTGCCATGAACACCACGCCGGCGGGGTTGTTATAGACGGCGTCGGGATCGAGCGACGTGCCGCGGGCGATGCTGCGCAGGAAGGAGGCGCTTTGGTTCGTGTTGGTCATCAGACCGCCGGCCGAAGCCGTGGCTACCGTTGCGAACAGCAGGAGAATCGTAGCGAGTTTTTTCATAAAAAAGGGTGTTAGTGAAACTTTGCACTCCGTCGGTGCCTGTACACCGTCTGTCGGAGCGACCGTTTGTTAAACTTGTCCGCCCGTGCGATGCGCGCGAGTTTAAAATTGCGGTATTCGCAGACGGATGAACGGTGGCAAAGATCTCCCATTCTTCCGAAACAGACAAAAAAATGTGGCAAACGGGACAAAATGAGGGCGTAGATGACGGTTTGAGGGGCGAAAATACGGATATGAGGGGCGAAAAACCTCTTCGAAGGCGGCGAACGACGACTGAAAATTGGTCGCTTCTCCCGATTTATTCGTCTGTTTGTGCCGAAAATCGGACGGCGGACCGGAAGGTTGCGGCCTCGTTCGCATGGATCGGTCGAGTGGGGCAGTGTCCTTTTCTGGCAGCTTCCCGGCGGCGCGGAATGCACCCTTTGCATAGCCGCTGCCGACCGTGGCTGCATGGTGGCGGGATGCCTTGCCGACGGGGTTTCTCGGATGCCGTGCGGGTTCCCGCTGTGGCGCAAATAAAAATGCGCGCTGTCGGACAAGGGTGCGGGCATTGTCAATCAATCGTGTGCGGAGTGGGCCGGAAGCGTCTGCCGGGGCGGATACGGCAGGTCGGCGGATGCGGCCCTTCGGATCGGAGTGCGGGCGGAACGGCCGAAGGCTGCCGGCCGGCAGCGTGCCCCGAGGATTGTATACGACGGCCGCTGCGTCGAACCAATCGGCGGCGGATGGGACGGGAACGGCCGAAAGGCGGCCGAACGAACCTGTCAGCAGCGGACACGCTACCTACTGCTCGGTCGTGAGCCAGCGGGTGATGCTTTCGCTGTAGGTCTTCGAGATCGGAATGTCGGGCACCCCTTCGATGCCGAACTCGACGAAAATTCCCTCCTTCTCGCGACGCAGCACCTTCACGCGGTCGAGGTTGATCATGTAGGAGCGGTGGCAGCGCAGGATGTTCGTCGCGGCGAGTTGTTCGCTTACCTGCTTGAGCGTCGTGCGGATCATCACCTTTTTGATGCTTTCGCCGTTCAGATACCACACGCAGACGTAGTTGTCGGCCGATTCGATGACCAGCAGGTTCTCGCGCCGCACCGACAGGTGCATCTTGCCTTTCTCGTCGAAGAGCTGCACGTAGGCCTTCTGCAGGGCGTTTTCGTCCTCCTCGAGGCGGCGGCGGATCGTCTTGAGCTCCTTGACGCGCTCGCGCCAGACGAAGCAGATGTAGGTGATCGAGTAGGGGATGAGCAGGATGAGGATCGTCTTGACGAGCGTGTTGCGGAAGATGCCCGTCACCGTGAGCGGATGCGTGTGGGAGGTGGCGACCGAGAAGATCGTGTAGATGAGCGTCAGGAAAATGATCTCGCAGGCGATCCACACCGCGTATTTCACGTACGATATGGCGTGCTTCTTGGTATAGGCCGTCATGATGAGGCGGCTGACGGCCGCCACGGCCATGCCGATCACGCCGACGCAGCAGGTCACCAGGATGACCTTGAGGTCATCGGGCCAGTTGAGCCACGCGAGATACTGCCGGCCGATCTGGTCGAAATTGAGCGGTTTGTAGATCAGCAGGAAGAGCACCGTGAAGAGCGGAACGAAGAGAACCATCGTGATCTGGCTCTTCTTTTTGTAAATGAACGGCGGGATCGGTTTCATGCAGTCGGTTCGTGTTAAAGTTTCGGCAAATATCTTTGATATTTGTAAGGCCGTTTGCCGAAAAAAAAGTAACTTTGCCAAGATTATCCGCAAACGGGAATCCGGGCCTATTCGATGCACAAAGTTATAAAAATATCGGGAAAGATTCTGCTTTCGGCGATTTTGTTCGTCCTCTTTTCCCCGCTTGTGCTCTCGCTGCTGCTGGCTGTGCCTGCGGTGCAGAACTTCGCGGCCGGCCGTGCCGCGCGGATGCTCTCGCGCCGTCTGGAGACGACCGTGGCCGTCGGGCGGATCGACGTGGGTTTCGCGGGCCGCATCCGTATAGGCGATCTATACGTCGAGGATTACGGGGGCGACACGCTGCTCTACGTGCGGCAGCTCGACGCTTTCCTGCCCCGTCTGGGGTTGAGCGGGCTCGGCCTCCGCTTCACGAGCGCCTCGCTCGACGGTGCGAAATTCTTCCTGCGCGAAATGCCCTCGGGCGAGACGAACATCAAGCAGATCGTGGTGCGGCTGACCAATCCCGACCGTCCGAAGAAGGGGGGCTTCCGCCTCTCGATCGGCGACGCGCGGATCCGCGGCCTCGAGCTGCGGATCGAACGCCGCCGCCACCGCAATCCCGTCTACGGCATCGACTACGGCAACATGCGTTTCGAGGAAGTGACGGCGCAGCTCTCCGATTTCTCGATCGAAGGCCCCGTCATCTCGGCCGACGTCGAACACCTCTCGCTGCGCGAGCGTAGCGGCTTCGAGCTGCGCGATCTGGCGGGCGGCTTCCGGCTGCAGAACGGCCGCATCGCCCTCGACGGCGCCCGTCTGGAACTGCCGTACTCCGAGCTCTCGGTGCCGACGCTCGTGCTGGAGGGCAGTTCGTGGGCCGCTTACAAGCACTTCGTCTCGGAGGTCGGCCTGCAGCTTTCGGTCGACGGCGGCACGCTCGCGACCGAAGACCTCGCCCGCGTCGTTCCGTCGCTGCGCCGCTGGAATACGACCTTCAGCGGCCTCGACCTCGAGATGCGGGGCAGCGTCTCCGACTTCGTGCTGACGCTCCGCCGCCTGCGGACCGCGGGCGGTGCGTCGCTGCAGGCGAACGGCCGCGTGCGCGGGCTGCCCGACGTGCGGCGCGCCCGCTTCGTCCTGCGCATTCCTTCGCTGCATGCCGACGCCCGCGAGGCGCTGCGGCTGGCCTCGGCGGTCGGCGGCGTCCGATTCTCCGCTCCGACGCGCGCGATGCTGCTGCGCGCGGGACGGCTCGACCTCTCGGGCCGCTTCGAGGGCACCCTCTCCGATTTCAACGCGCAGGCCGGGGTGAAGAGCGCCCTCGGCACGGCCGACGGTACGGTGCGGATGGCCCCGCAGCCCGGTGAGCCGAAACGCCGGCGGATCGACGCCCGCCTGGCGAGTCCCCGTTTCCGCCTCGGGACGCTGCTCGACGGCGAGCCGAAACTGGGGACGGTCGCCGTGCGGGCCGACCTGAGCGGCACGGTGGGCGGAGGCGCTCCCCGCACCCGCCTCAAGGCCGATCTGACGCAGCTCCATTTCAACGAATACGTCTACGACACGGTGCACCTCGACGGCCGCCTGCAGGGCCGCCGCTTCGACGGCCGCATCTTCGTGCGCGACTCGGCGCTGCGCAGTCAGCTGACGGGTTTGATCGACTGGCGCGACTCGGTGCCGCGCTACGACGTGACGGTCAAGCTGGCGCACGCCGACCTGCATCGGATGCACATCAACCGCCGCGATACGCTGTCGCAGCTCTCGGGCCGCATCGTCGCGAAGGCCTCGGGCCGCTCGTTCGACGATCTGAACGGCCGCATCCAGTTCTCGAATGCCGAATACCGCTACAACGACCGGACGATCCGCGCCGACAATGTCCTGATCGAGGGCGAAAACTCCGCCGACCGCAAGTATGTCGCCCTGCGTTCGCCCTTCGCCGACGTTACGTTCCGCTCGCGGACGGGCTATGCGCGCATCTTCGACTACCTGCGCCGCTCGGCGTGGCGCTACCTGCCGCTCATCGACCGCGGACAGTGGCTCGCCGACGACCTGCCGACGCGCAGCGCCGTGGCGGACGATTTCTCGATCCTCGACGTGAAGCTGCACAACGTGTCGCCGATCGCCGACGCTGTCTCGAACGGCCTGCTGATCGCCGACGGTTCGTCGCTCATGCTCATGTTCAATCCGGCCAGCGACCATCTGTCGCTGAACGTCTCGTCGGAGTACGTCGAGCGGCGCAACATGTTGGCGACGCGTCTGCGCATCAACGCCTCGAACATGCGCGACTCGCTCACCTTCTACGCCTCGGCCGAGGATTTCTATGCGGGCATCTTCCACCTGCCGCAGCTCTCGCTCGCGGGTGGTTCGCGTCTCGGCCGCGTGCAGCTTACGACGGGCTTTACGGATACGCTGCGCAACACCTCGGCCCGCATCGGCCTCTTGGCGAACGTGGTCGACGACGGCCCGAACGGCCGTGAGATCGATTTGAGCCTCCAGCCGTCGCACTATACGAGCGGTCCGACGACTTGGCAGCTGGGTGCCCGCGGCATCCGCATCGACACGGCGGGGATCGTGATCGACCGCTTCGTCATGCGCAACGCCGGCCAGCGGCTGCTGCTCGACGGCGTCGCCTCGCGCGACCCGGGCGATTCGCTGCAGCTGCAGCTGCACGATTTCGACCTCGCTCCGCTGACGCGTCTCGTCGAGCGGGCGGGCTACCGCATCGAGGGGCGTACGAACGGTACGGCGACGATGTCCGCCGTGCGGGGCGGCGGCCGCCTGACGGCCGACGTGCGGATCGACTCGCTCTCGGCCAACGGCCTCGCGGCGCCGTCGCTGCATCTTGTCTCGGGCTGGAACTTCGCACGCAACCGTGCGGGACTGATCGTGACGGACGAACTGCGCCGCGACACGCTGCTCACGGGCTTCTACGCCCCTGCCGACAAACGCTACTACGCCTCCCTGAAGGTCGACAGCCTCGACATGGCGCTGCTCGACCCCGTGCTGTCGGGCATTGTATCCGATTCGAAGGGTACGGCTGCGGCCGCCGTCGAGCTGCGCGGCCAGGGCGCGGAGACCAGCCTCTCGGGATCGGTCCGCGTGCGCGATTTCGCGACGACGGTCGACTACACGAAGGTGCGCTACTCGATGCCCGAGGCTGAATTGCAGCTGGCCGACAGTCGCCTGACGGCGCAGGACGTCCCCGTGTTCGACCCCGAGGGCAACCGCGGCGCCTTCGGCCTCGAGCTGAACCTGCAGCGCTTCTCGGATATCGCTTATGACGTGCGGCTGCGCCCCGACGAGATGCTCGTCCTGCGCACGACGGCTGCCGACAACGAACTCTTCTACGGCCGCCTCTACGCCTCGGGCGAGGCCCGCATCCGTGGCCGCAAGGGGGAGACGAATATGTGGATCAACGCCTCGACGGGCGACCGCTCCACCTTCTTCCTGCCCCTTTCCGACCGCTCGAACCTCTCGACGGCCGAGTTTGTCACCTTCGTCACCCCCGCCGACACCGATTCGCTGGACCGCGTGGCGCAGCGGCGTCGTCTCTTCGAGGAGCGCAAGCAGAAGCGCACGCGGGTGGCGAACCGCATGAAGATCGACGTGACGCTCGCCGTGCGGCCCAACGTCGAGGCCGAGATCATGATCGCGGGCAGCCCGATCCGCGCCCGCGGCGAAGGTCTGCTCCAGCTCTCGATCGACCCGAAGGGGAACGGCTTCGAGATCTTCGGCGACTATACGATCACCGAGGGAAGCTACAACTTTTCGCTGCAGAACCTGCTGACGAAGAAGTTCGTCATCAGTAGCGGATCGTCGATCCGGTGGACGGGGGCGCCGACTGACGCGCAGCTGAACATCGAGGCGCTCTACAAACTCAAGACCTCGTTGCTGCCGCTGCTCGACGGCACGGGCGGCGCCGTCACGGCGGACCGGTCGGTCCCGGTCGAGTGCATCATCCGCCTCGACGACCGCCTGACGAACCCGACGATCACCTTCGACGTCCGCATTCCCGATGCCGACCCCGAGACGCAGGCGATCATCGCCACGGTGCTCAACACCCCCGAGTCAATCGACTTGCAGTTCCTCTACCTGCTGCTGCTCAACAGCTTCATGTCCGAGAACAGCAACTCATCGACGGCGAATCTCGGTGCTTCGGCCTCGGCCGCCACGGGGCTCGAGCTGCTGACGAGCCAGCTGTCGCGCCTCATCTCGGACAATCTGGTGATCCGCTACCGCCCCAAGACGGAGGTGGCGGGCGACGAGCTCGATTTCGGCCTCTCGCAGAGCCTCATCGACAATCGCCTCTACGTCGAGGTCGAGGGCAACTACCTGATCGACAACAAGCAGGCGGTGAACAGCTCGATGTCGAACTTCATGGGCGAAGCCTACGTCACCTACCTGATCGACCGTTCGGGATCGCTCAAGCTGAAGGCCTTCACGCAGACGATCGACCGCTTCGACGAGAACCAGGGTCTGCAGGAGACCGGCGTCGGTATTTATTACAAGGAGGATTTCGACAACCTGCGCGACCTGCTGCGCCGCGCCCGTGAGCGTTTCAAACGCAAGGATCGCAAGAAAAAAACGAAGAACGAACGATAAACTTAAATAAAAAACAGAACTTATGATGACATTTTTGCAGGCTGCCGAAGCGGCGGCCGTAAGCGAGGAGACCCGTATGGGACTGTGGGCGCTCTTTACGAAGGGCGGATGGCTGATGTGGCCGCTGCTGGCGCTGGGCGGCGTGACGATCTTCATCTTCGTCGAGCGCTACCTCCAGATCCGCAAGGCTTCGGTTCTCGACATCAACTTCATGAACCGCATCCGCGATTACATCTCGGACGGCAAGATCGCCGTGGCGGTGAACCTCTGCCGCAAGACCGACACGCCGATCGCCCGCATGATCGAGAAGGGTATCGAACGCATCGGTCGCCCGATGGCCGACGTGCAGACGGCGATCGAGAACGTCGCGAACCTCGAGGTGTCGAAGCTCGAAAACGGCCTGCCGTTTCTGGCGACGATCGCCGGCGGTGCGCCGATGATCGGCTTCCTCGGCACGGTGCTGGGTATGGTGCAGACTTTCATGGATATGTCGGCTGCGGGCGGTACGGTCGATCTGGCGCTGCTGTCGAGCGGTATGTACGTGGCGATGGTGACGACGGTCATGGGTTTGATCGTCGGCATCCCGGCCTACTTCGGCTACAACTACCTCGTGGCCCGCATCGAGAAACTGGTCTTCCAGATGGAGGCCAACTCGATCGCCTTCATGGACATTCTGAATCAACCCGTTCAAAAATAGTGCGCCATGGCTATCAAACACGGATCGAAAGTCGATAAGAGCTTTTCGGCATCGTCGATGACCGACCTGATGTTCCTGCTGCTGCTCTTTCTGCTCATCGCGACGACGCTCATCAACCCCAATGCCCTGAAGCTGATGCTCCCCAAGAGCTCGAACCAGCTCAAGGACAAGGCGATCACCACCGTCTCGATTCAGGACGCGGGGCACGGACGCTACCGCTACTACGTCGAGCTGCAGGAGGTCGGTTCGGCCGCGGGCGTCGAGCGCGCCCTGCAGGAGCGCCTGGCGGGCCAGGAGGAGCCCACGGTCTCGCTGCACGCCGACAAGTCGGTCGTCTGGGACGAGATCATCGGCGTGATGAACATCGCCAAACGCAACGGATACAAACTCCACGCGGCGACGCAGCCCGAATAGGGGTGCCGCCGCGCGAATGGCCGTCCGCTGCATGCCGCGCAAGGCGTGCTTCCGCCGCGTGCGGCAGCGCCCGGCGCGGTGCCGACGCCGCACGGCCGCATGGTTAACCGAGAATCTGACAATAAGATGCAATATTACGACCCGAACGATCGCAGGCCCCGCCGCTGGGCGTTGCTGGTGACGGCACTCTATGTGCTGACGCTCGCCCTCTCGTTCGCCTTCGTGTCGTTCGATTTCACCCGTACCGATGCGCCCGCCGCCGAGCTGGTCATCGAGCTGTACGAACCGCCGCAGGCACCGCCTCCGCCGCCTCCCGTGCAGCCGGCCGTCGAGCCGCGCGTGCACCGCACGGCGGCCCCCGTCGAGCAGACGGCACAGACGGAGGGACGCGAGAGCGAGACGCGCACGCCCAATCCCCGGGCGCTTTTCGCCATGAACAAGAGCGGCGCCGACGAGCCCGAGAACGCGGGCAACCCGCAGGCGCGCGAGGGAGAGGAGCAGAATGCGGGCAACGGCCCCGGCCTGAGCCACGACGGTCTCGACCGCCTCGACAAGGGGCTGCAGGGCCGCGGTCTGGCGGGGGCGCTGCCGCATCCCGACTATCCGGGCTCGAAGAGCGGCAAGGTGGTGGTCCGCGTGACGGTCGACTCCTCGGGCAAGGTGACCTCCGCCGCTTATGAACCGAGCGGATCGACGACGAATGACCCCGATCTGGTGGCCGCCGCCATAGCTGCCGCCCGCCGCGCCCGCTTCACCGAGAGCCGCGCTGTGGTGCAGGGCGGTACGATAACCTATCTTTTCCGCATGGAATAATGCCTATGAAACGTTTCCTGCTGCTGATGTGCCTGCTGGCGGTGACCGCCTTCGATGCGCAGGCACGCCGACAAATGCCCGACGGAGCCCGTCTGCGGCTGCATGCACATACGCACGACTTCGGTGACGTGTCGCGCCGCGGCGGCGACCTGGTCTGCGAATTCGCCTTCACGAACGAGGGCACGGCGCCGCTCGTGCTGACGCGTGTCGTCACCACCTGCTCGTGCCTGAAGGCCCAGTACGCCAAACGTCCCGTGGCACCCGGTGCCGAGGGCTGTATCCGCATCGTCTACGAGCCGCAGAAGAGCGAGCCGGGCGTCTTCAACAAGGTGATCCAGATCTACTCGAACTCGAAGGACGGCCGCGAGATGGTGACCGTGCAGGGCAACTCGATCGACGGCGAGACGGTCAAGATCAAGAACGGCAAAGTGAAGATCAAAACGAGCGCCGACCTGCTATGACACTCCTGTTTCGCAACGCGCTGCTGGTGCCGATGACCGGTGCCGAGCCCTTCCGCGGTGCGGTCGGCATCGCCGGCAACCGCATCCTGCTCGTCACGGCCGACGATGCGGCCGCCGACCGCTTCGCCGGGGAGCATCCCGACTGCCGCACGCTCGACTGCACGGGCCGCATCGTGATGCCCGGCCTGATCGACACGCACTGCCATGCGGCGATGACGCTGCAGCGCTGCATGGCCGACGATATCGCCCTCATGGCGTGGCTGAATGACCATATCTGGCCCTTCGAGGCGCAGCAGACCCCCGATGAGGTGGCGCTGGGCATGACGCTCGGTATCGTCGAGCTGCTGCTCGGGGGCGTCACGTCGTTCGTCGACATGTATTTCCGCGAGAACCGCTGCGTCGAGGTCGCCCGACGGCTCGGCATCCGCGCCCTGCTCGGGTGCAGCTACTTCGACTCGAACATCGACGAGGCGCTTGCCGAAGCGGCCGATGCCGTCCGACGCGCACGCGGCTGCAACCGTGTGCGCGTCGCCGTGGCACCGCATGCACCCTATACGGTCTCGCGCGAAAATCTGCTGCGCGGCAAGCGTTTCGCCGAAGCGCAGGGGCTTCCTTATATGATACACCTGGCCGAGACGCAGGATGAATGCCGCTACGTGCGCGAACGCTTCGGCTGCACCCCCGTCCGATACCTCGACGAGGCGGGGCTGCTCGACGAGCGGACGATTGCCGCCCACTGCGTGTGGGTCGATGCCGCCGATCGGGCGACGCTGGCGCGCCGCGGCGTGACGGTCGCGCACAATCCGCAGAGCAACATGAAGATCTCGAGCGGTACGGCTCCCGTGGCGCAGATGCTCGCCGAAGGGGTGCGCGTGACGCTCGCCACGGACGGCGCCTGCTCGAACAACGACCTCGACATGTGGGAGGAGATGCGCTCGGCGGCCTTCCTGCAGAAGGTGACGACGGGCGATCCGCTGGCGCTGCCCGCCCGCGAGGTGCTGCGCATGGCCACGGCGGCCGCGGCTCCTGCCATGGGGCATGCCGACGGCGAACTCGGCGTGCTGCGCGAAGGGGCGCTGGCCGATCTGATCGTCGTCGACGTGCAGAAGCCCCACCTGCAGCCGCTGAACGATCCGGTCGCTGCGCTGGTCTACTGCGCCAAGGCGTCGGATGTCGAGACGGTGGTGGTCGACGGCCGCATCGTCGTCGAGAACCGCCGCATCGAGGGGATCGACCTCGCGGCGCTCTACCGCGACGCGGCGGCAGCCGTCGGACGAATCCGGAGCGCCGCACGGCGCTGACGGCAGGACCCGCAACGGAAAACGCCCCGACCTTGACAAAAGGTCGGGGCGTTTCGTTTGCAGCGCTTCGGCGAATTAATCGTCGAGGTGATACGTGTGCTGCACGTAGATGGCGTGTGCCATGGCGTCGCGCTTGGCGATCGAAGGCTTCGTGAAGTACTGACGACGACGGAGCTCCTTCAGCACACCCGTGCGCTCGTATTTACGCTTGAACTTCTTCAGGGCGCGCTCGATGTTCTCGCCCTCCTTTACCGTAGTGATAATCATGGTAGTATTCTGTTTTTTGTTTTTTGTGCGTGTTTGTTCTGTTCGGAATCTTTCGGGGGAGATTCCCGCCCTTGGTCGAAACGTCGGCCGCGGCTCGGGTCGGGCGTTTCTGCAACGGTCAGTGGTTCGGACGGTCGTCGGCACCGCGTTGACGGCCGAAATGCAGGTAGGGGCGCAGACGCGCGGCCTCCTCTTCGGTCAATATGTCGTCATCGATCATTTCGCGGATGCTCTTCCAACCTCCTTTCAACTGTCTTCGTTTCAACAATTTTCGCAGCGTGCGCGGCGCCAGGTAGGGATGCCGTTCCAGCACGTTCGAGGTCGCAAAGTTAATATCAATTTTTTGAATTTCATTGCTGTCGCAGCAAATTTGTTGCAAAATTTTTTCGTAGTTCGCCTCCGTGACCCCGCGCACCTCGGCCAGCTGCTCGACGCGGACGAAACCGCCGAGCCGTTCGCGATAGCGCAGAATGGCCGTGACGCTCTTGGGGCCAATGCCCGCGACGCGGCGCAGGCGGGCCGAGTCGGCGGTGTTGAGCTCGACGGGAGCCTCCCACGGCGAAAGGTCGCGCTCGGGGAAGAGGATGTAGGGTTCGAGTACGGTAGCGACCGAATCGTCCACGACGTAGCAGGCGCGCACCTCCTCCATGTCGCGGAAACCGCTGCGGTCGCGCCAGCGGACGAAGACTTCGGCCTGACGGCGGGTCAGCGCCCCTATGGCCTGCAGGTAGCGCACGCCGACCGTGTCGATGCGGAAGGGGGAGAGGGGAAGCCGTTCGACGGCTCCCTGCCGCTCGCCGGAGCGGAACCGCGGGGCCGGCCGCTCGGCGCGGGGAGCGATGCGGTAGGTCTCGCCGATGCGGATGCAGGGGGCCAGCACGCGGTAGGCCGAGTCGCTGATGCCGTAACAGAGGGCCACGTCCTCGGGGATGCGGAACACTTTGCCCGAGGCGCGGAACTTGAGCAGCGACACCGCCTCGTAACGCGTCATGCCGAGGCGGCGCAGCGTCTCGTAGTCGGCCGTGTTGGGATCGAACGGCGCGAGCCGCACGCTGTCGCATGCCGCCGGCTGCCCGTCGGATACCGCCGTCACGGGATCCGCCTTGGGTTCGGCGAGCCGAATGCCCAGCAGCAGCAGTCCCGCGAGCAGCAGAAAGCCGAGCGTGCCCCGGATCTCGCGTTCGGTGAAGAGTGTGGCCATGCCCAAAGATAGCGTTTTTTCGGCAACGCGGCGCCGTGCGGCGGACTTTTTTTTCGCATGGTCCGCTCCGTTCGGCGGATCGGCGGCTGTTTTTCGGGGCGGAATCGTTGGCGGTTTCGGCTGCGTGTCCTATCTTTGCAAAAAACAAACCGCTTAACAACCTGCCACCTATGAAAACCGGCGAACCTTCCGACCTCGAGCGGCCCGCTGTCGGGCCCGACACCGCATCCGATCCCGAAACGGCCGCGCTCGCCACGCCCGTCGACGACGAACTGACCGCGGCGAACCGCAACATCCGCAACGGCCTGCTGTGGTGCGGCGGCGGTATCCTCTTCACCTTCCTTACCTATTATATGGCCTCCCAAAGCGGCGGCCGTTATTTCGTGGCGACCGGTGCCGTGCTTTGGGGCGCCGTACAGGCGTTGCGGGGCTTCTTCGACCGTGCCGCGCTGCTGCGCCGCCGCGGCGATCGCGACGGGATGCTGCGGACGGTAGGCGCCGCACTGGGCTCGATCGGCTGCATCGTCGTGCTGGGCCTTACCTCCTACAAGCTGGCTCATGCCAACGATGTCGTCTACCTGGCCGAAGAGCAGGTCTACGAAAACGCGGCGCCGCATCTGCGTTTCGTCGTGCCTGCGGGCTTCAGCCCGATGGAGCGGGTGGACGAGCCCGAGACCGACGAGGTCTACGCCCGTTCCCGCATGACCTGCTACGACGGCTCGACGGCGGTCGGTCTGGAGCTCTGCGGGATGGATCCCGAGGCCGGCATTACGACGGTGGACGAGGTGCTCGACGAACTGCGCAAGCAGGACGACACCTTTTTCGATGCGGGACTGCTCCGCGAGCCCGATCTGGTGGAACTGGGCGGCAAGCGGATGCTCCGGCGCATCGGCCGCCGCACCGACACGCCCGATCTGGTCACGCTGACCTACGACCTGGTTCACGACGATGCCGTCGTCACCGTCTATTTCTACTACGAAGGATCGACCGTCGACGCCTCCAAGGTGCGCCGCGGCGATGCGCTGGCCGCTTCGCTCGAACTGCTCTGACGCACGCGCGCCCCGACAGGTAGGAGCCCGACCGCCGACAGACGGCCGGGCTCGCCCTTTTCGGACTGCCGGCGACAGAAAAACGACGATACGATTGGCTGTTTTGTGCGATTGTGTTATCTTTGTCTCCGAATGCAATACAACCGAGCCATGAAGATCAGTCTGATTTTGTCGACCTACAACCGTCCCGACGCATTGGCCGTGACGCTGGAGAGCATCCTGCGCCTGCGGCGGCTGCCCGACGAGGTGATCGTGGGGGACGACGGTTCGACGCAGGAGACGGCCGAGGTGATCGACGCCTTCCGCTCCCGTTTTCCCGTGCCGCTCGTGCATCTGTGGCACGAGGACCGCGGATTCCGTTTGGCCAAGATGCGCAACAAGTGCATCGCCCGTGCGACGGGCGACTACATCGTACAGATCGACGGCGATCTGATTCTGCATCCCGATTTCATCGCCGACCATGCCGCCGCGGCCCGTCCCGGCGCCTTCCTCAAGGGTACCCGCGTACTGCTCGACAAACCCTTTTCGGATGCGGTATGTGCCTCGAAAATCCCCCCCCCTACCACGTTGCGGTTCTACAGCCGCGGCATCGCGAGAAAGGCTGAAACGGCTATTCGCTGTCCGCTGCTCGCCCGCATCTTCGCCCGCTGGTTCAAACGTCATCACATCTCGGGCCTCGGCTGTAACATGTCCTTCTGGCGCGACGACGTCGTAGCGATCAACGGCTATGACGAGCGCTACGAGGGCTGGGGCCAGGAGGACGACGATCTGGCGCACCGCCTGTACCGCTACGGCTGCCGAAAGCGTGCGCTTCGCTTCGCAGGCATCGTCTTCCACCTGTGGCACCGCGAGCGGACGGCCCAAAGCGAGACGCATCGGGCGAACCTCGCCTACTGCCGCGAGCAGGATCTGCGGCAGGTCGTTCGCTGCGAGGAGGGGCTCGACCGTTACCTCACGCCGCGGGACGATTCTTGAAAAATGTTGCAGGATTCGGTGCGATTCGCTATCTTTGTAGGAATAGAATCATTAACCGAACCGATGAAACGACTTTTACTTCTGCTGTGCCTGCTCGGCGGCCTCGCGGCGCCGATGATGCAGGCCTCCTCCCGCCGACCGAAACAGACACCCGCCGTCGACCGCTTTCCCGATGGCAAACCCGTCTCCGACTGGTTCCGACAGTGCGACCCCGTGGAGATCGGGACGCTCGGCCGCCGCTACGTGGTGACCGACTACGGCGTGCAGTGCGACAGCACGCTACTCCAGACCGAGGCGCTGCAGGCGGTCATCGACCGCGCCGCCCGCGAAGGGGGCGGGGTGGTGGTGATCCCGCGCGGTGTCTTCCTCTCGGCGTCGCTCTTCTTCCGACAGGGCACCCATCTTTGGCTCGAACGCGATGCCGTCCTTAAAGGAAGCGACGACATCGGCGATTTTCCGGTCCTCCGCACCCGCATCGAGGGGCGCACGATCGACTATTTCCCCGCGCTCGTGAACGCCGATTCGCTCGACGGCTTCACCGTGGGCGGCGAAGGGACGCTCGACGGCAACGGCTTGCGCTACTGGAAATCCTTCTGGAAGCGGCGCGCCGTCAACCGCAAGTGCACCAACATCGAGGAGCTGCGCCCGCGGCTGGTCTACCTCTCGCACTGCACGAACGCCCGTCTGGACGGCATCAAGGTTCGCAACTCCCCCTTCTGGAGCACGCACTACTACCGCTGCTCGCACCTCAAGCTGACCAACCTGCACATCACCTCGCCGTTCGAACCCGTGCGCTCGCCGTCGACCGACGCGATCGACCTCGACGCCTGCCACGACGTGCTGATCAAGGGGTGCTACCTCTCTGTCAACGACGACGCGATCGCCCTCAAGGGCGGCAAAGGCCCGTGGGCGGACACCGATCCCGACAACGGCCCGAATACCGACATCCTCATCGAGGACTGCACCTACGGTCTCTGCCACAGCATGCTGACCTGCGGCAGCGAGTGCATCCATGCCCGCAACATCCTGCTGCGCCGCTGTACGACGCACGGCGCGCGGCTGCTGCTGAACCTGAAGATGCGCCCTGACACGCCGCAGCGCTACGAGTACATCTCCGTCGAGCAGGTGCGCGGCGACGTGGTGCGCGGCCTGCACATCGCCCCCTGGACGCAGTTCTTCGACCTCGACGGCCGGGAGGACATGCCGCTGTCGTATGCCGAGCAGGTGACCCTGCGCGATCTTGACCTCGATTGCGAGGTCTTCTACGCTGTGCGGCCGTCGGAGCAGTACCGCCTGTGCGATTTCAACTTCGAGCGGCTCGACATCCGCGCCTCGAAAGATGCCGTGTTCGAACCTGAACTGATCCCCGGGAGCCGCTGCGAGCAGGTGCAGGTGCGGCCGGCCGAGTAGTAACGCGGCGACGGCTGGCGGCGGACGGAGGTTCCGCTGCAGGGGCCGCAGCCGTACGGCCGGCGCTTCGGCGTATTCGGCGTTTTCGGCCCCGCCCGAACGGAAAAATCATTTACGACCCATGAAACAATTTGTTGCGCGCGTCGCCCGATGCCTGCTGCCGCTCGTCGCGGCGGCCGGAGCTGCCTGCGGCGCGGATCCTTCGACTGACTGGTACCCGATCGAGCGGGACCACAAACCCTTCGTCCGCTGGTGGTGGCTCGGCAGCGCCGTCGATGAGGCGGGACTGACCTGCAACCTCGAAGCCTTTGCCGCCAAAGGTTTGGGCGGTGTCGAGATTACGCCCATCTACGGTGTGCAGGGCAACGAGGCGAACGACGTCGAGTACCTTTCGCCGCGCTGGATGGAGCTGCTGCGCCATACGCTGGCCGAGGGCGACCGCCTGGGGCTGCAGATCGACATGAACAACGGCACGGGGTGGCCTTTCGGCGGCCCGACAGTCAGCTGGGACGAGAGTACGGCCCAGTTCTTCATCGAACGCCGGACGCTGCGTGCCGGTGAGCGGCTGACCGATACGCTGCGGCCGAGCGATCCGAAACAGCGGGGGCTGGCGCGCGTGCAGCGCGTGGTCGCCGTGCGGGAGGGCCGGCGGCTCGATCTCACGGACCGCGTGACGCCCGATACGCTGCTCGACTGGTGTGCCGACGGTGAGGGATGGACCGTCTACACGCTCTTCGCAGGCCGTTCGCGCTTCCGCGTGAAGCGTGCCGCGCCGGGCGGTGAGGGGCTGGTCTTCAACCCCTACGACAGCGTCGCCCTCGGCCACTACCTCGAACGCTTCGACCGCGCCTTCGCCGAGAGCGGCTGTCCCTGCCCGGGCGTGCTGTTCAACGACTCGTTCGAGGCCCACAACGCCGACTGGGACGACCGCCTGCCCGTTCTGTTCGAGGCGCGCTACGGCTATCGGATCGAGGATCACCTCGACTGCCTCGCGGGCGACCGGACCGACGATACGGCGATGCGCGTGCTCGACGACTACCGCGCCCTGATCTCCGATCTGCTGCTCGCGGAGTTCACCGAGCCGTGGACCCGCTGGGCCCATGCGCACGGCGCCCGCACGCGCAATCAGGCGCACGGCTCGCCGGGCAACCTGATCGACCTCTACGCCGCGGTCGACGTGCCCGAGTGCGAGAGCTACGGCCAGACCCCTTATCGGATCGACGGGCTGCACCGCGACGGCATCTCGCGTCCGAACGACAGCGACCTGCCCGTGCTCAAGTTCGCCTCCTCGGCGGCTCACCTGACGGGCAAGCGGCGCACCTCGGCCGAAACCCTCACGTGGCTCTCGGAGCATTTCCGCACCTCGCTCGCGCTCTGCAAACCCGAGGTCGACCACCTCTTTGCGGCGGGCATCAACCACGTATGTTTCCACGGCGCACCCTATACGCCTCCCGGAACCGCCTTCCCGGGATGGAAGTTCTACGCTTCGGTCGACTTCTCGCCGGCGAATACGATCTGGCGCGATGCCGACGGTCTGTGCGACTACATCGCCCGCACGCAGTCGTTCCTCTCGGCGGGCGAGCCCGACAGCGATTTTCTGCTCTATTTCCCTGTGCATGACTTGTGGAGCATGCCGCAGCGGCGCCCCTTCGTGCAGTTCGACATCCATCACATGGAGCAGACGATGCCCGCCTTCAAGGAGGCGGTGCGCGAGGTGCTGCGCGCGGGCTATGACGTCGACTACGTTTCGGACCGCTGCCTGGCCGACTTGACGGTCGGTGCCGACGGCCGTCTGCATACGACGGGCGGCGCTGCCTATGGCGCGCTGATTCTCCCCGCCTGCCGCACGATGCCGCACGAGACGCTGGCCAAGGTGGCCGAGCTGGTTCGCGGCGGTGCCACAGTGGTCGTGGCGGAGCGGATGCCCGAGACGGTGCCGGGACTGGGCTGCGACCGCGAGGCCCGCGAAGCGGCGCTGCAGGAGAGCCTGCGCACGCTGCCCGCGATCGCCGATTTCGGACGGACGACGGTCGTTCCCTGCGGCCGCGGACGGATCATCGCCGGAACGGGCTATGCCGAACTGCTGCCTGCGACGGGCGTGCGCCCTGAGCCCTTCCGCCGCACGGAAGACCAGCTGCTGCTGCGCCGCCGCAACGAGGCGGGCGGCTTCAACTATTTCCTCTCCCGTCCGGCGACGGGCCGCTTCGACGGCTGGGTCGAATTGGCGGTCGAGGCCGCGGCGGTCGAGGTCTTCGACCCGATGACGGGTGCGCGCGGCATGGCTGCTGTCGAGGCGGGCGACGGAACGACCCGCGTGCGGCTGCAGATTCCTTCGGGCGGTTCGCTGCTGCTCAAGACCTTCCCCGAGATGCCGAAAGAGCCGGTCGGGCCGTGGTACTGCTACGAGACGGCGGGCGATGCGGTCGCGCTCGATCGCGGCTGGTCGATCTGCTTTACCGAGGCTGAACCTGCTGTCGAAGGGTGCTTCGAAACCGATACGCTGACCCGCTGGGATGCGCTGCCCGATGAACGGGCGCGCGAGACGGCGGGCACGGCACGCTATGCCGTACGCTTCACGGTCGACGATCCCGCGGCGGCCGACGACTGGCTGCTGGAGCTGGGCGACGTGCGCGAGAGTGCCTGCGTGCGGGTGAACGGCGAGGAGGCGGCGACGCTCTGGGCCGTGCCGTTCGAGGTGCGGATCGGCCGATACCTGCAGGCGGGTGAAAACCTTCTTGAGGTCGACGTGACGAACCTGCCCGCCAACCGCATTGCCGCCATGGAGCGGCGCGGCGAGGATTGGCGCATCTTCAAGGATACGAACATCAACAGTGTCATTCTTCCGAAACCCTTCTCGTTCGGCGACTGGCCGACGGAGGCGTGCGGACTGAACTCCGACGTGCGGCTCGTGCCGCTGCGTCGTGCGGAGCGATAACGCCATGAAACGACTGACGCTTTGGTTGCTGCTGCTGCCGTGGATCGCGGCGGCGCAGCCGTCGCACGCCGATGCGGCGCGCGACGAACGGCTGTACCTCTCGGGCCGCGGCTCGGAAGATCCCGTCGAGTGGGAATTCTACTGCACGGAAGGGCGCCGCAGCGGCTCGTGGCAGACGATCGGGGTGCCCTCGCAGTGGGAGCTCGCGGGCTTCGGCGAGTATTGTTACGGCCGCTGGTACAAGGAGGGGCGCACGGCGCCGCCTCGCGAGGAGGGAATCTACCGCCGCACCTTCGAGGTGCCCGCTGCCTGGCGCGGCCGCCGCGTGCGGCTCGTCTTCGAGGGGGTGATGACCGATGCCGAGGTGACGGTCAACGGCCGTTCGGCAGGAGCCGTGCATCGCGGCGCCTTCTATGAATTCGACTACGACGTCGCGCGGCTGCTCCGCTACGGCGCCGAAAACCGTATCGAGGTCCGTGTGGCGAAGGAGTCCGCCGACCGCTCGGTGAATGCCGCCGAACGCAAGGCCGACTGGTGGCCCTTCGGCGGTATCTTCCGCCCCGTCTACCTCGAGGCAGGGCCCCGCACGCGCATCGTCGATGCGGCGCTCGACCCGCAGGCCGACGGCTCGCTGACGCTGCGGCTCGCCACGACGCCGCTGCCGAAAGGGGGTTCGCTGGAGCTGGCGCTCGAAGGGCGCGCGGCGGTCGTGCTGCCGCTCGGTGCGGGGAGCGACCACTGGCTCTCGACGCGCTGGGAGGCGGTCGAGGCGTGGCACCCCGAGCATCCGCGCCTCTATCGCTTGACGATGACGCTGCGCGACGACCGCGGCCGTGAGCTGCACCGCCGCGAAGAGCGCATCGGTTTCCGCACGGTGGAGCTGCGGCCTGCCGACGGCCTCTACCTGAACGGCGGCAAGCTGCTGCTGAAGGGAATCAACCGCCACTCGTTCTATCCGACGAGCGGCCGCACCACCTCGGCGGCGATCAGCCGTCGGGACGGCGAGCTGATCCGCGCGCTGAACTGCAACGCCGTGCGGGTGCACTATGCGCCCGACCGCCATTTTCTGGATGTCTGCGACTCGCTGGGACTGCTCGTGATCGACGAGTTCTGCGGCTGGCAGGATGCCTACTCGACCGAGGCGGGGACGCCGCTCGTCGAGGCGTTCGTGCGCCGCGACCGCAACCGTCCGTCGGTCATTCTCTGGAGCAACGGTAACGAGGGAGGCTGGAACACTGCCTTCGACGGCCGCTTTGCCGAACTCGATCTGCAGCAGCGCCCGGTGATTCATCCGTGGGCCGACTTCGGGGCAATCGACACGCATCACTATCCCTCCTACCTGACGGGCGTCGGCCGTTTCGTCGACGGCCGCAAACTCTTCATGCCGACGGAGTTCATGCACGGCATGTACGACCAGGGCCACGGTGCGGGACTGGAGGATTTCTGGGCCCGCTACACCTCCTCGCCGCTCTTCGTGGGCGGCTTCCTGTGGGATTTCTCGGACAACGCCGTCGTGCGGAGCGATCGGCAGGATGCGCTCGACAGCGACGGCTCGAATGCCGCCGACGGCATCGTGGGGCCTTACCGCGAGAAGGAGGCGAGCTACTACGCCGTGCGCGACATCTGGGCCCCCGTGCAGTTCGGGCCGCTGCGGATTACGCCGTCGTTCGACGGGCGGCTGCTCGTGCGAAACGACTACCTCGCGACCGATCTGTCGGCCTGCACGGCCCGCTATCGGCTGCTGCGGGCCGATGCGCCGGCCGCCTACCGCGGCATGACATCTCCGTCGTATGCCGAGGCGATCGACCCCGCCTCCGCGATGCGCATCGCAGGGGAGGGCGCTGTCGCCCTGCCTGCGATCGAACCCCGCTGCTCGGGGTATGCGCGCATGGAGCTGCCCGAAGGGTTCTTCGAGGCCGATGTGCTGGAGGTGACCGTGTATGATGTCGAGGGGCGTGCCGTGACGGCGCGCACGTGGCCGATTCGTCCGGTTGCCGCCTGCCTGCCGACGCCGTCGGCCGCCGCAGGTGTGGTCGCGTCGGCCGACAGCACGACGATCACGCTGCGCGGCGGCGGGGTGGAGGTGTGCCTGCGCCGCACGGACGGCCGCATCGGAACGGTGCACCGGGACGGGCGGCTGCTGTCGTTCGGCGACGGCCCGATTCCCGTGGGGATGCGCGCCCGCCTGTTGCGGACGGAGTGCCGCACGGAGGACGACCGGGCGGTGGCGGTCTGCTATTATGCGGGCGCGGTCGACTCGATCCGCTGGGAACTCTCGGCGGACGGCCTGCTGGCGATGGATGCCGTGGTGCTGAACCGCGCCAACGGCGGCCGGGGATTCGACGACGCCGTGGTCGAGCGGGAGGTGCCCTGCTTCGGTTTCTCGTTCCGCTATCCCGAGGAGCGGGTGCGGGGCGTGCGCTGGTTCGGCCGCGGTCCCTATCGGGTCTGGAAAAACCGCATCCGCGGCACGCAGTACGGCGTGTGGGAGAAGGCCTGGAACGATACCTCGACGGGGGCGGCCTACGATCGGCTGGTCTATCCCGAGTTCAAGGGATTCCATGCCGACATGCGGTGGATGACGCTGCTGACCGACGAGGGTGACTGGACCGTCTACAGTGCCGACGAGGGCCTCTATTTCCGCCTCTATACGCCGGCCGATCCGACGGACAACAAGAGCGGCATTCCCGCCTATCCCGAGTTCCCCGAAGGGGATCTGTCGTTCCTGCTCGAGATTCCCGCCATCCGCGATTTCAAGTCGATTGCCGACCAGGGTCCGCGCAGCCAGCCGGGCCATATCCGCATCAAACGCGGCGACGAAGGATTGCGGATTCGGTTGCGGTTCGATTTTCGGGACCGGTAAAACAGGTTGCGGGCTGCTCGGACAGGGCGTCCCGCGACGTTTCGGCTGCATCGGATTGCTGCGGTTCGTCGAATCCGGCAAGATGACTCAAACATAAAAACGCCCCCTTGTTGCAAGGGAGCGTTTTTTTTATAATGGTTTTAACCGGGATTAATAATACGGATTGCTGCTGCGGCGAACAAATTTGAATCTCGGGATTAGTACCCGAGGATACGCAGCATGGACCGGTATGACTGCTCTTTGGCGAACAGGCGCGAAAAAATCCCCCTTTTTGCGAAAGGGGGATAAAGGGGGAAAGGTCGATATGTAAATTTTATACGCGCCTCTATGAAAACCGGGATTAGTACCCGAGGATACGCAGCATGGACCGATACGACTGCTCTTTGGCGAACAGGCGCGTATAATATTCGTTGTCGGACTTGTCGCGGTCGATGATGACGTGCTTCGGCGCGGGGATCAGGCAGTGCTGGATGCCGCCGAAGCCGCCCAGCGACTCCTGGTAGGCGCCCGTGTGGAAGAAGCCGATGTACTGCGTGTTGCCCTGCTCGAGCTTCGGCAGGAAGATGGCGTTCGTGTGGAGCTCGGCGTTGTAGAAATCTTCCGAGTCGCAGGTGAGGCCGCCGAGGAAGACGCGCTGGTACTCCTTGTTCCAGTTGTTGATCGGCAGCATGATGAAGCGCTGGTTGATGCCCCACGTGTCGGGCAGGGTGGTGATGAACGACGAGTCGATCATGTACCAGTTCTCGCGGTCGTTCTGCTGCTTCTGGTTGACGATCGAGTAGAGCGCCGCGCCGCTTTCGCCCACGGTGAAGGATCCGAACTCGGTGAAGATGTTCGGTTCGTCGACGCCGTTTCGCTGGCAGATGTTCTTGATCTGCGCCACGATCTCCTCGGCGAGGTATTCGTAATCGTAGTTGAAGTCGAGCGAGTTTTTGACGGGGAAGCCGCCGCCGATGTTCAGACTGTCGAGCTCGGGGCAGATCTGCTTCAGCTCGCAGTAGACGTTCATGCACTTCGAAAGCTCGTTCCAGTAGTAGGCCGTGTCGCGGATGCCCGTGTTGATGAAGAAGTGGAGCATCTTGAGCTGGAACTTCTTGTTCTTGCGGATCTTGGCCTTGTAGAAATCGACGATGTCGTTGTAGCGGATGCCGAGACGCGAGGTGTAGAAGTCGAACTTGGGCTCCTCCTCGCAGGCGATGCGGATGCCGACCTTGCACTTTTTGGTCACCGCGTCGTCGAACAAGTCGATCTCCTCCTTGTTGTCGATCACGGGAATCGTGTTCTCGAATCCGGCGTTGAGCAGCTGGGCGATGTTTTCGACGTACTGCGGACGTTTGAAGCCGTTGCAGATGATGTAGCGGTCCTTGTCGAGAATGCCGCTGTCGTAGAGGGCGTTGATGATGTGGATATCGTAAGCCGACGAGGTTTCGAGGTGGATGTCGTTCTTCATCGCCTCCTCGAGGATGAACGAGAAGTGGCTTGACTTGGTGCAGTAGCAGTAGTTGTACGAGCCGCGATAGTCGACCTTGGCCATGGCCACGTTGAACATGCGCTTCGCCCGGTTGATCTGCTGCGAGATCTTCGGCAGGTAGGAGATCTTGAGCGGCGTGCCGTACTGCTTGATGAGTTCCATCAGCGGAATGTCGTGGAAGAGCAGCTCTCCGTCCTCCACCGAGAACTCGTCCTGGGGAAAGTCGAAGGTCTGTTCGATCAGGTCGATGTACTTGTCTTTCATGGGGTGCGTTTCGTAAATGGTTTGTCCGAAACCGATCCGGCTCGGTTACTTCGTCCGTTCAGCGGTAAAGTAGCTCGATCGGATCGCTTCGTTCAAAAGCGATGCAAAGTAGGCGATTATTTTCGAGATACGCAACACTTCGTTCCGTTATTTCGAATTTCGGCCCCTATTTTTGTTTTTTCGCCGAAAATGCGGTAATTTTGAAGCCGTAAACCAAATGCCTATTCCATCGTGCTGACTCGCATTCTACCGCAATATCTGCGCTCGCACAAGCGTCTCGTCATCCCCCAGCTGGGTGCCTTTCTGGTGAAGGAGCCCGAAGGAACGGTGCTCTTCTCGGAGCTCGTCCGCCGCGACGACGGCGTGTTGCGCGCCCTGCTCGTCGAGGCGGGGATGAACCCCCTGACGGCTGCCGGCGATATCGACCGCTTCGTCTTCGAAGTGCGTCATGCCGTCGAACGCGGCGAGGAGTTCGCCGTGCCGGGGCTGGGCGTGCTGCGACCGGGACCGAACGGTACGATCGCCTTCGAACACCGTCCTCTGCCGGCCGAGGAGCTTCCGCCCGTCGCACCCGCCGCCCGTTCGCAGGGCGGGCACCGCGCCCCGACAACGGCAGTGCCTGCCGCGCCGCAGCCGGCGCCGAAGAAGACTGCCGATGCGGGGCTCGGCAGCGAGCCGCACATCTCGGTCTCGGCCCGCATGCAGCCCGAAAAGTGTGTCGAGGGGCTCAACTACGGCCGCCCGATCAAGAACACGAAGAGCTTCACCTACGTCGACAAACCTGTCCGCCGGCGTGGTGTGGACCGTTTCGTGCTGGCGGCCGTACTGGCGCTGCTGATCGCGCTGGGCGCCATCGCCTACGGCTATTACCACGAATGGCAGGAGCAGCGGGCCGCCGACCGCATGATCGAGGGTATCGAGCGGGCGATCGCACCGGCCGAGGCTGCGGAATAAACGAAGAAACAAAGCTGATATGACGATAACGGAAACGACGACCGTAAAGCAGCGCTTCGGCATCATCGGAACCTCCGAGCTGCTGGATCGTGCGCTCGAGGTGGCCCTGCGGGTCGCTCCGACCGATCTGACGGTGCTCGTCACGGGCGAGAGCGGCGTGGGCAAGGAGTTCTTTCCGCAGGTGATCCACGCCTATTCCGCGCGCAAGCATAACAAATACATCGCCGTGAACTGCGCGGCGATTCCCGAAGGGACGATCGACTCGGAGCTCTTCGGCCACGAGAAGGGGGCCTTCACGGGCGCCTTCGAGGCCCGCAAGGGGTATTTCGAGGAGGCCGACGGCGGCACGATCTTTCTGGACGAGGTTGCCGAGCTGCCGCATTCGACGCAGGCGCGCCTGTTGCGTGTGCTGCAGTCGGGCGAGTTCATCCGGGTCGGCTCGTCAAAGGTACAGAAGACCGATGTGCGCGTCGTCGCGGCGACGAACGTCCGTCTGCAGGAAGCGGTCCTCCAGGGACGCTTCCGCGAGGACCTCTACTACCGTCTGGCGACGGTGCCGGTCGTCGTGCCGGCGCTGCGCGAGCGCAAACGCGATATTCCGCTGCTGTTCCGCAAGTTCGCGGCCGACGTGGCGGCGCAGTACCGCATGCCTGCCGTGACACTCGACGATGCGGCGCGCGACCTGCTCATGAACTATTATTGGCGGGGGAACATCCGCCAGCTCAAGAACGTGGCCGAGCAGATCTCGGCGATCGAGCCTGCGCGGCTGATTACGGCCGAGGTGCTGTCGCACTACCTTCCCGAGGTGTATGACGGCGCGATTTCGCCCGCCGCCTCGCCGCGCTCCGATGGCGACGGATTCGCCAACGAGCGCGAGCTGCTCTACAAACTGCTCTTCGACATGCGCGCCGAGATCGGCGATCTGAAACGGATGGTAGCCGAACTGCTGCAGCGTACGGGCGGCCGTGTCGAGCCGCCGCACGACGTGAAGGCGCTGCTGCCTTCGGCTGCAGCCTCGTCGGAGACGGCGCGGAGCTACGAGCCGGGGAGTGTCTACGATGCCTCCCGCGGATACGAGGCGGCGCCCGTCTACGCCGAAACCGAGGAGGTGGAGGTCGAGGAACCTGCGACCCGCACGAAGGCCGACGTGCTGCGCGAGCAGATCGTGCGGGCGCTGCGCCGCAACAACGGACGCCGTCGCGAGGCGGCCGCCGAACTCTTCATGTCCGAACGCACGCTCTACCGCAAGATCAAGGAGCTGGGGATCGAGGAGTGACGGTCGGCGCGATTTTAGATGATTGATGATGCTTATGAAACGATTCCTGCTTTTGTCGGCTGCCGTCGCTCTGCTGTGCGGCTGCGGCGTTTCGATCAAATATTCGCTCTCGGGCGCTTCGATTCCGCCCGATGCGAAGACCTTCTCGGTCGCCTATTTCCCGAACAACGCGACGATGGTCTCGCCGATCCTGTCGTCGACGCTGACCGATGCGCTGGTCGATATGTTTTCGCGCCGCACGCGCCTGCAGCAGGTCAGCGAGGGAGGCGATTTCGCCTTCGAGGGTGAGATTACGAACTATACGTCGGTCACCGCCTCCGTGTCGAGCGACGACAACGCCCTGCTGAACCGCCTGACGATTACGGTCAAGGTGCGTTTCACGAATGCGCTCGACGAATCGATGTCCTTCAACCGCACCTTCTCGGCCTACGAGGATTACGACTCGACGCAGCTGCTGACCGAGGTCGAGGGACGGCTGATCCCCGAGATCGTCGACAAACTGGTGACGGATATCTTCATGGCTGCGGCCTCGAACTGGTAGCGATGGAACGGACGACACCTTTCCGCATCGACGGATCGCTGACGGACGGACAGCTGCGCGAACTGCTGGCTGCATACCCTTGGCTGCGCCCGCTGCAGCAGCTGGCGCTGCGGCGCGGGATCGAGGTCCCGCCGCTGGCGACCTTAATCGATCCGTGGCGAGCCGAGGCGACTTTCGCGCGCCCCGAGATCGACGCTTCGGTGCTGCTGCGGCTGACGGTGGACGACCTGATCGACCGGTTTCTCGGCGAAGAGGAGTTGCGCATCGTGGCTGAGGAGGGCGAACCGGAAGGGGAGGTGCGCGTGACAGCCGAACTGAACGACGACGAACAACTTGTCAGCGAGCCGCTGGCGGCGATCTATGCGGCGCAGGGATTGCGCGACGAGGCGATTGCAATTTATCGCAAATTAAGTTTGTTAAATCCCGAAAAAAGTATTTACTTTGCCGAGTTAATCGACCGTTTGAAAAATAATAATTAAAAACGCAACGATATGTTATACACGATTTGCATTGTTCTGATCCTGTTTGCCAGCGTGTTGGTAATTCTCGCGGTGCTGGTTCAGAGCCCCAAGAGCGGCATGGCCGCCAATTTCGGCGCATCGAATCAGGTGATGGGTGTGCGCGAGACGACCAATTTCCTCGAGAAATTCACGTGGACGATGGCTGCCGCGATTCTCGTGCTGAGCCTCGTGGCTACGGTTGCCATGGACGGCGGCCGTGTTGCCGACAGCAACGCATCGCTGTCGAGCGATGCCAAGGCACTGCAGGAGCGTCTGCTCGAGAACGAGAGCACGATTCCGCAGGCCGAGATTCCGGAGGCACTCGAGGCACCGGAGGCTCCTGCTGCCGAGTAAGGCGCAGCCGGAAAGTGACAGATAAAAGGGCATCCGCCGGTTGGCGGATGCCCTTGCTGTATGCCTGTCGGCTTGTACGGCGGTGGCACCGATCGAGGTGCCACCGCTGTTAATCCCTGACAAACCGGACGGAGAACCCCCAGTCGGCAGCGAGAGCCGCGGTCTGCGAGGCTCCTGCGGCCGTAAAGAGCAGCACCGAACACTTCGTCGCATCCGCCGCGGAGGGCTGCCCCAACAGATAGCTTTTCTTCAGATAACCCGCATTGGCCGCCATATTGCGCCACGCATCGGCCTCGCGGAAGAATCCCTCGCCCGTCTGGGCACCGATCAGCGCCGCCAGCTCCTCCTGCGACGGCAGATGCCACCCCGCAGGGCACAGCTGCACGGCCGTCGCATAGGCGTACAGATAGCCCAGTTCTTGCGTCCTCGACGCGGCCTCCACACCCTGCTGCGCGGGATACCACA
>CAZVGH010000009.1:0-12624 GCA_964626515.1 uncultured Alistipes sp.
GTCGAGTTCCACGCCAAGATCATCGCCCAGAAATACGTCCAGCGCGAGCTGATCCGCTCGGCGACCGAGATCCAGAAACGTTCCTACGACGAGTCGACCGACGTCACGGAGCTCATCGGCTTCGCCGAGGGCGAGATCTTCAAGGTATCGGAAGGGCACGTGAAGCGTTCGGTGCAGGTCTCGAAGGATATCCTGGCCCGCGCGTTGGCGCAGATCGAGGAGGCCTCGAAGAATACGAGCAGCTTCAACGGCGTGCCGTCGGGCTTCATGGCGATCGACCGCGTGACGCTCGGCTGGCAGCTCTCGGACCTGATCATCATTGCGGCCCGCCCCTCGATGGGTAAGACCGCCTTCGTCCTCTCGATGGCCCGCAACATGGCAGTCGACCACGAGCAGGGCGTCGCCTTCTTCTCGCTCGAGATGTCGGCCGTGCAGCTCATGATGCGTCTGATTATCGCCGAGACGGGTCTGAGCGGCACCGACGTCAAGTCGGGACGCCTGTCGCCCGAGCAGTGGCGCCACCTCGAGTCGGCCACCAAGCCCCTCTCGACGGCTCCGCTCTTCATCGACGATACGCCGGCCCTCTCGGTCTTCGAGTTCCGCTCGAAGGCGCGCCGTCTGAAGATCCACAATGACATCAAGATCATCATCATCGACTACCTCCAGCTCATGACGGGCAACACCGAGACCAAGAACGGCAACCGCGAGCAGGAGGTGGCCTTCATCTCGCGTACGCTCAAGGCGATCGCCAAGGAGCTCAACGTGCCGATCATCGCCCTGTCGCAGCTCAGCCGCCAGACCGAAATGCGCGGCGGCTCGAAGCGTCCGCAGCTCTCGGACCTCCGCGAGTCGGGCGCCATCGAGCAGGACGCCGATATCGTCGCCTTCATCCACCGTCCCGAGTACTACGGCATCCATCAGGACGAAAACGGCATGCCGACCGACGGCATGGCCGAGATCATCCTCGCCAAGCACCGTAACGGCGCCGTGTGCGACGTGAACCTGCGCTTCATCAAAGAGCAGGCGCGCTTCCTCGACGTCGACGACGCGATGCTGCCCCCGCAGCAGGCGGCCGACGCCCAGCAGGCCTACGACGATTACGCCAGCGGAGCGAACCTCCCCGCAGGAGGCGCGCTGGGCATGGCGGCCGGCGGCGACGAGTTCGCGCTGCCCCCGCAGCAGCCCGTCCGCATGACCCCCGGGGCGCTGGACGAGGAGCCGCCGTTCTGACGGAGGCCGACCCGATCCTGACCGGCGGGCCGCAGCCTCCCTCCCCCGGCGGAGGCCCGCAGCTCTTGCGAGTGCGCGCACTCCGCAGGCTGCGCTCGCGAATTTCCGAATACGATTTTGAGACACCCAATCCATAACCCATGTTCGTCCGTACATACGCCGCCGCCCTTTACGGGATCGATGCCGTGCCGGTGACCGTCGAGGTCCACATCGGCAGCGGCGGCGTGGGGCTGCATCTGGTCGGCCTGCCCGACAGCGCCGTCAAGGAGAGCGAGCAGCGTATCCGCGCCGCCTTCGAGAATTCGGACGAACGCATGTCGGGCCGCAAGGTGGTCGTCAACCTCGCCCCCGCCGACCTCCGCAAGGAGGGGGCGGGCTTCGACCTGCCGATCGCCGTGGGGATCCTCGCGGCGATGGGGCGCGTCGACGCCGAGGGGCTCGACGGGACGATGATCTGCGGCGAACTGTCGCTCGACGGGGCCGTGCGCGGCACCCGCGGCGTCCTCTCGCTGGCCCTCGCGGCCCGCAGAGAGGGGTTGCGCCGCATGATCCTCTCGCACGAGAATGCCGCCGAGGCGGCCGTGGTCGAGGGGCTGGAGGTCTACGGCGTGGCGTCGCTGCGCGAGGCGATCGACTTCCTGAACGGCGACGCCCCGCTCCGTTCGGCCGAGGCGGTTGCATCGACGGCCTTCGCCGATGCTCGGGAGCGCTTCGCGGAGGATTTCGCCGACGTCAAGGGGCAGGCGCGCGCCAAGCGGGCGCTGGAGATCGCCGCTGCAGGCGGGCACAACGTGCTGCTCGTCGGCTCGCCCGGCTCGGGCAAGACGATGCTGGCGCACCGCCTGCCGACGATCCTGCCGCCGCTGACGCTCGACGAGGCGCTCGAGACGACGCGCATCCACTCCGTGGCGGGGCTGCAGCGCTTCGAGGGGCTGCTGACGCAGCGCCCGTTCCGCATGCCGCACCATACGGCATCGCGCGTGGCGCTCATCGGCGGCGGACAGCCGCCCTGCCCGGGCGAGGTCTCGCTGGCGCACAACGGCGTCCTCTTTCTGGACGAGCTGCCCGAGTTCGGCCATGCGGTGCTCGAGACGCTGCGGCAGCCGCTCGAGGATCGTGTGAGCGTCGTGGCGCGGGCCAGCTACCGCCTCGCCTATCCCGCGGACGTGACCCTCGTGGCGGCGATGAACCCCTGCCCCTGCGGCTATTACAACCATCCGACCCGTGGCTGCATCTGCTCGGCGAGCGCCGTGCACCGCTACATGGGCCGCATCTCGGGACCGCTGCTGGACCGCATCGACATCCAGCTCGAGGTGGCGCCCCTCTCCCCGTCCGAGCTGCAAAACGCCGTGCCGGGCGAAAGCAGCGCCGCGATCCGCGAACGGGTGGTCCGCGCCCGCGAGGTGCAGCGCCGCCGTTTCGAGGGGATCGCCGGCTGTCGGACGAACGCCCGCATGACGGCCCCGCTGCTCGACCGCTTCTGCCGGCTGGACGACGCCTCCGAGCGGCTGCTGCGGCAGGCGATCGAACGCCTCTCCCTCTCGGCCCGCGCCTACGACCGCATCCGGAAGGTGGCGCGGACGATCGCCGATCTGGCGGGGCGCGAAGCGATCGGACCGGCGGAGATCGCCGAGGCGATCGGCTACCGCAACCTCGACCGGGCCGGCTGGGGCGGCTGACGCGTCCTCACATGGAAACAGAAACGCAAACGAAACGATAGAACATGGCCAAAAAACGCATCATTCTCTCCGGCGGCGGCACCGGAGGTCATATCTACCCCGCCGTGGCGGTGGCCGAGGCGTTGAAGCGCCGCCTGGGCGACGACGTCGAACTGCTCTTCGTCGGCGCCGAGGGCAAGATGGAGATGGAGAAGGTCCCGGCGCTCGGTTACCGCATCGTCGGACTGCCCATCGCGGGCTTGCAGCGCCGCCTCGAACCGAAAAACCTGCTCGTCCCCTTCAAGGTGCTGAAGAGCATCCGCCTCGCGCGGCGCACGATCCGCGATTTCGGCGCCGACGTCGTGGCGGGCTTCGGCGGCTATGCCAGCGCCCCCGTGCTGTGGGCGGCGCAGCGGATGGGGGTGCCGACCCTCATCCAGGAGCAGAACTCCTATGCGGGACTGACGAACAAGATCCTCGCCCGCTCGGCCCGCCGCATCTGCACGGCCTACGAGGGGATGGAGCGCTTCTTCCCCGCCGGGAAGATCGTGCAGACGGGCAACCCGCTGCGCGGCCGCTTCTCGAAGGAGGGGGCCGACCGTGCCGAGGCGCGGGCGTACTACGGCCTCGACGCTGCGCGGCCGACGCTGCTCGTCGTGGGCGGCTCGCTCGGCACGCGCACGCTCAACGAGATGATGAAGAAATGGATCCTCGGTCTCGGCGGCGAGGCCCCCGTGCAGGTGATCTGGCAGACGGGCAAGTACTACGAGCGCGAGATGCGCGAGTTCCTCGAGGCCCATCCGACCCGCGGCATCTGGCAGGGCGCCTTCATCGACCGCATGGACTACGCCTATGCGGCGGCCGATCTGGTCATCTCGCGCAGCGGCGCGGGGACCGTCTCGGAGCTCTGCCTCGTGGCGAAGCCCGTGCTCTTCGTCCCCTCGCCCAACGTCTCGGAGGATCACCAGACGAAGAATGCCCGTGCGCTCGAGCGCGAAGGGGCCGCGGCGGTGATTTCGGACGCCGCCTGCGTCGAGGGGGCGATGCCTGCGGCGCTGGCGCTGCTGGCCGATCCGGCGCGCCTCGGGGCGATGAGCGCGGCCCTCGAGCGGCTGGCCCGCCCGCGTGCCGCGGAGGATATCGTGGACGAAATTCTGAAACTGCTGTAAACCATGCAATACGCGAACTATTACTTTCTGGGTATCGGCGGCATCGGCATGAGCGCCCTGGCGCGCTATTTTCTGCACGAGGGGTGCCGCGTGGCGGGGTACGACCGCACCCCCTCGCCGCTCACGGCCGAACTCGAGCGCGAAGGGGCTGCGATCCACTACGAGGAGGCGGTCGACCGCATTCCCGAGCCCTTCCGCGATCCTGCGACGACGGTCGTGGTCTACACCCCCGCCGTGCCGACGGACCATGCCGAGTACCGCTACTTTCAGGCGAACGGCTTCACGATCGAGAAGCGTTCGCAGATGCTGGGACACCTCGCCGCGGGCAAGTACGTGATGGCTGTGGCGGGCACGCACGGCAAGACGACCACCTCGACCCTCACGGCGTGGCTCAACCGCTGCCTCACGGGGGGCGGCTCGGCCTTCCTCGGCGGCATCTCGAAGAATTTCGGCAGCAACCTCGTCCTCGGTGACGGCGACCGGCTGGCGGTCGAGGCCGACGAGTTCGACCGCTCGTTCCTGCGGCTCTACCCCGATGCGGCGGTGGTGACCTCGGCCGACGCCGACCACCTCGACATCTACGGCACGCACGAGGCGGTGAAGGAGGCCTTCGCGCAGTTCGTGCGGCAGATCCGCCCCGGCGGGGCGCTGGTCCTCAAACAGGGGGTCGACCTGCGGCTCGACAACCCGGCGATCACGATCTACCGCTACGCCTACGACACGCCGTGCGACTTCTACGCGCGCAACGTCCGCCTCGAGGAGGGCGGCCGCTACCGCTTCGACCTGGTGCTGCCCGACGGGGCGGTGACCGGCTGCACGCTCGGCGTCCCGGGATGGGTCAACATCGAGAACGCCGTGGCGGCGACGGCCCTTGTCTGGATCGCCGCGCATCGCGAGGGGATTCCTTTCGACGCGGAGCGGCTGCGCGAGGCGCTCGCCGCGTTCTCGGGGGTGAAGCGCCGTTTCGAGGTCTACGTCAACACCCCCTCCTGCGTCTACATGGACGACTACGCCCATCATCCGCGCGAGCTGGCGGCGACGCTCACCTCCGTGGCGGGCATCTTCCCCGGCCGCAGGATCACGGCCCTCTTCCAGCCGCACCTCTACACGCGTACGCGCGATCTCTACGCGGAATTCGCCGAGGCGCTGTCGCACGCCGACGAGGTGGTGCTGCTGCCGATCTACCCCGCCCGCGAGGAGCCGATCCCGGGCATCACGTCGGAGATCATCGCCGAACGGGTGACGGTCCCCTGTCGCATCGTCGCGCGCGAGCGGCTGGCCGACGAGGTGGCGGCGATGGATACCGACGTGGTGATCTCGTTCGGCGCAGGCAACATCGACGCCTGCTGCGAGGCGATCGCCGACCGACTGAAACATAAGGCGTAAACATGTTCCGGAAGAGCCCGCATACGCATGCCGGACGGTGGCAGCGCCTCGGACGCGGCCTGTGGCTGACCCTCCTCTGGACGGCCGTCGCCGGCTACGTGCTCTATGCCGCCTCGCTGGCGCGCACGGCGCGCCGCGCGACGACCGTCGGCGCGATCCGCGTCGAGGTGACCGACAGCACGGCCCACGGCTCGCTCGTCACCGAGCGCGAGGTGCGCAGCCGCCTCGTCCGCAACGGGCTGCGGGTGACGGGGCGTCCGCTCGACTCGGTCGACCTGACGGCGATCGAGCGGGTGGTCTGCGCGGGGGGCTTCGTCGACCGCGCTGCAGCCTATCTTACGTCGGACGGGGAGCTGCGCATCGAGCTCTCGCAGCACCGTCCCGTGCTGCGCCTCCTCGCGGGCGGCATGAACAGCTACGTTACCCGCACGGGCTACATCTTCCCCGCTCCGCCCCGTTCGGCACGCTATGTGCCCGTCGTGACGGGCGAATACCGTCCGCCCGTACCGGTGAAATACACGGGTACGGTGCGCGACTGGTTCGACCGCGAACGGCAGCGCATCGACTCGCTCGTCGAGGTGCTCGAGCGGTCGAAATACCCCCACTTCTCCGCCGAGCGGCAGAACCAGCGCCGGCAGCGCGAGGTGAGCCGCATGCGGGTCAAGCGCCGCTGGTGGCAGTTCGAGCGGGAGGAGGATTTCGAGCAGCGCGTGCAGGCGAAGCGCGAGGAGAAGGCGTTGCTGCTAAAGCAGTACCGTTATCAGGCGAAGTGTATCCGCGCCGATATCGACCGCATCGACCGGGAGCAGGTGCGGCAGCGGCAGCGGCAAAAAAAGTTGGAAAAAAGCTACGAAGATTTCATGAAACTCCTTACCTTTGTGGAGTTCGTCGAGAAAGACGATTTCTGGAGGTCGGAGCTCGTGCAGCTGATCGCCGCGCCGGCTGCGTCCGGTGCGCTGGAGTTGTCGCTCGTGCCGCGCAGCGGCCGCTTTACAATCCGTTTCGGCCGGCTGGAGCGGACGGAGGAGAAGCTGGACAAACTGCTGCGCTTCTATGAACAGGGCCTCCCGGCGATCGGCTGGGAGCGCTGGCGCGAAATCGACGTCCGCTTCGCCGACCAGGTGGTCTGCCGCTGACGGGCGGCGGGAGCCGGCAAGTTAGGAGAAAAAAATACAACCATATACCGTGGAACGCAAAAACTATATCGTCGCCGTCGACCTGGGATCGTCGGCAGTCGTCGTGGCCGTGGCCGTGAAGGAGGACGACGGTACGCTCAAGCTCAAGGCGCTCGTTTCGAAACCCGTGCAGGGTGTCAACGCCGGCC
This sequence comes from uncultured Alistipes sp., assembly GCA_964626515.1. Lineage (GTDB taxonomy): Bacteria > Bacteroidota > Bacteroidia > Bacteroidales > Rikenellaceae > Alistipes. Next base: position 6,768 of record CAZVGH010000009.1, read on the forward strand.
GTATCGACAACATCGAGTCGGTCGGTCAGGCGCTCGCCGCTGCCGTTACGGAGGCCGGCGAAGCGGCCGGCATCCGCATTACGGAGGCCTATGCGGGCATCTCGGGCGACTTCGTCCGCTGCGCCCGCCATACGGATTACGTCTATGTCGCCGACCCGCAGAACGGGGTCGCGCAGAACGATGTGGCGAGCCTCTTCGACCGCATGCGCAACGTGCAGGCGCCCGACGACGAGACGATCATGGAGCGCATTCCGCAGCACTACCTCATCGACGGCGAGCAGGAGTCGGTCAACCCCATCGGCTCCTTCGGCCGCAAACTCTCGTCGACCTTCAACTTCATCCTTTGCCAGCGCATGCCGTTGCAGCGCCTCGACATGGCGCTCAAGCGCGTCGGCGTCACACCCGTGAGCACGATTCCCAACTCGCTCGCCGTAGCCGAGGCGGTGCTGACGGCCGACGAGAAGGAGGAGGGCGTCGCCGTCGTCAACGTCGGCAGCGGCGTGACGGACGTGGCGGTCTACTACCGCAACGTGGTCCGTTATACGGCCTCGATCCCGATGGGTGCTTCGGCGATCAACCACGATATTCGCACGATGGGCGTCCCCGAACGTTATGTCGAGGAGCTCAAGCAGAAATACGGCTCGGCGGTCGCCGAGCGTGCTCCGGAGGATCGGCTCATCCGTGTCTCGGGCCGCACGGCGCGCGACGCGCGCGAAATTCTGCTGCGCAACCTGGCGACGGTGATCGAGGCGCGCGCGATGGATATCATCGACTTCGTGAAGGAGGAGCTGAAGATCTCGGGCTGCGCCGACAAACTCGCCTACGGCCTCGTGCTGACGGGCGGCGCGGCCAAGTTGAAGGATCTCGACGAGCTGTTCCGCATCTGCACCGGCCTGGAGGTGCGCCTGGCGACGCCCGAAGAGGCGCTCGCGGACGAGCGCGAGGCGGTTCCCGCCGCAACGCCCGACGCCGCCCCGAAACAGCTGTCGCCGCTGGCCGATCCCGCCTTCTCGACGGTGGTGGGCCTGCTGCTCAAAGGCAGCGAGCGCAGCAAGACGGGCGTGGCCTATGTGCCGGGTCCCGCGCCGCAGCCCGCACAGCCGGCACAACCCGAACCGCAGCCCGTGCGGCCGGCTGCCGTCCCCGAGGCACCGTCGGCTCCCGCACAGCCCGTACAGCCTGTGCATCCTGCCGCTCCATCGGCCGCGCAGCCCGCTCCGCATGCGGGGCAGCCGGCTGCCCCCGCGGAGGGTGAGCCGAAGCGCGCGGCGGGTCCCAAGCGCGAGCGCGGCTACCGCTATGTGCCGCCCGTGGTTCCTTCCGAACCCGAGAAGCGGCATGTTCCCCCTGTCGAGTCCGCGCCCGAGCCGAAGGCTGCGGAGGAGCCGCCGGTCGAAAAACCGGGCAAGAAGGAGGGCGGCTTCTGGGGCTGGGTCCGCAAGATGACCGAGGGCTTCGAGGCTCCGGGCGACGAGGAGATCTGACGTCCGCGCCGCCGCGGCGCGAACAGCCGCACGTTTCCGAGGTGCCGGGCCGCGTCTGCGCGGAGGGTGCCGGGGGGGGGAGAGAGAGGTGCGTAAAACCGAAACAAGAACGATCCAGCGGTCCCGCGGGGGACTGCATAAGACAGAGAGAAATTGGATATGACAGATTTGATGTCGGAGGTCAATGCGACGCGCGACAAGCAGTCGATCATTACGGTAATGGGTGTCGGCGGTGCCGGCGGCAATGCCGTGAACCACATGTGGAACATGGGTATTCAGGGCGTGACGTTCATGGTGTGCAACACCGACAGTCAGGCGCTGGATATCAGTCCCGTGGAGCAGAAGATACAGTTGGGCGAGGACGGTCTGGGCGCCGGCAGCGACCCCGAAGCGGGCCGCAAGCTGGCCGTCGAGTCGATCGACGAGATCCGCAGCGCCCTCGAGGCTGCCAATACGCGCATGCTCTTCCTCACGGCCGGCATGGGCGGCGGTACCGGAACGGGCGCATCGCCCGTGATCGCCAAGCTCGCCAAGGAGATGAACCTGCTGACGGTGGCCATCGTCACCTCGCCGCTCGCCGTCGAGGGCAAGCCGCGCTACGAGCAGGCTTTCCGCGGCATCGACGAGTTGCGCAGCACGGTCGACTCGCTGCTGATCATCAACAACGAAAACATCCTCGAACTCTACGGCCGCCTCTCGCTCAAGCAGGCCTTCGGCAAGGCGGACGATATTCTGGCGCTCGCCACGAAGGGCATCGCCGAGCTCATCACCGTGAAGAGCGACCTGGTGAACGTCGACTTTTCGGATGTGCAGAAGGTAATGCGCAACAGCGGCCGCGCCCACATGGCCGTCTCCACGGCCGAGGGCGAGAACCGTGCGCAGGAGGCCGCTTCCGCGTCGCTGCACTCGCCGCTGCTGGACCACAACCAGATTACGGGTGCGAAGGACATTCTGCTCAACATCTCGACCTCGCGCTCCGAGGATCTCATCTACCAGGAGGTGCTCGATATCCTGAACTTCATCCAGGCGCACGCCAGCATGAAGGACGAGGACGGCACGATCCACACGGCCAATATCATCTGGGGTACGAGCGAGAAGCCGTCGCTGGGCGACAAGCTGGAGCTGATGGTGGTCGCCACGGGCTTTGAGAGCGAGGAGCAGGACGTCGAGGAGACGTTGAGCAACATCGTGTCGGAGCTGAATCCCTTCGATACGGTCGATCCGACGCCGGCTCCGCAGGTCGCTCCCGAACCGCTCGAACCGGTGGTTATCAAGCCCGCCCCGCCGCGTCAGCCGCAGCGCCCGCTGGAGCCCGCCGTGCTGGGTGCCCGCCCGAACCGCTACGGCAACATCGGCGTGTTGCTGGCCAAACCCGCCTACCAGACGCGCAACTCGCGGTTTATCACGCAGGCCGCCAAGACCCGCAAGGAGGTGCTGCGCGACGAACATGCCGAGCAGAACGACAAGGAGCCGCACGGCGGCAGTTCGCTCTTTTAGCGGCCGTCGTCTCCGCTCCGATAACCGTTCGAGATCGTGTGTCCGATGAACATGGAAGAACTCTTTGCCGCCGGCCCGACGTGGGTCGTTTTCGAAGGTCTCCCGCCCCACATCCTGTGGCTGTGCGCGGCGACGCTCGTGCTGCTCGGCCTGTCGGCGCTCGTCTCGGGCTCCGAGACCTCGTTTTTCTCGCTGTCGCATCGTGACATTCATGCGCTGAAGGAGTCCGACCGCCCGTCGTCGGCCGCCGTGCTGCGGCTGCTCGCCGACGTCGACCTGCTGCTGGCGACCATTCTGGTGGTCAACAACCTCGTCAACATCGGCATCACGATCCTTACGGCGACGATCATCGACTCGGTCTTCACTTTCCACCGCTTCGATTTCCTCTTCAAGACGGTCCTGGTGACCTTCCTGCTGCTGCTCTTCGGCGAGGTGCTGCCGAAGGTCTTCGCGCAGTCGTCGCCCGTCGGCATGGCGCGCTTCGCCGCGCGGCCTCTCGTCGTACTGCGGGCGATCTTCTACCCGCTGTCGCGGCTGCTGGTGCGCGCGGGCAACTCGATCAGCGAACGCGCCTCGCGCCGCAGCGAGATCTCGCTCGACGAACTGGCCGATGCCGTCGACATGACCCGCACCGAGAACCGCGAGGAGCACGAGATGCTCTCGGGAATCGTCAACTTCGTCAACACGGAGGCGCAGGAGATCATGAAGCCGCGCGTCGACATGACGGCGATCGAGCTGACGGCCGACTACGAGACACTCAAGCGCCTCATCATCGAGTCGGGTTTCTCGCGCATCCCCGTCTACGACAGCGACATGGACAACATCCGCGGCACGCTCTACGTGAAGGACCTCATGCCCTACATCAACCGCGGCAACGAGTTCGGCTGGCAGCAGCTGATCCGCAAGCCCTATTTCATCCCCGAGCACAAGAAGATCAACGACCTGCTGGCCGATTTCCAGACGAACAAGGTCCACATGGCGATCGTTGTCGACGAGTACGGCTCGACGCTCGGCCTCATCTCGCTCGAGGATATCATCGAGGAGATCGTCGGCGAGATCTCGGACGAGAGCGACAGCATCGAGAAGCTCTACACGACGCTCGGCCCGAAATGCTACCTCTTCGAGGGCAAGACCCACATCGTCGATTTCGAGCGCATTCTGGAGCTCGACGAAGACCTCTTCGGCGACGTGCGCGGCGAGGCGGAGACGCTGGCGGGGCTGATGCTCGAACTCAAACGCGACTTCCCGCGCAAGGGCGACGCCTTTACGGCTCACGAGATCCGTTTCACGGTGGCCGAGACCGAGGCGCACCGCATCGATAAAATCAAGGTCGAGGTGCTCTCATGACGCCGCGCCTGCTGCTCTCCCCCCTGCTTACTGCCGCGGCGGCGATGCCGTGGACGACCGACGAAGATCGGGCGCTGGCCGCCTCGTTCGCGTCCGAAAAGCGCTGCCGCGAGGTGCTCTCGTGGCGGGCTGCAGCCCGTCGGGCGCTCGGCGCGGAGGTGCGTTTCTCCTACGATGCCGCGGGGGCGCCCGTCGCCTCGGGCACCCCGCTCCGGCTCTCCGTTTCGCATACGGCCGACCGTGTGGCGGTGCTGCTCTCCGAGAAGCCCTGCGCCGTCGATCTCGAGCGGGCGGACCGCGACGTGCACGCCCTCTTCCGCCGCATCCTCACGCCCGCCGAACAGGCCCTGTCGGCCGATCCGCTCTATCCCCTCGTCGCCTGCTGTGCGAAGGAGACCCTGTATAAATATGCGCACGGCGCGCTCCGCACGATCGTCGAGGGACGCATCGCGGCGGTCCATGCCGTCGTTTCTCCTGTGGAGGAGCTGCCGGCAGGGGTGACTCTTGAGGGCACGACCGACCGTCCCGTCGCCGCGGGTTCGATCGCGGCCGTTTCGGCCCGCATCGGCGACGGCTGCGTGTTGCGGCTGACCGTGCGGCGGATCGGCGACCACGTTGCGGTGTGGATCGCGTAGCCGGCCGGAGGCGGCATAAAAAACGGCGAGGCGGAGAACCCGATCGGTTCTCCGCCTCGCTGCGTGTCGCGGCCGGGGTCGGCTTACAGCCCCAGCTTCTTGGCAATGGCCTTCGGAAGCGCCTTCTTGTTGACCATGAGGTCCGTGGTCTTGTAGGCCACGAAGGGCTTCGAGAAGTAGTAGAAACCGTCGTAGGGGGGCTTCGCATCCCACGAGTTCTGTACCTTGTAGTACTCCGAACCGTTCTGGTCGACCGCCGTGCCCATGATCACCATGCCGTGGTCGTCGGTCGTCTCGTAGTTGTCGAAGGCCTCCTGACGCATCTCCTGCGTGATGGTGCGCTCCGTACCCGGCTTGTCGAACGAGTAGAGGGCGGCCTCCTTCTCGCGGGCGGTCAGCTGCCCCCAGCGCTCGGCCTCGGTGCCGCTCATGCTCTTCGGATCGGTCTCGGGAATGACGCCGATCGCCTTCGTGCGGCTGAAGCCCTTCTCGCTGACGTCCGTACCCCATGCGACCGTGTAGTTGTTGGCGACGGCGTTGTCGATTACGGCGATCAGCTCGTCGATCGGCAGGTTGTAGCTGCGGCCCCACATCCAGTTGTCGGGAATCTCGAGGATGAAGGCCTCGTAGAAGGGATGGTGCGTGAAGGAGGTGAGATTGATGTAGTCGTTCAGGTCGATCGGCAGCGATGCGGCGAACGACTGCGGCGTGTACTGCTTGCCGTTCCACTCGAAGCTCTCGGGCATCTCGCCGAAATATGCGTCGAGCAGGGCGTTGAAGCCGCGCTTCCAGGCCGTCGTCAGCGGGGCGCGCGTGTCGCCCGTGCGAATTACGGCGTCGAGGTAGGCCTTCAGTACGGCGGAGATCTCCTTGAAGTCGGGCAGGTCGGTGCCG